>NZ_CP117811.1:2496303-2808341 GCF_028728065.1 Lentisphaera profundi | reverse complement strand
ATCCCGACTTATGCGTACTACACATAACACCCGTATTCCCGAGTTATCTGTACTATTACTACTTCCTACAACTCTATCACTAAACACTTTTTTAATACAAAAACTAAAAACCTACTACAACTTCAACAACGCACGTACTATTGTCAATCAACCAAAAATCCGACAAACTCGTACTACGCATAAAACCATGTTAGTTTAATAAAAATGAAAATAAATAGAAAACCAGTTAATGCTCGTCTTGGAGACAAAGACTTATTCTACGCACCCAGTGGAAAATTTGTTATTTATGAATACACTGCAGAAATGATGGGAGAACCCGACCTCACTCCCAAAGAATATATTTTTGACACATATGAAGAATCTATATATTTCATTGAAATCGAATGTAAAGGGAATTTCTGTAATCATATTGTTTTAGATGATGAACAAGAAGTTATACAATTCCCAGAAGATTGGATAAACCTGAAAAAATTATATTACCCGTATAGAGAGATTAAAAAGAAGTACTCATTTTTATCTCAAATAAAAGCAAAATGGAATACGAAAAAAAACTAACCATGAGCTGCAGTGAAGATTTTCGCTTAGGCTCAAATCTCACTAATCTCGGTCGTTATACAGAACATAAAAAATGAATATAAATCAATTAGATAATCAGTAAAAGAACGTGATAAAATGTTTGATATATTAGACTTCCTATACGCTTTAGAATGGATAATGCGTATATGTATGTTCTTCCTAAAGTTAATTGTTTATCCCGTAGCATGGTTGTTAGGTCAAAAACCTAAATGGAGTACTATGTTTGATCTATCATTTGAATTTGAAAGAAAAAAATGAGAAACAATCAATGTATAACCATGAGCTGCAGTGAAGATTTTCGCTTAGGCTCAAATCTCACTAATCTCGGTCGTTGTACTAAAATAATGGAAAAAATGAACCTAATTTAAACACTAATTTGACATATAAAGATTGATGTTATTTCTTATCTATACAGAGGTAAGAAAGATGGAAACGAGAACAGAACATAGTGTGGGAGAAATCTTCAGACGTTTTGGTCAAACTTATGAAGGCAATCATTCTTTATTAAAAGAACAACGAAAAACACTACAAGATATAGCTATGTGCCGGACAGCCTATCTTGGAGGACATAATGAAGTATGTTGTAAATGCGGAAGTGAACGACCCGTCTATAATTCATGCGGGAATACCAATTGTCCAATGTGTCAGGGAATACGTCGAAGAAGATGGTTAAATGAACGACTCGATGAATTACTCCCTGTATCTTATTTTCACAGCATTTTCACTCTGCCCCATGAACTGAATCCTATCGCAAGATTTAACCAACGAGAAATTTATAATTTACTGTTCAGAACTGCTGCAGATAGCTTACTTCACCTGAGTAAAAAATATCATGATTCAATACCTGTAATTATAGCGACACTTCATACCTGGGGCCAAGATTTATGCCTCCATCCTCACGTACATATATTGGTCACAAGTGGAGGAATGAAAAAAGATGGAACATGGAAAGCAGGAAGAGAAGATTATTTATTTGACATTTTTGAAGCCTCCGCAGAATTCAAAAAACGATTTCTCCGAAAACTCAAGAGTCTCTATAAACATAAGAAGTTAGTTAACACACAAGATTTCACTGAAATATATAAAATCATCGAAGGAAAATCTTGGGTCGTCAATATCCAAAAACCATTCTCAGGAGCTGAAGTAGTGGTCGAGTACTTGAGTCGTTATGTTTATCGAAGTGCAATAGCGAACAGTAGAATTACGGCAGTTGAAAATTCATTCATAAGTTTTGATATCAAAGATTATAAAGATTTGGACGAGAAAGGAATTGCTCGACATAAAGATATCAGAATGAAACCCCAGGAATTCATCAGAAGATTTATGCAGCATGTACTTCCTAAAGGATTTCGGAGATCAAGATTTTATGGCCTTTTTGCAGGAGCTCAACGAACTACCAGTAAGGAATACTGTAAGATACTCTTTGCTGAACTACTAAAAGAATTCAAAGCTAACGAAAGATTCAAAGATGAAGCTTGGCAACCCAAAGTCTGTGATTGCTGTGGTAATAGTGATTTTAAACGTGGAAATGACCTTCAAAATGAAAGACCTCCACCAATACTCTTTCATTATAGAAGGGGGAAATTACATGCATAAGAGTCCAATCAGAGCGTTCAGGCTCCCTGACAAAAAGCACTTATATCAAAAGTGGCTATTTAGCTCTTTTTATAAGACAACAAGCACTCAAATCCATAGAAATGTAAGACTACTGCTTCTCAAAACTTTTGAACTCTATAAAAAGCGCCTAATCACGGTGACTACATCGCTAATGTTACCTTGTTTAACAAGACAAAAACACTTAGTTTAGCACCATAGAAAATATGGACCCATCAATAATTGAAACCAAGTACAACCAATCGTTGGAACTGATCTTCTCGCTTAGGCTCGAACACAGCTCAACTCGAACGTTCTGTAGGAATAAATAATAATGGAAGAAACGACGATCCAATAAATCGCGGATGCACGAATTTAATCTTATCGGAACCTAGAGATTCTAGAGCAAAAGTAGAATCCTCAATTTAGAATTATGCGAAGTCAGCAATAGTCTTATAGAAATAAAAAAATGAAAAGAAACAAATACAGAACCATGAGCTGCAGTGAAGATTCTCGCTTAGGCTCAAATCTCACTAATCTCGGTCGTTAGCTCAAATAATAAAAGGAATCAACAATGATATGGATCATACTATTTATAGTTCTATTACTTATTGGCCCGCCAATTACAGCTTATAAAGAACTTAATAAAAATATTTCAGTCGATAATTTCATTAACGAAATAAAATATGACGAATTACCTAAAAATATACAAAAAGATATTACTAAATTCAACGCATTAATACCTGACGAATTCAAGATGGAGATTCTATGGAAAAAACAATTGGCAACAATGGTTCTATGGAGAAATAAAAGCCAAGTTATACTTTACACGCTACCTGATAATTCCATTACAATTGAAACAGAACTTTCCAATAGTTATTCTTTAACAACTTACAACAATCAGGCATCTACAAATACTCCTATGCCTGAAAACTATTTTCGAGAAGTTTATCCAAAAATACCGTTAAAAGAACTTATCGAGAAACATAAAAACTCTCTAGACTGTATTAAGACAAAGAAGGAGATTTTTCCACTTGATGACACTTCTGAACAAAACATAAAGTTAAATTTATTTAAAGGTTCTTTACAAATACATAAATATGTTAAATCGATCCCTCTTTATCCATTAAAAGCAATTCTTTGGTTTTATTATTACCCATTTTTCAACAGGTATCCCTCAATAGAAAGTCAATTAAACAAGAGCTAACCATGAGCTGCAGTGAAGATTCTCGCTTAGGCTCAAATCTCACTAATCTCGGTCGTTATGGAGGAATAATAATGAACAGGAAATTTAATATATTTTATACAGTACTGTTGGTATCTCTCTCAACATTTGGAGGAGTAATCAAATGGACTAACGAAAGTTTAAACAGCGTTGCGTCAAATTCTACTGACATTTTTTTAGGTAAGGTGATTGAATATAAAGAACAATATCTAATAGACAACAAAGAAATCACAAAAGAAAAAGCTGATAGTTTCTATGATTTCAAAGAAGAATATCACGATAAATCATCTAAAGAAACGAAAGGATCGCAGCCTCCTGAACCCCCTGGACCTCGAGAAGACCCACCTTTAATTACAGTCCTTATCACAGCTAAAGTTAATGTCACTGAAAACTTAAAAGGCTCTATATTGAAGGACAGAATACTTCAATATACGTGCAAGAGTTATTATAAACATCATTCGGGATGCCCAGACCCGAAAATCGCACTTGCGGTAAACAAAAAAGAAGCAATTTGGTATAAAAGCAATAAACTAAATGAATTACATTCCATAGATATAGCGCATTTAGAAACATTGAAAACACTAATAAAAGAAACGAAAAACCATAACCATGAGCTGCAGTGAAGATTTTCGCTTAGGCTCAAATCTCACTAATCTCGGTCGTTCTATAAGGAAAAAAAATGAAGATTTTAATTCTAAATCTATTACTCTTAGCTAACATCTTAATAGCTAGCCCCACTAAATGGAGCGAAAAAGAGCAACTTACGAAATTTGAGAATTCTGACAAAGTCTTTGTTGGATTTGTTGAAAAAATAGTTTTTTTCTCTAATGAAGGTAAAATGCTTACTGGAGAAGAAATACGATTTCATTTAGCTATGCAGAACTATCTTCACTATGTCGCAACTTTTAAGGAAATTCACACTGGCGACATAGACTTAATGCCTGATGATAAAAAACTAAAAGAAAAATTAAATATCGTATTAAACGAAACTAAAAAAGAAAGAGAATCTTTAATCAATTATTATGAGAAAAAACTTAATGACTATCCATGGCTTCAAGGCAAAGTCACTGCAAAAGTGAGACTAGAAGAATTTTATAAAGGTAAGAAGTCATCTGAAGAATACATCCATATCACATTCGAATTCACACAACACACAATGTGTCCTCATTTAATTCAAGAAACCGTAGGCGGTGGTCGCTGGGTGTGGTATAAATTAAAAAATAAATATGAAGTTCAAAAGTTTGATCATAATGAACATAAAAAAAGAAATAGCAAAATATAGAACCATGAGCTGCAGTGAAGATTTTCGCTTAGGCTCAAATCTCACTAATCTCGGTCGTTCTACATAAATAAAACATGAAAAATTTAATAAGACTTATATTATCAGTTATTTTTGTCAATTCATTGACTTCAGATGAACAAAAGAAGTGTCAATTTCATGAAGTTCTTCTAATGAAAAATATGTATAAAGAGAGATATAACGGTGACAATGTAGAGTTAATTGCTGAACAAGTTTTAACAGAAGAAATATATGATTACTTTATCCCCAAAAAATATCTAAAGAGTAATCCACATTCAAAGTATTTCATGTACGAGACAACACCTCCAGGGTTAGAGTGTAAAACGTGTACTAAAAACATTAAAACAATTATTGATCAATATGCTAAAAAAAAGATATGTATTACACACGACACAAAGATGAAAAAACAAAAATTTTATCATTATGAATCTTCTTTGAATGTACATTATGTTTTTGACCCAAAACGAAACAAATATCCGAATTTATCACCTGTAGGACAATACTTTAAAGGTCCATTATCTGAAGAACAAAAAAAGAATCCGCACTGTAAAAAGATAGAATTTTTTATATGCGAAACATGTGATAAAGAATATATAAAAGAAATAAAAAAGTAGAACCATGAGCTGCAGAGGAATTTCTTCGCTTCGCTCAGAAATCCCTGATCTCGGTCGTTGTACTAAAATAATGGAAAAAATGAACCTAATTTAAACACTAATTTGACATATAAAGATTGATGTTATTTCTTATCTATACAGAGGTAAGAAAGATGGAAACGAGAACAGAACATAGTGTGGGAGAAATCTTCAGACGTTTTGGTCAAACTTATGAAGGCAATCATTCTTTATTAAAAGAACAACGAAAAACACTACAAGATATAGCTATGTGCCGGACAGCCTATCTTGGAGGACATAATGAAGTATGTTGTAAATGCGGAAGTGAACGACCCGTCTATAATTCATGCGGGAATACCAATTGTCCAATGTGTCAGGGAATACGTCGAAGAAGATGGTTAAATGAACGACTCGATGAATTACTCCCTGTATCTTATTTTCACAGCATTTTCACTCTGCCCCATGAACTGAATCCTATCGCAAGATTTAACCAACGAGAAATTTATAATTTACTGTTCAGAACTGCTGCAGATAGCTTACTTCACCTGAGTAAAAAATATCATGATTCAATACCTGTAATTATAGCGACACTTCATACCTGGGGCCAAGATTTATGCCTCCATCCTCACGTACATATATTGGTCACAAGTGGAGGAATGAAAAAAGATGGAACATGGAAAGCAGGAAGAGAAGATTATTTATTTGACATTTTTGAAGCCTCCGCAGAATTCAAAAAACGATTTCTCCGAAAACTCAAGAGTCTCTATAAACATAAGAAGTTAGTTAACACACAAGATTTCACTGAAATATATAAAATCATCGAAGGAAAATCTTGGGTCGTCAATATCCAAAAACCATTCTCAGGAGCTGAAGTAGTGGTCGAGTACTTGAGTCGTTATGTTTATCGAAGTGCAATAGCGAACAGTAGAATTACGGCAGTTGAAAATTCATTCATAAGTTTTGATATCAAAGATTATAAAGATTTGGACGAGAAAGGAATTGCTCGACATAAAGATATCAGAATGAAACCCCAGGAATTCATCAGAAGATTTATGCAGCATGTACTTCCTAAAGGATTTCGGAGATCAAGATTTTATGGCCTTTTTGCAGGAGCTCAACGAACTACCAGTAAGGAATACTGTAAGATACTCTTTGCTGAACTACTAAAAGAATTCAAAGCTAACGAAAGATTCAAAGATGAAGCTTGGCAACCCAAAGTCTGTGATTGCTGTGGTAATAGTGATTTTAAACGTGGAAATGACCTTCAAAATGAAAGACCTCCACCAATACTCTTTCATTATAGAAGGGGGAAATTACATGCATAAGAGTCCAATCAGAGCGTTCAGGCTCCCTGACAAAAAGCACTTATATCAAAAGTGGCTATTTAGCTCTTTTTATAAGACAACAAGCACTCAAATCCATAGAAATGTAAGACTACTGCTTCTCAAAACTTTTGAACTCTATAAAAAGCGCCTAATCACGGTGACTACATCGCTAATGTTACCTTGTTTAACAAGACAAAAACACTTAGTTTAGCACCATAGAAAATATGGACCCATCAATAATTGAAACCAAGTACAACCAATCGTTGGAACTGATCTTCTCGCTTAGGCTCGAACACAGCTCAACTCGAACGTTAGGTGAGAATAAAATAATGAGACTTACTCCAATACAAATAGCTTTACATTTCTTGTGTGGATCTACACCAGGCATGTTCGAAATTAAAGTAAAATCGATGTCTTTAGCACAAATTATCACAGAAGGTCGTGAAGAGCTAATTAAAATTACTGGTCAAGATTTTGAATATAATTTAATTGCTTGGCATGAATACCTCCTTAATCATAAGGAAGTTGGATATCCATACGACTCATCAGATGGTATTCCCAAATTAATCACGAGTACTTTGGAGTCAGATAATTGGAAAAATGCAGTGGCAACTCTTTTATAAAAACTAGATAATGTCAGAATTAAAAAAACACCTAACCAGGAGCTGCAGAGGAATTTCTTCGCTTCGCTCGAAATCCCTAATCTCGGTCGTTAGATAAGGAAAATAAATTACAAATGAAATACATCATACAAATAATCATTACTCTCTTATTTATTGGATGCAGTCATCCAAACTATGAATTCTCAGGCATGTCAAATGAACCAGGTGAGAGTTCAATGTACATGCGAGGAGAAATGAAATGGGATAGTGGTACTGAAAAATATGTTAGGAATGGAGAATGGCTACAAATATGTGTTGCTTATGAAGAACTTTTAGAACCTGTATATATATACACTTATAATCAAGGGAAAGAGACTGGATATTTTTATAGTAAAGAAGGTTTTGGTAATTTAAAAGATGGGATGCATGAAGGTTTACAAGCTAGTGTATACGACGGGGATGTTCACTTAGTTAATTTAATAACCAATAAGAAAAGAATTGGTTCTGTTTCTAGACGTAAATTCACAGACTTAGATGAGTATTATAAAGAACTAGGTAAAGCCTTAGAGAATTACATCTTAGCAAAGCATCATAATAATGTACAATTAATTGATCAAACACTTACTGATCAAGAAAAAGAAAACTTAAAACCTTTTTCATGGTATGAACAGAAAGTAGACGAAGAACGATCTATAAATCAAAAGAAATAAAAGATAATATCTAACCATGAGCTGCAGAGGAATTTCTTCGCTTCGCTCGAAATCCCTAATCTCGGTCGTTGTACTAAAATAATGGAAAAAATGAACCTAATTTAAACACTAATTTGACATATAAAGATTGATGTTATTTCTTATCTATACAGAGGTAAGAAAGATGGAAACGAGAACAGAACATAGTGTGGGAGAAATCTTCAGACGTTTTGGTCAAACTTATGAAGGCAATCATTCTTTATTAAAAGAACAACGAAAAACACTACAAGATATAGCTATGTGCCGGACAGCCTATCTTGGAGGACATAATGAAGTATGTTGTAAATGCGGAAGTGAACGACCCGTCTATAATTCATGCGGGAATACCAATTGTCCAATGTGTCAGGGAATACGTCGAAGAAGATGGTTAAATGAACGACTCGATGAATTACTCCCTGTATCTTATTTTCACAGCATTTTCACTCTGCCCCATGAACTGAATCCTATCGCAAGATTTAACCAACGAGAAATTTATAATTTACTGTTCAGAACTGCTGCAGATAGCTTACTTCACCTGAGTAAAAAATATCATGATTCAATACCTGTAATTATAGCGACACTTCATACCTGGGGCCAAGATTTATGCCTCCATCCTCACGTACATATATTGGTCACAAGTGGAGGAATGAAAAAAGATGGAACATGGAAAGCAGGAAGAGAAGATTATTTATTTGACATTTTTGAAGCCTCCGCAGAATTCAAAAAACGATTTCTCCGAAAACTCAAGAGTCTCTATAAACATAAGAAGTTAGTTAACACACAAGATTTCACTGAAATATATAAAATCATCGAAGGAAAATCTTGGGTCGTCAATATCCAAAAACCATTCTCAGGAGCTGAAGTAGTGGTCGAGTACTTGAGTCGTTATGTTTATCGAAGTGCAATAGCGAACAGTAGAATTACGGCAGTTGAAAATTCATTCATAAGTTTTGATATCAAAGATTATAAAGATTTGGACGAGAAAGGAATTGCTCGACATAAAGATATCAGAATGAAACCCCAGGAATTCATCAGAAGATTTATGCAGCATGTACTTCCTAAAGGATTTCGGAGATCAAGATTTTATGGCCTTTTTGCAGGAGCTCAACGAACTACCAGTAAGGAATACTGTAAGATACTCTTTGCTGAACTACTAAAAGAATTCAAAGCTAACGAAAGATTCAAAGATGAAGCTTGGCAACCCAAAGTCTGTGATTGCTGTGGTAATAGTGATTTTAAACGTGGAAATGACCTTCAAAATGAAAGACCTCCACCAATACTCTTTCATTATAGAAGGGGGAAATTACATGCATAAGAGTCCAATCAGAGCGTTCAGGCTCCCTGACAAAAAGCACTTATATCAAAAGTGGCTATTTAGCTCTTTTTATAAGACAACAAGCACTCAAATCCATAGAAATGTAAGACTACTGCTTCTCAAAACTTTTGAACTCTATAAAAAGCGCCTAATCACGGTGACTACATCGCTAATGTTACCTTGTTTAACAAGACAAAAACACTTAGTTTAGCACCATAGAAAATATGGACCCATCAATAATTGAAACCAAGTACAACCAATCGTTGGAACTGATCTTCTCGCTTAGGCTCGAACACAGCTCAACTCGAACGTTAGGTAAGAAAAAATTAATCATATAAAAGCCAATTTAAATCATGTAAAAATAGATCTGAAGATTGATGAAATATGGATTAGAAAATACCCTATTCTAAATCTGAAAGAACAATGTAAAGATGCAGCTGACTACACGATGAAATCAGATTTTGGCAGCTGATCAACGAATGAATAATCTGACAAAGACAAACCAAATACGAAGTTAAACTACAATATTCAAGATCAAAAAAAACAATACCTAACCATGAGCTGCAGAGGAATTTCTTCGCTTCGCTCGAAATCCCTAATCTCGGTCGTTAGGAAGTGAAAATGAAAATGAAAAAAAACGAATTCATACAACGAATAACATCATGGTTTTATTACATAGGTTTCGCACTTATGATTTTAGTAATAACTACTTTTCTCATAACAGTAATTTATGAATGGTTAGTGCCTCCTACAGACATGCATATCTTAGGATTACTAACTGCCATTTTATTACTTTATGTTGCTCCTATTGCATCCATTCTACTATTGTTTGCAGCATTTGGTAAAATTCACTTATCTTTTATAAAACGAAACAAAGAAAATAACGATAACTCCTAACAAGAAGCCGGAAGGAAGATTTTCGCTAAGGCTCAATCTCCCTCAGCTTAGACGTTCGGTAAGAATAAAAAAATGAAAATTCAATATGATAAAAGTAACTGACAGAATATTTGCAGACCACTACCAATTTTAGATTTTCAATCTTGGATATGATCATTACAATGATGACAAACTATCTTGGATTGATCAAAATAAATTAGCATATGGTTATATGGCGACAGACCAAGCAATCTATGTATCGACAGTTGCAGATTTAAATGACCATAGATTAAGAGTGTACATTGATGAATCACCAGATAAATCATACGAACGCACATTTCAAAAAAATCTAAATATCACATCAGGTACACTCGTTGTATCTGCACCAGCTAATTCTGGCGATGATGATTTAAAAATCAATTTAAATAATGGTGAATATATAATTACAGTTTGTTCTAACTCCATAGGAAAAGATGTTTATACATATGATGAGGATGGAGAAGAAATGGAAGACGAAGAATATTTCCAACATGATGAATATGAATATTACGACGTATATATCAACGCAAAATAAAAAACAGAAACCGAACCATGAGCTGCAGAGGAATTTCTTCGCTTCGCTCGAAATCCCTAATCTCGGTCGTTCTGTAGGAATAATAAAAAAGATTTTTAGGGCAAACGAAGTAGAAAACGAAATACAATTATCAATCTGTATTTAGCCTCTTAAATTACCATGAATTACGAAGCTAACTTGGATCACAAACTCAGACAAATGCGAAGTCAGCAATAGTCCTATAGAAATGAAAAAATTAAAAGAAAATAGAAAATACAGAACCAGAAGCTGGAAGGAAGATTTTCGCTAAGGCTCAAATCTCCCTCAGCTTAGTCGTTAGGCAGAAAGAAATATGAAAATTAAGAAACAAACAGACGATGAAATATCAGGTAGATTTCATTCATCACTATTTGATAAAGAAATGGATTTCATATCAGATGGTTTACCTGATTTAAAATATCCTGAATTCAAGTAGTAAGTGCAACACCTACTGATTTTCTTAAGTTAATTCCAGTTAAATTTTCAAAAACTTCATATGGCGTCTTAAATTTCAGACATTTTCGAGGTCTACTATTAAGTTTATCAACCGCAATAATGACTTCATTTTCACTGATACCATCAAGCGCCATAGACTTAGGAAAGTATTGCCGTAACAATCCATTAGCATTCTCGTTTTGGCCTCGTTCCCATGAGTGATATGGTTTAGCAAAATAACTATTACATTCCAATTCCTTGGAGATAGTCTCATGCTGAGTAAATTCTTTTCCATTATCAAATGTAAGAGTATGAACCAAATCTTTGATCGGTGTTAGCAAAGAGATTATTGCATCTTTCACAAGCGTGGCTTTCTTATGAGACACAGGCAATGCTAGACGCAGTTTTGATTTTCGATCATCCATAGTTACAATGGCTCCTTTATGAGCTTTTCCTATAATAGTATCCATCTCCCAGTCGCCTACACGCTCTCGCTTATTAGCTGCCTCAGGTCGTTCGTCTATATCCACACGATTGGGAATCCCATTACGACTATGCTGGTTGCCATAACGTTTGCGATAAGTTTTATTCTGATGACGTAGAAGCTTATATAGCTCACCTCCTGATTCTTTATCTCTAAGAATATATTGATAAACTGTTTCATGATGAAGTAAGATGGATTGGTCATCTTTTAGTCGACCTACAATTTGTTCGGGGCTCCAATCCTTGAGTAAATGCTCATCTATATAGTCCTTAACTTCTTCAGTTAGTTTAATAGCCTTTGGTTTCACTTTGTGTCTTTCTTGAGCAAAGTCATTGGCTTGCTTGTTTCGATAACCACGGAGACCTTTATTACGTTTAAGTTCTCGTGAAAGTGTGCTTGTACTACGATTTAAGTTTTTTGCTATTTTAGTGATCGATGTGCCTGCCTTTAATTCAATTTCAAGGTAGTGTCTTTCTTCAAGACTCAGATGTTCATATGTCATTTCTGACTCCTCTGTTTTAGGTTTGGTCGCTTATAGCAGAGTACATCTGAGTCTTGTTATTCTCAATAGATGTTTATGCTATAAGCAATTAACAGAAGTGTTGCACTTATTATACGAATGCAGGTATGTAGAAAAGTGTATAAATAGATTTAATAATTTACCTGAATCATTAATCGATAATTTATTTGAATCATCTATAAAATATTCACAAGAATGTCAGGAGTATTGGGCAGATCTAGGAATAGATTTAGATGATGAAGAAATTATCACTAAATCTAATGTAAAAAACAACATCTCTCCTAGCCTATTAATTATCAACGAAAAACCATTAGATGGAGACATAGTTTTATCATTAGAATTAAACTGCTCTTGGGAAGATGAACATGGAATGGAGTGGTTAATAAAAGGCAATAACATTTTATATGTGGGAGCATATGAAGGTATATCAACTCTACACATACCAGAAGAAGGAAATCATGCCTAACCAACGGATCGAACTGATGGTTTAGCTACGCTAAACTCATCAGTCCTCTCTGATCGTTGGTCACAGCTCATCCTCAGCGTTATATTAAAAAAAATTGAGCAATCATGAAAATAATTCTAGTATTACTATTGTTTCTATTAAATGGATGCATCGCTACCCGTTATGTTGACAGCATTGGTGGACGTAAATGGACCGAAACGGTCCCTAATGAAATATATGTAAAAAATGATCAATCCTGCATTCGTATAATAAGTGCAACACTTCTGTTAATTGCTTATAGCATAAACATCTATTGAGAATAACAAGACTCAGATGTACTCTGCTATAAGCGACCAAACCTAAAACAGAGGAGTCAGAAATGACATATGAACATCTGAGTCTTGAAGAAAGACACTACCTTGAAATTGAATTAAAGGCAGGCACATCGATCACTAAAATAGCAAAAAACTTAAATCGTAGTACAAGCACACTTTCACGAGAACTTAAACGTAATAAAGGTCTCCGTGGTTATCGAAACAAGCAAGCCAATGACTTTGCTCAAGAAAGACACAAAGTGAAACCAAAGGCTATTAAACTAACTGAAGAAGTTAAGGACTATATAGATGAGCATTTACTCAAGGATTGGAGCCCCGAACAAATTGTAGGTCGACTAAAAGATGACCAATCCATCTTACTTCATCATGAAACAGTTTATCAATATATTCTTAGAGATAAAGAATCAGGAGGTGAGCTATATAAGCTTCTACGTCATCAGAATAAAACTTATCGCAAACGTTATGGCAACCAGCATAGTCGTAATGGGATTCCCAATCGTGTGGATATAGACGAACGACCTGAGGCAGCTAATAAGCGAGAGCGTGTAGGCGACTGGGAGATGGATACTATTATAGGAAAAGCTCATAAAGGAGCCATTGTAACTATGGATGATCGAAAATCAAAACTGCGTCTAGCATTGCCTGTGTCTCATAAGAAAGCCACGCTTGTGAAAGATGCAATAATCTCTTTGCTAACACCGATCAAAGATTTGGTTCATACTCTTACATTTGATAATGGAAAAGAATTTACTCAGCATGAGACTATCTCCAAGGAATTGGAATGTAATAGTTATTTTGCTAAACCATATCACTCATGGGAACGAGGCCAAAACGAGAATGCTAATGGATTGTTACGGCAATACTTTCCTAAGTCTATGGCGCTTGATGGTATCAGTGAAAATGAAGTCATTATTGCGGTTGATAAACTTAATAGTAGACCTCGAAAATGTCTGAAATTTAAGACGCCATATGAAGTTTTTGAAAATTTAACTGGAATTAACTTAAGAAAATCAGTAGGTGTTGCACTTACTACTTGAATTCAGGAATCTTTAATTATCAATACAACTTCTAAAGAAAATCAGCTTCCAATTGATGATGAAATCATAAATACCCCTAGAACGATTAACTATAGTTTACCATTAAACGAAATAACACAAATGGTGACTAAATACAAAAAGGATATGGCGACTAAAGTTGAAAAGAATAAAATATATTATTCACATCAAAACTTTAAATCCCCTTCGATAATAATTGACCTAAATACTCTTAAGGTTAGTGACATTAAAAATATAGATATAACAAATACCATCACACCGAATTCAACACTTGATATAGAACCAAGGTTTACACGATTTACACATACTATAAATGGTGAAACATGTACTCTGATTTTTGAAAAAGATATAAAAGACAATACATCATCATCAACAAAATGGGTTCGTAATACACTTAAAGTTCCGGCGATAATTATTGATGTTATTACATTTCCAATTGTAATATTTTTTGTAAGTGAAGATGCTTTTCATTAACTACTACAAAGTATGTATATCAACGATCTTAAATAAAACCAAATATAACCATGAGCTGCAGAGGAATTTCTTCGCTTCGCTCGAAATCCCTAATCT
The DNA here is from genome assembly GCF_028728065.1 of Lentisphaera profundi. GTDB lineage: Bacteria > Verrucomicrobiota > Lentisphaeria > Lentisphaerales > Lentisphaeraceae > Lentisphaera > Lentisphaera profundi. Next base: position 2,793,754 of record NZ_CP117811.1, on the reverse strand, counting down.
CGGTCGTTATGCAGGAATAAAAATGCCCAATAAATCAAAAATATCATCTACTGTTTCAGTTGAAAAATATCGAACTTACGAATCAAATAAAGATACCTTGAAAATATCAGATTTTATTTATGAAAGATTCTACGAAAGGTATATAAACCCATTTAAAGACAATAAAAATAAACATGGTTTTAGCATGTTAGCAATAGCATGCCTTATGATAGAATCTCTTGAAACTTTTAAACAAGGCTGGAAGAATTCCAAAAACCAAAGTAAAAAATCATTCCAATTATTTTTTGATGATTCAATACACCTAGATAATTTAAAAAATATCCCCGATGATTTTTACACGCATATTCGTTGTGGACTTTTACACCAAGCAGAAACAACTGGAGGGTGGCATATTACTCGACAGGAGAAGCAGCTTTATCATTCAGAAAGTAAAACAATAGATGCTTCTTTATTTTTCAAAGCTATTGAAAAAGAGTTTGAGATTTATATTTCCAACCTTAAAAAAAGTGATTGGAACTCAGACATATGGAAGAAAGCACGAAAAAAGTTATCCTATATATGCGAACAAACAAAAGCATAACCATGAGAGGCAGTGAAGGTTTTCGCTTAGGCTCAAACCTCACTAAGCTCGGTCGTTAGATGAAAAAATATAATGAATGAAGAAAAAGACATTAAATTTATAGAAAACCTCATTAAGAATTCTAGTAAACAACCGTTAAAAAGACAGCGTTTAATTAGGAACTTAACAGGTGTTTTTATACTAATCACATTTCCTTTACTGGGTCTCTTTGGATTATATAAATTCAAGAGTAAAAACGAAATCGAATTTAATGAATTATTTGTAAATGAATTTTTCATTATGGGTTTAGTTCTAGCATTGTTTATAATCACACCAATGATAATTCTCATTTTACACCTTTCTGAAAATGGTGATTATGATGATCTAAAAAAGAATGATTTGATTATAAAACTCTATAAAAATTCAAATCTTGAAATTAACCAAGATCAACACAATAGTGAAAAACAGATCGATCCTAAAAAACGTAAATTATTTTTCGTTATATTATTTGGTGGTTTTTCAGTATTTTTTATAGGTGCTTTATCTTCCCAGTTTCTCGTAGATCGAAATAGTGATGTCAGTGACTATATTCTTGCAGGTTCTTGTCTTGTAACATTGATAATGATCACATCAACAACAACTCTTATAATCGATAAAAAAGACGACATCTAACCATGAGATGCAGTTAAGCCTTTCTCTAAGGCTCAAATCTCGGTCGTTATACAGAATAAAAAATGACATTTGAAAAACTCACACAAAACATTGCTACAGGCTTAGTCCACTCCAAGGATTATACTGATTGGGCAGAATCCTTATTATCAGATGGAGAGCAATCAGAAAATATTGCAATATTAGCAAGTCTTGGATTAGATAAACATCCTGATAATTATGATGTCAAATTTTATTTTGAACGCTCCATTAATGATCTTGGTTTATTTATAAAAGACACAGATGAACTTAGAATTGATTGTGCAGAATCATTATGTAATGAGTTGTTACGAAATGAAATTTCATCAGCAACACTCATCAACCAACTCGATAGATTTTTCACGGAAAGTGATTATGAACCTATATTCAGTATTTGGAGTGAACTGAGCGAAGATATATGGCTATTAGATGATTGTGGTCACAGCATATTTAATTCTGAACTAACCACTGATAATAAAGAAGAATATATCAAAAAAATTGCTGAACAATTTATTCAATTAATTCATATAGATTTACCTAAATCATTTTTTAGACAATCTATTTGTAAGTCATGTTGCCATCTAGGAGAAACAACTAGTGTACGAGCAGATAAAAAATGGTTATCAGATAAAATATATCAATTATTTTATAGACAACCAGCCTATTACAAATCAATATGTACACAATGTCAATCCAGTGAGACATTGTCTATGAGCGATTTCAATGGTCGCAAACTATACTTGAAAAATAAATATTAATCATGAGCTACAGTAAAGACCTCAGTCATTCTACAGGAATAAGAAAATGAAAACCATCTTTATAAGATTCATACTAATCATAAATATTTCTCTTTATATTTCCTGTGATAACACAAAAATAAACAGTGGGAAAACCACATTAAATAACTATAAAAATAATCATTCACTTGATAAAAAAATTGCATTTATCATTCAAACAAAACTAAGCTTACCAGGCAATTTTGATCTAGATGCACCTCTTAATAAAACATATGGTGCCGATGATCTTGATATGGTTGAAGTAATTATGGAAATAGAAAATGAATATGAAATAACTATTGACGACAATCAGTTTTTTGGTGAATTCGATAAAACAAAAAAAGAGATGGAAATCAAAGATATTTCAACCAATCAAATTCTTGAAATCGTATCTGACATAATCAAAAAAAACAAAGTATTACCATGAGCGGCAGTGAATATTTTCGCTTAGGCTCAAATCTCCGTCGTTATACTAGATATAAAATATGAATAAAGCAATCGCTCCAATATTATACGGATTTGAATTAGCCTTTTTAGGGTATCTGACTCTAATGGCCTACCTAATTTGTATATGGATGATAGATGATTCACTCGCATTCGAATTAACTACATTAGGATGGATAATTATTGGATTAAAAAGATTAATTATTTGTTTAACAGCAAGTGTCATCATCTCCTTTTTACTTTATCAATTCAATAAAGTTATCTTAAACGAGATTAAAACCGAAACACATAAAAAAATCTGTATTGTATATGCTTCTATTATTTCTATTTCTGCAATAATTGGTAGCATTATCTTCATTATTAAGAAACCGTACATGTAAATCAAAGAAGGGTATAATCATGAGCACAGTGAAGATTTTCGCTTAGGCTCAAATCTCACTAATCTCGGTCGTTCTGCATAAACATAATATGAATAAATTACTCATCAAATTTAGAATTCTCATCTCATACACCACCGTGATTGTTGAAATTGAAAACAATAAATTAAACACGAAAAAAGGCAAAGCAGGAAATAACACTCTCAGAGAATTAAGAGAGGTCATCCAAACAAGTAATGTTAAATATGGATGCATACTTTATTGCAAAAGTAAAAAGAAATTAAAACTTCTCGGTATACCACAGAATATTCACCAAAAATTAAGAAATGTTTGGTATAACAATCATAGAAGCATATAAAAACGAAAAGGCAGAACCAAAAAATGGGATTAGACTCCGTAGAATTCATTCTCCAAGTTGAAGAAGAATTTGACATCATTATCGATGATGGTGATGCGGAGAAATTCAGAATTGTTAAAGATGTTGTAGATTATATTTTAAAGAAAAAGCATCCTCAACAGACAGATGAATTTCATGATGCAGTATTTAAAAAACTAAAAAACATGATTCATAAATTTGTCAGTATTAAAGAAGAAGAAATAAAATTAGAATCGAATTTTATATACGATTTAGACTTCGATTAGAACCCAAATAAAGAAAAAGCAGAACCATGAGCGGCAGTGAAGATTTTCGCTTAGGCTCAAATCTCACTAATCTCGGTCGTTCTGTAGAATAAATTATAGGGTAAGAAACGAGAGTCCAATAAATCGCGGATGCACACATTTAATCTTATCTGAACCTAGAAATTCTAGAGTAAAAGTTGAATCCTCAATTTAGAATTATGCGAAGTCAGCAATAGTCTTATAGAAATGAAAAAATGAAAAGAAACAAATACAGAACCATGAGCTGCAGTGAAGATTTTCGCTTAGGCTCAAATCTCACTAATCTCGGTCGTTCTGTATAATAAATTATAGGGTAAGAAACGAGAGTCCAAAGAATCGCAGATGCACACATTTAATCTTATCTGAACCTAGAAATTCTAGAGCAAAAGTCGAATCCTCAATTTAGAATTATGCGAATTCAGCAATAATCTTATAGAAATAAAAAAATGAAAAGAAACAGAACCATGAGCTGCAGTGAAGATTTTCGCCTAGGCTCAAATCTCACTAATCTCGGTCGTTAGTCAAATAAAAAAATGAAATCGAAAAAACTCATACCATTATCAATTCTAAGTCTCATAGCTGCTATATGCACATTTGGTACGGGAAGAACAATGTTATTCCTTTGGAGTAAAGTCTTAGAAGGTGAGCCTCTTCCAGATATCACGATAGTTGGAACAAAATATGGTTTTATATTACCAATATTATTTTCTATTATTACTCTTATTTCCCATTTTAAATTTGACGACAAAAAGAAAGATTTGATTTATGAAATAATAACAAGTTTAGAGATATTATATTTATCCGTAATTGGGTTCACATATTTCATGCCTCTTACCAAAATCACATGGAGTATGTAGAAATGAACAAAAGACTAACCATGAGCTGCAGTGAAGATTTTCGCTTAGGCTCAAATCTCACTAATCTCGGTCGTTAGTCAATAATAAAAAATATGATCAAAATCTGGAAATATAAAAATAGTGGTAAATCATTCAATGGTTTTCATATGTATGCAAATGAAAAATTCATGAGAGAATTGACCTCTAATAAAACGATAAATATCGAATCTATTACAGATGATGAATTATCCGTACCCAATAATGGCACAGAAATCAGCCGTTATAAATATTTAAATATAGTGCAATCAGAAGATTCAAAGATAAAAATCATAAATGAAACGATTGAAATTCATATCAATGATAAACTCAAAAATGAGTTAACCAAAGCTATAAAAATAATCCAAAATGATATTGGTGACTATTCGATAGAAACGGATGACAATCAAAAAATATGGTTTTGGGGTATAAAATAAAAAACAAGACTAACCATGAGCTGCAGAGGAATTTCTTCGCTTCGCTCGAAATCCCTAATCTCGGTCGTTAGTCAATAATAAAAATGAAATTAAATAAAGACATCTTATACCTAATTCTTATTGTTTTATCATTACCAATAATGAAAGGAATTACGAGCCTAGTACAAAGGTTTTTTGAACTCATCGGATTTAAAAACAATTCTTCTATAGCTTTTATTATTTCTATAATTATATCAATTTTTTTATTCCTAAAATGCATGAAATTAATTGAACGAAAGATAGACAACAAAAAAGAACATTTAGAGTCAAACAACACAAAATCAAACAAAGACTAACCATGAGCTGCAGTGAAGATTCTCGCCAAGGCTCGAATCTCACTAATCTCGGTCGTTAGGTGAACATTAATAATGAATTTTATACTCATCATACCAATTCTATTTATCGGACTACTCATAGTCATGTATTTTTTCAGATCTCTAAAGAGAAGAAAGAATAAAATAGAAAGACAAAAAAGTAAAAATCCCATAAACGAACTAGAAATGAAACTAGTCACTGAGTACAAAAATCAGAATTATATTGAATCTATGGATCTAATCAACAGAATTTTGAAATTAGACATAGATAATGATCTTGCTAAGAAGTTAAAAACGAACATCAGAAAAGAAATAGAAAACACCTAACAAAAAGCCGGAAGGAAGATTTTCGCTAAGGCTCAATCTCCCTCAGCTTAGACGTTAGGTCAGATATTAAAATGAACAATTACATACGATTTGTTGTCGGGACCAATCAAGAGAGTCCAACTATTCAAACTGGCTTAATTACTGAATTAAGGTTTTTGAAAGAAGAGTCTGAACTACATCAATTCGAAATAGATTTTATTGAAGAAACATTTGAATGGTTGAACGATAATTTACCATGTCCCCCATATGAAACACATGAATTAAACAATGATGCAATAAGTTGGTTCAAAGATTCTTCAAAAGTCTTTATTGATAAATTCTGGGAAATTAAATCCTTACTAGAAGACTATGGTAAACATGTTAGAATTCTAACTACAGATGAACCAGGAATTATTTATTATGAAGACGAATTTCAAATTGTATCTGAATCAGAAAACTGGTAAAGACCTAACCATGAGCTGCAGTGAAGATTCTCGCCTAGGCTCAAATCTCACTAATCTCGGTCGTTCGATAGAAAATAAAAATCAATGCACCATTGCTATAAACAACAATTAGGTGTACGTTATCATGTACTTAACTAAGTGGAGTTCAAAATGAATGCAATGACATATACAGAAGCTAGACAAAATCTAGCTAAAACTATGGAGACTGTATGTAACAACCATGATCCAGTAATCATCACTAGCAAAAGAGAAAGATCTGTTGTTATGATTTCTCTCGAAGATTACAGTGCAATGGAAGAAACAAGTTACTTACTGCGTAGTCCTAAAAATGCTAAAAGACTACTTGAATCAATTTATGAAATTGAAAATGGCGGTGGTGTAGAACGAGATTTAATTGAATGAAAATAACATTCTCGACTAAAGCATGGGAAGATTATTTATATTGGCAAAAGCAAGATAAAAAAATCTTAAAACGAATCAATCTTTTGATCAAAGATATTGAACGAAACCCAAATGATGGATTAGGAAAGCCTGAGATTTTGAGAAATACACTATCTGGTTACTGCTCTAGAAGAATTACAGATGAACACAGATTAGTTTATAAAATATTAGACAACAATTTAATTCTAATACAGGCTAGGCATCATTACTAAATCGAACCATGAGCTGCAGAGGAATTTCTTCGCTTCGCTCAGAAATCCCTGATCTCGGTCGTTGTACTAAAATAATGGAAAAAATGAACCTAATTTAAACACTAATTTGACATATAAAGATTGATGTTATTTCTTATCTATACAGAGGTAAGAAAGATGGAAACGAGAACAGAACATAGTGTGGGAGAAATCTTCAGACGTTTTGGTCAAACTTATGAAGGCAATCATTCTTTATTAAAAGAACAACGAAAAACACTACAAGATATAGCTATGTGCCGGACAGCCTATCTTGGAGGACATAATGAAGTATGTTGTAAATGCGGAAGTGAACGACCCGTCTATAATTCATGCGGGAATACCAATTGTCCAATGTGTCAGGGAATACGTCGAAGAAGATGGTTAAATGAACGACTCGATGAATTACTCCCTGTATCTTATTTTCACAGCATTTTCACTCTGCCCCATGAACTGAATCCTATCGCAAGATTTAACCAACGAGAAATTTATAATTTACTGTTCAGAACTGCTGCAGATAGCTTACTTCACCTGAGTAAAAAATATCATGATTCAATACCTGTAATTATAGCGACACTTCATACCTGGGGCCAAGATTTATGCCTCCATCCTCACGTACATATATTGGTCACAAGTGGAGGAATGAAAAAAGATGGAACATGGAAAGCAGGAAGAGAAGATTATTTATTTGACATTTTTGAAGCCTCCGCAGAATTCAAAAAACGATTTCTCCGAAAACTCAAGAGTCTCTATAAACATAAGAAGTTAGTTAACACACAAGATTTCACTGAAATATATAAAATCATCGAAGGAAAATCTTGGGTCGTCAATATCCAAAAACCATTCTCAGGAGCTGAAGTAGTGGTCGAGTACTTGAGTCGTTATGTTTATCGAAGTGCAATAGCGAACAGTAGAATTACGGCAGTTGAAAATTCATTCATAAGTTTTGATATCAAAGATTATAAAGATTTGGACGAGAAAGGAATTGCTCGACATAAAGATATCAGAATGAAACCCCAGGAATTCATCAGAAGATTTATGCAGCATGTACTTCCTAAAGGATTTCGGAGATCAAGATTTTATGGCCTTTTTGCAGGAGCTCAACGAACTACCAGTAAGGAATACTGTAAGATACTCTTTGCTGAACTACTAAAAGAATTCAAAGCTAACGAAAGATTCAAAGATGAAGCTTGGCAACCCAAAGTCTGTGATTGCTGTGGTAATAGTGATTTTAAACGTGGAAATGACCTTCAAAATGAAAGACCTCCACCAATACTCTTTCATTATAGAAGGGGGAAATTACATGCATAAGAGTCCAATCAGAGCGTTCAGGCTCCCTGACAAAAAGCACTTATATCAAAAGTGGCTATTTAGCTCTTTTTATAAGACAACAAGCACTCAAATCCATAGAAATGTAAGACTACTGCTTCTCAAAACTTTTGAACTCTATAAAAAGCGCCTAATCACGGTGACTACATCGCTAATGTTACCTTGTTTAACAAGACAAAAACACTTAGTTTAGCACCATAGAAAATATGGACCCATCAATAATTGAAACCAAGTACAACCAATCGTTGGAACTGATCTTCTCGCTTAGGCTCGAACACAGCTCAACTCGAACGTTGAACTGATCTTCTCGCTTAGGCTCGAACACAGCTCAACTCGAACGTTGGACGAAAATATGCCCACTGTAGACCAAGCGAAGCTTAAATGGGGAAGTCGGAGGGTAAACGTGCTGCAACGATTGGGCTGGCGTGCAGGACTGACCAAGAAAACGAGAAGATTAGATAAAGAATGAAGAATTACCTGAGTAACTTTCTTCTTTTCGGCTCGCTCGTTTTCATTTGCGTGGGGTCACTCATTGCATACATGGTATATGATTTCTTCAATACCGTCTCCGAGGACCAGGAAAAATGGGCGTCGCGAAAAAAGATTGTAGCAACCGGCCAGATTGACCCGCTGGAGGCCAAAGTCGTTCGCAAGCGATATGAGAAAACCAAACGTACCACGGGAATTGGGGTGAAGAAACGAACCAAGATAGACCGTGACTACTGGGTAGATATGGAAGTCGCTACGATCGGTCCTGTTACCAGGGGAGTTACAGGCATCGTCTATGAGAGGATCTCCGAAGGTCAGAGCATCCAGGTATATCCTATCGATGGGGTCTATGTCATACCCGCCTTCGATACTGGCGACGACAAGTCAACACTCTTTAAGTGGATCTTCCTGTGCTTATCGTCGCTACCATTGCTGGCAGGGCTTTTGGGGGTGTGCTTTGCCGTCGGAATGAAGGTACGGCAGCGACCGGCCGGTCCGTGAACGCGAAACAGGTCGCTGGTTGAGGCAAGAATTGTATCCCTGACAAGACGCAAATGACAACACCAACCATTAGCTGCTCGCGAACGGCGGGTACGCCGTCCGAGAGCTAGACGTTAGGGTATAAAAATAAAAAGCATAAACATGAATATAATATTAGTACTCATAATCGTCATAGGCATACCAATATTGCTGTTATTCATACAAGGTAAAAGAGACTCTAATCAAGAGTATAAAAGACCTTTACCATTATCTGATCAACAAACAAAGATAACCTGCCCTGATAATCTAAAAGAAATTATTGTAAGCATCGAACCTATTTCACATATATTCCCTCTAAAAACAGGTGAAACATTTACACTTATTGCAAAAAATGTGGGATCAGACTTTTACTGGGATATAGAAACATTAGAAGACCAAAATGTAGTTGTATATCCAGAACCAGGCTATGATGAAGTCGACGTATATCTCAACCAAAAATTAATTGGGGATTCATGGGAAGGTGTCTTTGATACTTGACCAAACATCAACAAAAAACTTAGATCTAAGATGGGGGAACCCTAACCATGAGCTGCAGAGGAATTTCTTCGCTTCGCTCGAAATCCCTAATCTCGGTCGTTCTGTAGGAATAAATAATAATGGAAGAAACGACGATCCAATAAATCGCGGATGCACGAATTTAATCTTATCGGAACCTAGAGATTCTAGAGCAAAAGTAGAATCCTCAATTTAGAATTATGCGAAGTCAGCAATAGTCTTATAGAAATAAAAAAATGAAAAGAAACAAATACAGAACCATGAGCTGCAGTGAAGATTCTCGCTTAGGCTCAAATCTCACTAATCTCGGTCGTTAGGATATAATAAATAGGAATCAATTGTTATATATTCAAAAAGCTATTAAATTAGAAATAATTAAAACGGGTTAAATCATGAATGTACTAGCAGAAATAAAGCAAATGTCTTTAAGTGAAAAACTTATGACTATGGAACAACTTTGGAATGAACTGCAAAATTCTCAAGAGGGAGTTCAATCTCCACCATGGCATAAAGAAGTTTTAAAAGCACGAGAAGGAAATGAAAAATTTATTGATTGGAGTGATGCAAAAAAAGCTATCAGGAATTCCTGTAAATGAAAGTGAAAATCGCTGAAGATGCATCACAAGATTTAATTAACGGGTATAACTTTTACGAGGAACAAGAACCAGGAGTTGGAGAGTATTTTTTAGACTCTCTCTTTTCTTCTATTGACTCTTTGATAATTTATTACGGCATTCAACAAAAATTTTATGGAAAGTACTTTAGAATGTTATCAAGAACTTTCCCATACGCAATTTATTATTCTCATGATGAGGAAATTATTTATATTCATTCTGTATTAGATGTAAGGCAAAACCCAACATTTATTAAACACAGGTTGGAAGACTGAAAATCCTAACCATGAGCTGCAGTGAAGATTTTCGCTTAGGCTCAAATCTCACTAATCTCGGTCGTTCGGTAGAATAAAAAATCTCTAATCATACGCCCTATCTACCTCACGAGAACTATTGAACTTGAATCAACGATTAAGAAACAAATCTGAATTTTGAAGATCACGCAAAAGGTTGCCTACAAGTGTAGAAAACCATGCCGCAAAATCTAATACAAATATTTAATAAACCGAACCATGAGCTGCAGAGGAATTTCTTCGCTTCGCTCGAAATCCCTAATCTCGGTCGTTAGATAATAAAATAAACGAAAAGAAACAAAAACATGAAAGCAATACACATAACCATCACAATAATATCCTTCTTAATACTATTTATCTGTATTTGTAATGTCAATGACTCACATCGCCTTGGAGACTCTTGGCATATAATTCTTGGATTATCCATTATAGTTTCTACCGCTTTAATCATTGGACCCAAATATTTGAAATCTCCTGATTCTGAAAAACATACAAAAATAAAAATATTCAGTATCTTATCTGAAAATAAAAATGTTACTGTCAAAGAATTTTATGAAAAATATAAATCAGTTTACACATACTGTGACGAAGCACCAACCTGTGCTGTTTTATACAATATGATAAAAGAAAATGACTTGTTTATTCAAGACGGTTTTATAAAGATTAAAAACAATATCTAACCATGAGCTGCAGAGGAATTTCTTCGCTTCGCTCGAAATCCCTAATCTCGGTCGTTAGGTGAGAAAAAAAAATGATAGAATTATTTCAAACATTATATTACACCCCATTAATCATAATTTTGGTTTTAATATGCAAGATTTTCTATAAAGAAAAGTCTAAAATAAGATCAATTATATTTTGTCTATTATGCTTAACTTTCATAGGAACATTGGTTTTCCAAATGCCAATAAAAGATTTCATCCGATCTCTCACTAGTAACGAACATAATAAAAACTATAATCATATTATGATTTTCTCTTGATTTTGTTACCTCGTAACTTTACTATTATGGACTGAAATTTTGCTACTATTGAAACACTTTATGAAAAAAGAAAAAAACACCTAACCATGAGCTGCAGTGAAGATTTTCGCTTAGGCTCAAATCTCACTAATCTCGGTCGTTAGAGTAACAATAATAAAACAATGAATAAACAAGAATTTATAAACGAATATGTAAAACGACATAAATGGGGAGTCATTTTATTTATATTAGGGTTTCTTCTTTCTCCCATTAAAATTGGTGGTTGGTTACTTCTTTTCGGAAGTCTTATGATTTTAACTTCAGGCTTTCAACATATTTCAGATAGTAGAAAAAGAATCACAGAATTAAAAACGAAATTAAATCAAAAACTCTAACCATGGGGTGGAACCGGAGATAAATGACATGATTAACAATCGCAGGTATAGCCTTATGGCCATTCTTCTTTCGGCATGTGTCCTCGCGCTGGCGAATCAGTCGCAGGCAGGCGTACTCTACGTCGCGGCCGATGGTAATGACACAAACCCCGGAACAAAGACGAAGCCCTTCGCCACTCTCATTGGCGCTCGCAACGCGGCACGCGAACTGAAGAAGGCAGGGCCCATTGATATTATCATTCGCGAAGGGACCTATTATCTTTCCGAGCCCCTTGTTCTCGAACCGCGGGATAGCGGAACGGCGCATGCACCTGTAACGTGGCGCGCCGAAGAAAAGAAGAGAGTGATTCTCAGTGGCGGCCAGCCCATCGAAGGAACATGGCAAACGGATGACGGTAAACTCTGGTTCATTGATCTTCCTGAGGTGAAGAACAGCGACTGGAACTTTCGCCAACTTTTCGTGGATGGTAAGCGCGCAATCCGCGCCCGGTTCCCGAATATAGCCGAATCAAACCCCTTCCTCTATGCCATCGGCGGTGGAATGGATCACATCATGATTGACCCGACGTTAGTGAAGGCCAGCTGGGGGAGAGCCCGAGACGCCCAAGTTAACATCGTGCCCAACTGGCGGTTCTTTAACCAATGGAACACAGTAACCAGCGTAGATCCCCTGAACGGACGAATCGATATTGCCGACAGCGAAAGGCACGGCAAGATCATTCCAGGCAATTGGTTTTGGATTGAAGGCGTGAAAGAGGAACTCGACCAACCCGGGGAGTGGTATCTCGACTGTGCGGAAGGCCGACTCTACTACATGCCGGATCCGGGCGTCGATCCCCACACCATGTCGTTTGTTGCGCCCCGGCTCAATGTCATTGTCAACGCCAAGGGCGAGGTGGAGAAGAAGACGCACGTGGAATATGTGAACTTCAGCGGCCTCGAGTTCCATCACACCACCTTCACCCTGGGGCATATCGAGGCGCGGGTTCATACCGACGCCGCCGTCCAGCTTGAAAATGCCAATCACTGCCGTATTGAGAACTGCCACATTGAGAATGTCGGCGGCTATGCCTTCTGGCTGCACTTGGATAGCCGGTACAACATGATTGACCGCAATACCGTGCTTAACACTGGCGGCGGCGGTGTGCTCTTCACGGGAGCACGGCTCTCCTACATGGATGACAGCAAGCTCTACACTCCCGGAAAAGTGGCGGCTACGGTGTTTCCGATCCTGAACCATGTCACTCGCAACACGGTCAAGCACTGCGGACAGTTGCGCTACTATGGCGGCGGTATACACCTTGACTCGCGGCCAGCCGGCATGGCGATGAAACCGGGCAACTATATTGCACACAACTACTTTACGGACCTCTCGCGCAACGGCATCTTTGCCTTCCGTAACCAAGGCGGCAACATCGTGGAATACAATCACATTCACGATGCCATGCAGACGACCATCGACGGAGCCTGCATCCATTTTGCCACTATGAATCACCTCAATGCACCGAACTACATCCTTAATAACTGGCTCTATGACATCTGGGGGTATGAACAGAAGCCCAACGGTAAACCCAAGCGTCACTTGGCTAATGGTATCTTTCTAGACTGGAGTAGCAGCAACACCACGATCAAGGACAACTACGTATACAATGCAGGCGGCGCTCCAATCAAAGTCATCTGGGGGGAAAACTGGAACGTGAAGAAGGTGGGAAACAAGTCGTCAGAAACCCGCATTGTGCCGCCGTTTGTGGATGAACTTGGCCCGGAAGGAACCGCAACCAGCGGAATCGACCTGGAGAGCAACCACCTGATCGGCCACGTAATCCATTACAGCAACAGTGAATTGGTTACCCGCACGGGAAATTGGAAGCAGCAGAAACTCACTGGCCTGGTGGACCTCTTCACATACAACCTACTGAAAGCCGTACCCAGGGATCGTGCCGAGATAAGCTACACCTTACCCATCGAAGAGGATGGAACTTATCAGGTCGCCCTTCTGTACAAGCCGGCCAAGGATAATGCGTCCAATGCAAAGATCGCCATTCACCACGCCGAAGGTGTCGCTAATATTGAGTGGAACATGAAGAAGGGCAGCATACACGGCTTTGCCGTTTCCATAGGCAAATACCCGTTCAAAGTCGGCAAACCTGCCAAAGTACAAATATCAACTGACGGTGCCGATGGCGCAATTGTCGCAGATTCCATTGCCTTTGTTAAGGTGGACAAGGAGTAGTAATATGCCAACAAAGCGTTGCACAGCGACGCGGTAAACCGCGCGCGTGAACGCAGTCGTTAGGGGTAATAGTGAAAGAAAGAATGCTCATTATGAAACTTTTTTGGCATCAAAAGCAAAAACATAGGATTCAGGTATATCATCCTTGATCAAAATTCATCACTTTAAAATTTCTCTTGCTCAAGGCTCGTAACAAAATAATTTTGCTTTACTGTGCCTTTCAATTCTTTAAGGGTTTGGCGCTGTATCAATCAGTCAATATTCTTGATAGACAATACAAGGATAATGATTTTGACTGATCTTAAATTTTCAACACTACCCCTAGCAAGTGAATTACTCGATAATATTGATTCTCTCGGCTACGAGAAAATGACGCCTATTCAGGCGCAAAGTTTACCCTCAATTCTAGAAGGCAAAGACCTCATTGCTCAGGCGATGACTGGTTCGGGAAAAACGGCAGCGTTTGGCTTGGGTATTTTAGCGGGCCTCGACCTACAAAAATCCGATGTCCAAGCTTTGATCTTATGCCCAACACGTGAATTAGCCGATCAAGTATCCAAAGCCATTCGTCAATTGGCGCGCATGATGCCAAATATAAAGTTACTCACTCTTTGTGGTGGTGCCCTTTATAAGCCTCAGGTGAAATCCCTAAGCTATGGTGCTCATATTGTGGTGGGAACACCTGGGCGAATCAATAAACATTTACGCAAAGAAAACCTCGACTTAGCGAATCTATCTATCTTGGTACTCGACGAAGCTGATCGCATGCTCGAAATGGGTTTTCAAGAAGAATTGGATGCGGTCTTTGATGCGGCTCCAAAAAGCCGTCAAACACTTTTATTCAGTGCGACTTATCCCAAGAGGATTGAGTCTATTAGTCAAAAAATCATGAATGATCCACTCATGATTCAGCTCGAGCAAAAACACGATAGTTCGAGCATTAAACAAAGCTTTTATAAAGTTAAGGATGAAGATCAACGCCTCCACGCTTTGTTTTTATTATTACTCGAACATAAACCTGAGTCCGCAGTCGTTTTTTGTGCTACAAAATTAGAAGCTCAAGAATTACGTGATGACTTAATAGATGAAGGTTTTCAAGCCATGGCTTTACACGGAGATCTTGAGCAGCGCGATCGCGATGAAACTTTAGTTCGCTTTGCCAACAAGAGTATTGCCATTTTAGTCGCTACAGATGTTGCGGCTCGTGGGCTCGATATTGATTCCATTGATGCCGTTTTCAATTACCATGTATCACGAGATTTTGAAGTTCATGTGCATCGTGTTGGTCGAACAGGGCGTGCGGGAAAATCTGGTATAGCCTGTTCCTTGTACAGTTCTAAAGAAAGTCACAAAATGTCACTCTTAGAAAAATATTTGGATATTGAAATCACTAATGACAAATTACCTAATGAGGACGTCTTAGACCAAAAGCGTTGGCAAGCTCCTATGTCGACACTAAAAATCAAATCAGGAAAAAAACAAAAACTTCGTCCGGGAAATATTCTTGGTGCTCTTACAGGTGAAGGTGGCTTAACGGGTGAGCAAGTGGGTAAAATCCATATCTTTGATCATCATGCTTTTGTTAGTGTCAATCGTGAAAAAGTACGCTTAGCACTCAAAAAGCTAGAAGAAGAAAAATGGAAGGGACGTACTCTTCAAGCTTTTCTCCTTCGCGACTAGATTAGCTCCCCATGTATCTTTCCCATAAGTGGGATAATTCTTCAATCATTTTCTCTCCGCTCACAAATCTCCAGATGGTAAATATAGAGGTGAAAACTGCCCCTATTATGAGTACTTTATCTAGTAGCCTGTCGGATTTCTCTCCCTTCTCTCCCTTCTCTCCCTTCTCTCCCTTCTACTCATAAACAGATGAAGCAGATGAGAGGGCATGATGTGACTCGTACGAGAAGGACGCTGTCCCTCTCGAGCTCTCCCTGTAAGGATTTGCCAATCCTTAAGCAGGCGGATGGATTAAGTATGAATTGAATATGGTACGGTACTCATTTCTGCTAAGATTAAATGTAGGAGCGTAGCGACAGGCGCTGGGATTCTTAAGGGTGCTTCGACCCTTAAACGGGGTTTGGGACAGAGTCCCAGTATATTAAAAGCGATAAATGCCTCCGGCGGGCGGAGAGCCTCCGCGGGCGGACTTGCTTAGCAAAAACCCAAGTAAAAAAACTTAAGTCCCCATCCATTCCCCCCTTCTCCTCCAAAGAACTACTGACTAAATTACTTTCCCTATCACTGCTATCTTGGCTTTATCTAAAGCTTCTAAGACTCGTTCTTTTTCTATAAAGAGCGTTCTCTTGCTTTCCACCACTAAGGTTCTTGCCTTTGCCTGAATTAGCGAATCAACTGTTCGCATACCAATACACGGTACATCAAAACGCATGTCATGATCGGGCTTCGTTACTTTACAGACCGTGACACCGCCACGACCAAGTTCTCCGCCACGTAAGATAGCTTTATCCGTGCCTTCAAAACCTTCCACAGCCAAAATCGTACCACGCTTCACCACCACGGATTGACCAATATCCATACGACTCACTTCTTTTGCTACCGAGAAAGCATAGTCAGCATCTTGTAAGCGTGATTTATCGGCTTTTATATTATTGAGCTGACCCTCACCTGCCAAATGCTCATCTAGGTAAGAAATTGCGGAAAGAATCGTAATTCCCGATTTCTGAAATTCATTACAAACTGCACTAAATAGCGAGTCGGCATTGCGTTCTTTCAGTTTTCCTAACATTAGCATGGTTCGCAAATCAGGTCTTAAACCGGTAAAAAGGCGTGATGGCTTGACCTGTCCCACCATGACTGCTTCACTAATGCCCTGCTTTTGAAAAAATTTTATGGTTCGATTAATTTGCCCTGGATAGACCCAAGACAAGGCATCTGATTCTTTCTCAAGTTCTTCAGAGGCATCACCTTGTATCGCAGCAACAGCGATTTTTTCGACTTCGTTTTTACGCGCAGAGCGCAACATTAGAAAGGGGTAATGTCCCCTTCCTGCTATAATACCAAGCTGTTTTGTTTTTTTCATAGTTTTAAAGTGCCACAGGCTCGCTAGTACGCAACTCTCAAAAATTAAAAAAATGACTTTGACTAATAATAACTTCCTGCTACCTTAAGCGCCGTACATTGATTTAACTAAAAAAAAAGAGTTTCAACATGGGTAACCTCCGTAAAAAAAGACGCGCTAAAATAGCTAAGCATAAACGTCGCAAGCAGAGTAAAAATAACCGCCATAAGACTAAGAAGTAGTCTTTTATAGGTGACGTAAACTTACAGTTTATCAAAAAACCCTCGGTACCCCGGGGGTTTTTTTGTGTCTTACTCCACCTTTTTATCCTTACTAATTGAGGGAAATCGTAAGCAAAATCTAGAATAGTTGATGCTCATTTTTATCATTAGATTTTCAATTAAATACATTGGCCTATATTGCTTGCATGAATAATTATCCCCATGTCAGACGATTCCTAAAAGAATATCCACCAAAGAAACTCAAAATCTATTTTTGGGGAATTCTCTGTCTGATTATTACAATTGTCATTCATAGTTCAATACCATTGATCATAGGCCGCTTAATCAGTGTCTTGGAGGATCAAGCCTTTCCATTAGACAATGCGATTAAACAAGAGCTTAGCCCCATTGCTGGCTATTTGCTGATAGCAGCCCTAGGCTTAATTGTTTTCCGTACCCTCTCCCGAGTGCTGATTTTCATCCCTGGTCGGCAAATTGAATCGGAAGTTCGAGAGAGTATGTACGATTCTCTTCTGCGGCTTCCGCAAAATAGTGGTTGGAGCTCTGGCGACCTCATTAGTACCGGTACCAATGATGTCACCTCCGTTCGAGTCATGATTTCTATGGGGGTGCTTCATACTGTTAATAGCTTTGGCATGATTGCGTTCTGCCTTTATCACATGCTCAATATTAGTATTAGATTAAGTATGTATTCACTTATCCCCCTCATTTTAGTGGTGCCAGTCACAAAAATGATTTCTAAAAAAATGATGGCCACAGGACGAAAAAACCAAAAATTACTTGGGAACCTCACTGAAGCCATCCGCGAGCACTTCCGCGCCCATGCTTTGATGGCGGTTTTTCCCGTCTACAATTCTATCATTAAGCGTGTTGATGATGCCAACGAGGATTATGCGAACACCGCAGAAAAGTTCATGACTCTACGTGTTATTATCATGATCATGATTCATATGGTTACGGGGATTGGCATCTATGTCTTACTGCGTTATGGCATGATAAAAAATGGTGCTATTGATGATGGCACAAGTCTTTCTACCATCGTTGCTTTTATGCTCTACCTCTTGATGATCCAGCCACCTCTGAGAGCACTTGGTTTTCTGCTTCCTCTCTTACAGCGCGGAGAAATCTCTCTTGAACGTCTTTATAAAGTTCAAGATGCAGCAGATGTGGCCTCTGCCACTGAAGAAGCTCGACCTATAAAGACTGATCAGGACTTAATACGTCATACTGATAGCAACGCGCCCTTGATTCAATTAAATAATATTGATTTCTGCTATCGGTCTCAAAATGAAAATAAACATGCTTTTCAACTTAAAATTGACTCCTTAACAATTGAATCTGGTAAGAAGTATGGCTTCTTTGGTACGACGGGATCAGGTAAAACCAGCCTTATAAATATAATTTCTGGCCTCATTGAAGTGGAGAGAAATACACTCAAAATCCACGGAGTTGATCGTTGCGATATTCAACAAAAACTCATTACTGAACTTTTTTCTCAAGTGACTCAAGAGTGTCGCCACTTTGGTAAAACCATTCGCGAAAATATTGCCATGGTCGAAGAAAACTCTCCAAAACAAGGCATTCGCTTATCATTTGAAGATGCCTTAGCGGTGAGTTGCTTAAGTCCTGACTTGGACAAACTTTCCCAAGGACTCAATACTCTGCTAGGTGAACATGGCATCAACCTTTCTGGAGGACAAAAACAAAGGCTTTCCATTTTGCGTTCCTTAGTTCGTAAATCTGAAGTCATTGTCATGGATGATTTTATTTCCGCGGTAGATCACGCTACTGAAGTAAAAATTATTAAAAAGCTCTATAAAGCCACCCAAAACCGCACAATGTTACTCATTTCTCATCGAATTTCCGCCTTAAAAGCCTGTGATAAAATCTTCATCATGGATAAAGGACGTATCATTGATTCAGGAAGTCACGAAGAACTTCTGGTCAGTAATGAAAATTACGGAACTATCAGTGAGTATCAAGAAAAAAGTGATATTTTAGCCACCATGGAGAGTGCTCAACCATGAGTGATTATAGAAACTTAAGAACCTTTGTTGATGCTGCGAAGAAATATAAAACTCGTTTTATTTTATCTTTTTTCCTTATGCCCATCTCTGCGTGGTTAGCTGTACAGGGGCCCGCCTTTATACAACATGCGATTGATGATGGTCTCAAACTAGGTAAAGCTGATGTCCTCATTCACTTTGCCACTCTCTATATTTTTGTTGTTCTTGGTGACACCGTCGTCAGCGCAGTGCAAAACCTGCTCTTACAATCAGGAGGGATACGAAGCCTTAGCGAACTCCGCAAAAAGGTTGTTGAGCATATCTCCTTTATGGGCCGTTGGGATTATGAAAAAAGACCTTCAGGAGTTTTGGTCAGTCGCGCCACCTCTGATATTGAAAGTATTGGCGAAACTTTTCTACAGGGTGTGTCTTACCTCATCACTGATTCACTAAAAATCATTGCGGTTATTTGGTATATTTTCTCACAAGATTCTAGCCTCGGTTGGATTACACTATTAGTTCTACCTCCCGTTGTCCTCATGGTTAATAGTTTTCGCATCAAGCTGCGCAGGCTCTATGATGGTATTCGCACCGTGAACGGCCATTTAAGCGCCTCTATCAACGAATCTGTCGCCATGCGTAAAGAGATTGAGCTATTCAATCTTGATGAAGTACAGCGCAAGCAGTTCTCTAGCCAAAGCCAGGAATATAGAGATAAATCAATCAAAGCCATTAGTATGGATGCCTTCCTCTACTCATTCCTAGAGGGCTTACAGTATTTGACTTTTGCCATGTTTGCCTTTTTACCCATCTTTTTGATTAACTTTAACCCCGGTATAAGTACTGGTTTACTGATTGCTTGGATCCCCCTCCTTCACCAATTATTTGAACCTATAAAAGAGATGGGTTCACGTTTTGCCGTTCTTCAGGCTGCTTTTGCCGCCATGGGAAAAATTGGTGATATCTTGGTTATTCCTCTTCCTGCGGATAAGGGTGAAAATGAGATAGAAGACTCCTCTATCAGTATTAAGAACTTAGGTTTTCACTATATCGAATCCGAACCCGTACTCAAAAATATAAATTTACACATTGCTCAGGGTTCAAGTTTAGCTCTTGTCGGACCAACTGGGTCTGGAAAAAGTACATTACTTAAACTATTAGCCCGGCTCTATGAGCCCACTCAGGGAGAAATCCTAATAGGCAAAAATACACTTTGCTCTATCCAAAGAGATGTGCTGAAATATCATGTCGTCATGGTCCCGCAAGAACCTGCCATTTTTCATGAAAGCTTATTGTTTAATATTACTCTTGGCCGACAAGATATTACCCTCGAAATGATTGAAGACGTGGTTAAAAGATCCGGTCTTCAGCACTTTGTTGATTCTCTTGAAAACTCCTATGATTCTATACTCGATGAGGGTGGCGAAAGTCTATCTGCAGGGCAACGCCAATTAGTAGCACTTATGCGTGCCCTCGTTTCTCCTGCGAATATACTTATTTTTGACGAAGCGACCGCTAACATTGATACCGAAACTGAACGCCTTATTCAATCCACCATCAATTTTGCCATGACTAAAAAAACTGTCATTATTGTGGCTCATCGCCTCTCTACGATACGTGATTCAGATCAAATTGCTGTTTTACTTAAAGGTGAACTCAATGGCCTCGGCACTCACACAGAGCTGATCAATGATTGCTACTACTATCGCTGCTTACACGAATTGGAGGACATTAACAATGTATGAAATTAAAAGCCTCAAATTAGGTCACATGGATAATTTGATTTATCTAATTAAAGATAAAAAGACGAATGAGATTGCCGTTATTGATCCCGCTTGGGATGTGGATGCTATTTTTAATGCGGCCGATAAGATGGAAGGTGTGATAACACAGATTTTTCTTACTCATAGTCATTATGATCATGTCAATGGCGTTGATGAAGTTCTGCATCGTACTGATGCCCAGCTTCACGTCCACAAAATTGAAGATCGTTTTTGGGGTGGTGCTGGCCGCAATGCCACTCTTCACTCCGGAGGCGATCATTTGAAGTTAGGTTCGACTGAGCTTAAAATTCATCATACACCGGGTCACACACCTGGATCGGTATGCTACGAACTCGATGGTAATTTATTTACTGGAGACACGGTTTTTGTCTATGGTTGCGGTCGCTGTAATTTACGAGGAGGCGATCCTGAAGCGATGTATCATACGCTCAATAAAATTGGTAAAAGCTTTGCCCCAGAAATGACAGTTTTACCTGGCCATGATTACGCGACTTGTCCTAGTAGTACGATTGGCCAGCAACTCAATGGCAATCCTTTTTTCAATATAAAAACTCTTCATGGATTCGTCGATTACCGCATGAACAAGCACTATCGCTCCATGCCTTACGGCCCTGTCTCGTAATTAACTTTATAGAGCTATAGACATGTCGTGTTTTTGGGGACGACGAACGCCTATTTCACTTCTTCTCTATCCAATAAAAAAGCGCCGCATGATGAGGCGCTTTTTATGAAAAATTATACTTTCAATCTATGTTTTATCACCGAAGTACCCTGGTGGTAAGAAATCTTGAAAAGTCACTTTTTCAGCAGCTTTCATATAGGCTTCTTCACCAGAAATACGTCCCTCTTTATAGAGGCGTAATAAATCCATATCCATTGTTTTCATACCCTTCTTAACGCCACCCTCAATGAGGCCACGAATACTACTTAATTTACCCTCGCGGATCAAACCAGGTAATGCCGGGTGAAACAGTAGAATTTCATGAGAGGCACAGCGTTTACCATCAGTCGTCTTACAGAGCAACTGCGAAATAATAGTACGCAGACTACTTGCTAACATCGCACGAACCTGAGGTTGTTGCTTTGCTGGGAAAGCACCGATAATACGGTCAATCGTTTTAGGCGCATTATTGGTGTGCAAGGTTCCAAATACCATCAGCCCCATGGCCGCACAAGAGAGTGCCAAACCAATCGTTTCCGGATCTCGCATTTCACCAACAAGGACAATATCAGGGTCGGCACGCATCGCCCCTTTTAGAGCCATATTAAATGAAGTCGTATGATCGTGAACTTCTCGCTGCACAATAATACTTTTTTTATTAGGGTGAACGAATTCTAGTGGATCTTCAATCGTAATGATATGTTTACTTTGGGTCTCATTAATATGATTAATCATTGCCGCCAAAGTCGTCGATTTACCCGAACCCGTAGGTCCTGTCACTAAAATCAGACCAGGTCCCTGTTCAACCACATCTTTAAAGGTATCTGGTAGGTTTAATTGTTCCATAGTTAAAATTTCTGTCGGAATCGTACGCATCACCGATGCCATACCATCTACGGTACGCATATAGTTCACACGAAAACGAGCAACTCCCGGGATTTCATAGGCAAAATCCAGGTCAAAATTCTCAACATATTGCTTCCATTTTGCATCGGGGCAGATTTCTTTTAAAATCCCTTCCATTTCGTCTGCACCAATGACACCTTCTCCTTCCATTGCCACCAGGTTACCACTTTTGCGGATTTTAGGTACGTGATTACTCAATAAGTGTAAATCTGATCCACCCTTATCAAAGAGGTAGTGCAAAAAACCATCCATTCTTGCTGCCATAATATTCTCCTATTTTCCGCCGTCTATTTCGCGGCGCTTTGCATCTGAAACAATATGTGGCAAAGCTATTTCAGCTGAAATTTTTCCTTCTTTATAAAGGCGTAAAAACGAATCTTCTTTCAAAACCATGCCCTGCTTTTTTCCCACTTCAATAACGGAAGTCAGTTGCGAAGTTTTATTATCTTTAATCAGGTTGGCTACAGCTATATTACCAATCAAAATTTCTGGTGCCATCAGCAGGCCCGTCTCATCTATATTTGGTACTAAATATTGACAAATGACTCCGCGTAAACTTTCTGCTACCATGGCTCTAATTTGTGGCTGTTGATCCGGTGGGAATACATCCAAAATACGATCTAAAGTAGCCGCTGCACTATTCGTGTGTAGCGTACCAATCACCAAGTGACCTGTTTCAGCTGCTGAAAGCCCCATTTCAATAGTTTCTAAATCTCGCATTTCACCAAGGACAATAATGTCTGGATCTTCACGTAAGGCTGCTTTCAAGGCATTCGCAAAACTTTTGGTTCCCGTATATAACTCACGCTGACTCACGTTACAATCTTTTGAGGGGATCAAAATTTCTATCGGATCTTCAACAGTGATGATATGATCTTTTCTCGCTTTATTAATCAAATCTACCATGGCGGCTAATGTTGTGGTCTTTCCACTACTGGCAGGCCCTGTAATCAAAATCAAGCCCTGATGATAAGTCGTTAATTTCTCTAAGACTGACGGATCTTGAAAACCGAGTTCTGAAAGGGTTTTTATCCCCTCACTTACAATTCGGTAACTTCCTTCTATTCCGTCATTATGGACCATGACATTCGTTCGATAACGTTCAGTTCTAGAGAATGAATAACAATAATCTAAATCACTTGTCTCTTCAAAATCTTTGAGCTGAGCTTCTGTTAATAAAGAAAGATTGAGTTTCTTGGCCATCTCTGGAGTCATTATTACCTGATCCTTCAAAAGATAATTAAGACCAAAATGACGTACAAAAGGGTAGGCTTCTGCTGATAAATGTGCATCTGAAGAGCCGTTGCGACGAGCTGCCTGTAAAAATTGAATCATCAATTCTTTACATTCTTCCATACTCAAATCAGCTGCCTGACTTAAATCGGGAAAACCTACTGTTGAAAAAGGGTAGCCACTATTGGGATCTCGCGCCGGGGCAGGCGCTTGACTTGGAGCGGCTGCTTCTGCTCCTCCTCCGGCCAATAGACTATTCGGGCAAGGACCTTGTTCATTCGCGTAATAGGTCGAATGCTCTAGCAGTTGTTGCACACTCTCGAGACTCGCTAATTCATTATCCAAGACCGCTTGAGCAAAGCTCATTAAATCTACATCTTCTTGGCTAATTTCCATTAATTGAATAATCGTAGCTTTATCAAAAAATTGATTTTCTGCTCCAAGATAACAGAACCATTCTACTTCATTGATCATAAATTTTCCTTAGTTTCACAAAATCATTATGAATTATAGAAGTGTAAGTTCGCTCTCGCAAGAGCTAAGTACCTCACTCAAAGCCTTCGGAAGACGCATTAATAAAAATTCTTTGATTTTAAGTTAAATTTTTATCCTTCATTGATTTTTTTGTTTTTTTTATAAAAAGTTCTTTACAGTCATCCCATAGAGCAGGAAAAACTGACTCTTTAATACATTTCCCTGTGTAAATACCTTCTATTTATTAGATGGATGTTTTGGTTTTGATTAAGGCTCAGTCATTGGCTGTCCCATAGATTTATGTAAATCCCGGCAAATACTGCTGAGGAGGAGTTGAGTATAGCCTTGGTGGGTCACTGGCTGTCCCACAGGATTTGAGGACTGAGTACAATTCAAGCCTTGACCATAGTACGCCACGGATAACGGTGAATATTCTTGAGAAAGAATATTTCCACTTACTTTGAAATGCTAAAAATCGCAAAAGCACGTAAGTCAATAATGCTGTCCAAACTTGCCACCGAATGGCATTTTCGTTATGGCCAAGGAAATCAGATATTTGCAATGTTTGTTTGATCTGTTTGAAAAACACTTCGATTCCCCAACGTGATTTATAGATTTGTGCGACTGAACTGGGAGCCCATTTAAAGTTGTTAGTAATGAAAACCATTTTCTTAAGTTTTCCGTCAATTTCTACTTCAGCTTCGACAAGTCGTAATTCTGTCGGGTAATGCAGTTGAGTTTTCGTACCTTTGAGACGAATACGCTGATCACGGATGATAGAACCTTTGGCTTCAGAGATATTTTCAATAATCTCGTAGCTCATATTATCTTTTGCCCGAGTAACCCAAAATACTTTACGTTCATTGAGGTGAAAGAGATGTTTATAATCCACGTAAGCCTTATCAAAAACCACTATTTCTCCAGGTAACATTCCTGCACATAATTCCTTTGCTTCCGTTGAATCATGAGTGTTCGCAGCTTTTACAATAGCGAAAGAAGGTAAGAAATTTTGTAAGTTAAGCTTCATGTGACATTTAGCCGCAGCTTTACGACGACGATGTTTTGCCCATGGCATACAATTAGCAACAAGCTGGATAGTTGTAGAATCCACCGCGTGAATTGCTTTTTTGAAACGTCTAGGAAAACCAGTATATTTTTGCTGAATACCAAAGCCCGCATACTTATTCTGTAAGTGATTAAGAACACTCCAGAAAAGTTCTTCTGCCATGTCGGCATTACGAGTTCTATTTGCGTTAGATAAGGTATTTCGTTTCGGGACTGTCGCGCCTCGTATAGGCTCAAGGCTTCCACTATGATTTTGAAGGCTATCGCAAATATCATTTAAGCTCAGAGAATGAGATAACTGAGCATAAAGTAAGGTTAGAACATGGCTCCAAGGACTAAACTTACGAGTTTTGATTCCGTGCTTATCTGCAAGTTTTTGAACTAAATGTCCTGGAATTAATTGGCAGATTTGTTTGAGACTACATACATTACTTTTGTCTGGCTTCATGATGGACTCCTTTTTTTGTCGTTATTAAAAGAAACATCTGAAGCTAGATTTTTCATAGCTTAGTTATTTTTATGGGATGGCTGTGAAATTTCTTTACTGATTAAAGAGCGTCTTTATCCTGAATCCGTGAGCTTCTTTAAGTTAATATTCTTGGTCTTAAAATTTCGATAAGAAAGAAAAGCGGAAATCAAATCTTAACCTATTTCATGTGCAATGGAAAAAATAGAGCTCATAAAAATACCGCTTTGTCTGTGTAAATATATAACTTTATCTGCAAAAAATTTGGCATCACTATTCCTAAGCCATTATTTTATAAATATATACTTATAGGTCTAGTAATTATGTGTCAGAAAAACCAGGAGTGATTATTGTGAAGTTTGTAAATTATAGTATGGCATTCTTATGTGCTTGCTTAAGCCTCAGTACTATGGCCGAAGAATTTAGCTCGAAACCTGAGACCGACGTTGATAATTTTATCTCATGGTTAGAATCTGGAGAATCACGTGTGGCTCTCGGGAACTTCACTAGTGTGGGTCAAGCAAAAGATAACGATCGACTTATTTTTAATCGTGTGGATGGTGGTAAAACCGTAGGCTATTCCAGTACTTATATAGAAGGTAATTATATATCTCCAGAAATTAGTAAATGGCAATTTGGCGTTGGGGTACATGCTCATGCCAAAACATGGGATTTACAGGATACTTATGATGAAAAGTATCCCGATTCTCAAGACATCTATTTCACAGATTCATTTCTACGCTACAACTTCACTGAGGACTTATTCCTCCAAGGCGGTCGATTTAATGTTCGCAATATTGCTCAGCGCTTTGATCCTAACTATGGTCAAGGTCTTTACTTGCATTATAAAAATGAAAAATTCTCTGTAGATATTGGTGCGATCGATAAATTAGCTTACTACTATAATGATTACGTTGTTGATTACACTTCTGCTGATGATCAAAGTCAATGGGGCTATAACGATGATGTGGATAGTACAATTTATTTTGCAGAGACCACCATCCAAGTTACGGATAAAATCAAAATGAATCCTTATGCCTACTACCAAGATCAATATGTTGGTTGGTATGGTTTAGATACAACAATCCAATTCCATAAAACGGATACCTACGAGTACGGGACAAAAGTATTTGCCTACTACCTAGACGCCCAAGAAGATTCCGAAAATGATGATGAAGGTAAAGGTAGCTTTAACTACAGTATCAACCCTTTCTACCATCGTGAAAAATGGAAATTTGACTTAGGTTACTCAAAATTTGGTGATAACTCTAAAAACAACAGCCCTTCTTGGGGTTACCGCTATTTCACTAATGTACTCTATCATGATGGTGGACTTGGAGATATCGAAATTATTGACTACAACCCGCTTTATGGAACAAAGGGAACGGATATCTATTTTGGCCGAGTTGGTTTTCACGAGGAAAAATGGACCCTAGGTTTTACCGCAGGACTTTATACCCCTGAAGAGAATGATACTTATCATAATATTTGGGAATTTCAGTTTGGCGGAAGTTACAATTTAACGGAGCACTTGAATTTCGGGGGGCGCTTAGTGAACCTCACTGCCGACGAACGAGGTGGTGTTAGCGACCAAGATGCCAATTACTTCGAAACTTGGATCAATTACGTTTTTTAACTCAAGTTATTAAGTTTTATTAATGCCCGGCTCATGGCCGGCCTTTTTTATGTCTAGGTATTGTCTGAACCCGTGATTCAGGTATTAACTATTTTTACTTTTGCTTTCAACAATGATAATATGTTATAGACCCCATAATAAGTTCTATTGGTATAGATAAAATGCTTTGATCCTCGATTGTGTGAATGTCCCGCTTTATCCTGTGCACGCTTAATTTGATCTCCTAGTTCATAGAGCTCCATAAAAAAACTTTCATCAGCAAAATCAAACTCCGTATAATGAAAAGGCTTCATGGCTACTTGCATCAGTTTGCTGAAATTTTGAGTGAAAAAATCTACTGCTTTAGGGCTATCATCCTTCCTCAATATCTCTAAATCTAACAGGTTTTGATAAAAACGGGCTTCATCATCAAAGAGGGATTTATCTGCTCCCATAAAGTAATTCAAATAAAAATCATGGGGAACTTTTTTCATACAACCAAAATCAATCACAGCTAATTCTTTTTTATCATTAATCAAAAAGTTTCCTGGATGAGGGTCCGCATGTAACCATTTGAGTTCATGCATTTGATACTGATAAAAATCCCATAATTTCTGACCAATATCATTCCTTTCTTCTTGAGTAATATCTGAATCAAAAAAATGATCTAAATGAAAACCATGTAACCATTCCATCACTAATAAACGATCCGTACTTAATTTTGAATAGTATTTAGGAAAGCGAATTCCTTTAAGGCTTTTACAACTCTCGGCAATACTTATGCCTTGCTGCATCTCCTGTTTGTAATTAGTCTCCTCTAACATTTTTTTCTCAACTTCTTTAAAGTACATTTTCACGTCTTTAGATTTGAGTTTCAACAACTTCAGTGCAAAGGGCTTCACTAATTTTAAATCGGAGGAAATACTTTCTGCTACGCCAGGGTACTGCAATTTAATCGCTACTTCCTCTCCTTTATATTTAGCTTTGTGAACTTGACCAATAGAGGCTGCCCGCATAGCGATAGGACTAAATTCATCAAATACCTTTGACGCTTCTTTTCCCAACTCACGTTTGATCAACTTAGTCACTAGGGGTGCTGATAAAGGTGGTGATTGATACTGAGCCATGGCAAATTGATCTGTATAGGCTTTAGGTAAAGCTCCTCTATCCATACTGAGCATTTGCGCTACTTTCAATGCACTACCTTTCATTTGGCTTAAGCAATTGTAGACATCGGCGGCATTATCTTTATCCAGATCTTCTTTGCTTGGATTTTGATTACTTACTTTTTTGCCGTAATGCTTTAAATAATTGCCACCAATTTTCAGGCCTGCCACTGCTACTTTTCCCGCCCGACTCACTTTGCCCGATGGAATTGATTTAAGTGACTTCACTTACGCGACCGTTGATGCTTCATTAAATCGATAAATGTATCAAAGAGATTGGGCGCTAGACTATCGAAAAAAAAGATCATACTTTTTTCGGTGAGTGCATCCATAAAATCATCTTGTTTTTTTGATTTCTTTTTGGAGCAAGTTTGCCACTTACGCAAATTCATGAAGAACAAGCCCATGAACATCTCACACATATATTTAGGATCTAAACCTCTTTCTTTAAACTCTTGAGAAGCCACTCCAGTTTTAATTATTTTCTTAATGAAAGCTTTTAGCACTTTTTTAAAATCATTTGAGCCATAGATAAAATGCGGACTTCGCAAAGTTTTACAGTTCCTGAAAAAGTCTTGATTTGAATTCATGAACTCAAACCAGGAAAACATAAATGCTAGACCTTTGTTACGTTGATTATAGGCCAAGAAATCTTCTGTATTCGCCAAATGACTCAAGACGTCTTTTAAGGATTTTTTCCATATATCTAATTCTACTTGCCTGAGGGAATTATATTTCTCATAAAAATCCTCTTTCTGTAAATCTGCAAAATCCAAAAAAGTTTTTAGTTTTGTCGGTGGAGCCATATGCTCCATCACATATTGATAATACTTTTTGCGTATCTTATTCTTTTTCATATAATTAAACCTCGTTTTGATAAGTTTAACTTATTCTAGAACAAGACCTTTCTCAATTTTCTTCTGTGAAAAAGCGAAGAATACTTGATGAAAAATAGATTCTCTATTTCAGTGATTTACTGATAAAATGAACTTCTAAACTTTCAATTGATGACGCTCATTAAAGCACTTTTTGGCTATTTGACTAATGACCAATATAGATCCCAAGGCAGTTGATACACAGATAATCAACATGATCATAATTTGGTACTTCGCTGCATTCATGGGGTCTTCACCACCCAAAATCTGACCCGTCATCATTCCTGGAATAAAGACTAAACCGACGCCCGCTAAATTATTGATCGAAGGAGTCATGCCTGCCTTAATGGCTTCGCGTACTAAAGGTGAGATCGCATCTTTAGTATTCATCCCCATAAGTAAATTTTGCTCTATTTCCATTCTTCTATTCTTGAGGTCAGAAAAAAAGCGTTCCAATGAAATGGCCATAGCATTCATCGAATTGCCCACAATCATGCCACCTATAGTGATAAAGAATTGTGGTGCATACCAAGGTTCTGCCTGTAAAAATAGTCCTAGACAAGAAATATTCAGGATTAGGTAGGTCAATAACATGGTTACAAAAATAACTTTAAATAAAGGGAATGGTGGATTTTCTACGCGCCCAGAAATGATTCGAGCTGCCCAGAAAATCATCCACACATACACCGCTAAACTCACATAAGGATTGGGGTATTGGAATATATAAATGAGTGCAAAACCCATAATCAAAAGCTGAGCGTAAGTTCTTAAACTCCCAATAATTAAGCTCTTTGCTAAGCCTAATTTTAAGCGAAAGGAAATAAAGGCCGTAAGCAAAACAAAAATACCAAAGCCTGCAAGTTGAAGATTTGAAATCTGCATCGAACTGAATAAAATCATATTTCTCGCAGCTCCTTTGAAGTCATATTCAGTGTCGTGATGTTCATTTTTCCCGCAAAACTTTCCTTGATATGACTCACAAAAATCACAGTCATTTTTTCACAGTACCTAAAAATAAATTCTTCACTAAGCTTTCGACTTAATTCATCTAAACCCGCACTGATTTCATCGCATAAAAGTGCTTGCGGTTGTAGCAAAATAGCTCTTAATAGAGCAAGACGATGCTTCTGGCCACCAGATAATGCCATCGCATTCGTATCTAAGTCGAGGCCTTCTGGAAAGAGTTGTTTAATTAAGCAAGTTAAGTCTTCAGTATTTGGGGGATCCATTTGGTGATAATTGAGTGCCATTTCTAAATTTTCTTTTACCGATAAATTATAAATATGGGGCGTCTGGCTAAGCCATTGGCAGTTTTTGCGATATTCGCAATAATCATCAATTTTATGATCATTAATAAGAATTTCTCCTGAGGATGCATCATCTAATGATGAGATAAAACGTAGAAGAGATGATTTTCCGCAGCCCGAAGCCCCTTGAATCAAATATTTTATTCCTGATTCAAAACAATAATTCAAGCCTGTAAAGACAGACTTATTCTTGGGTTCAAAGCTTAAGTTACGTAGATCAATTTTCATTCAAATCTCAAGTTAATTTAATCAAGAACTTATGCCATTCTGAATTACACTGCAACAAGACTCTCACTTATTTTCTAATAATTTGTACGCCATTAGCACTCAAGTTTATATTCTGCTTAGGACTTAAGAAAACTTTTTCTAAATTATTTAAAAGACGGATCGAATAACCTTGAATAGAGCAGCCACGCATATCCAATTCTTTGACAGAGGAATCCATTAAAGAATCGAGACTTTTTATTGAGCTATTGGATATGTTAAGTCTGCGAATGGGTAAATTATGAAGTGCCTCTAAGCCATATATTTTCTTATTACCTGAAAAATCTAAATCTACTTGTGATTCAAATATGCTGTATTTAATTTCACCCTTTACTGGGTTTGTTAGTTCTAGGGCTAAACTTGCGATTTCCATTTTCTCATCAAGGGAATACTGAGGTAAGCCGTAAGCGTAATTCGCTATGTGAACCAAAAATCTCAAAGCTTCGTTAGCCTTGATTGGAATAACAAACATACTACTTGAATCCTTGAGGTATTTTTTGAGTTCTGATACAGTTAAGGCCGTATCATCCGCTTTGTTTATCGCCGCATAGCGGGCGCTAATAGCTATTGTTTTTTTTCTCTGAATTGATTTGTAGTCAATTTTTTTAAAGAGCGCATTAGCTTCATTGAAGCCTTGCGTGATTAGCAATATTCTCGCTAAATAACGCTTTGCATCATTGTTATCAGGGTCCCAAAGGACTGCAAGGCGAGCATTGGCTAATGCGGAATCATAATCGTATTTCACCAAATCGGTACGCGCCACATTCACCAAGCGAGGACTCGCCGCTTTACTTATTGCTTCGCGTTGAGCTTGCTCCATCGCTTGTTTTTCAAAAGCTTTTTCAGCTCGATTTTTTTGCTCTATCGCTATAAGACTCTGTGCTTCTGCTTTTTGTTTTTCCCAATACAAAAAACAAGAAAAAATGATTGATGAGCTTAACAGTAAAAAAATCAGAACACTGAGTGATTGATGTCTTTTAAGGAGATAAACAAATGATTTTATTACATTTCTCTCTTCTGCAGAAGTTATATAGCCCCCTTGGAATTTCTTAAGGTCTTCAATTAAACACTGTACACTTGGGTAGCGTTTCTCTCTTTCTGTTTCTAATGCTTTTAGAACGACTGACTCTAAACTCAAGGGCAGACTTTCATTAATCTCTCTAGGAGCTTTTCTGTCTCCGGATAATGTACCTTGAAGAAGCCCTTTCACGTTACCAGAAGTATTCGCTCCACGACCACAAACTATTTCATATAATATAGCTCCCAAGGAATAAACATCGCATAAGTGATCTCGTTTGCCGCGTTTCTTTTCAATTTGCTCCGGCGCCATATATCCGGGGGTGCCTTTCAATACATCATGCTGAGTATGCTCACTATGGATATCTGCGAGAATTAATTCTTCACTTAGACAATCATCATTCGAAGAACGAGCTAAGCCCCAATCTCCTACTAAGACTTCCGCAAATTCTCCCAAGTAAATATTCTCAGGTTTTAAATCTAAATGAACAATGTCTTTGGAATGCGCATAGGCAATGGCATGACATATTTTAATAAATAAATCAATATCTTGCTGATAATTATTTTTGTTGACATCTCGGTTTTTGAGATAGCTCTTTAAAGTAGTTTTACCCACCGGTTTCATGGTGAAAAAAGCTTTACCTTCTCGATCATAACCCGCATCATAAACGGGAACAATGTTGGGGTGCTGTAATTGCGCAGTTATGCGCGCCTCACGAAAAAATGATTCGGTTTTACTTTGATTATCAGAATCTAATAACTTAGCTTGAGCGACTTTTCTTGCCGTTAATTTATCATCACTCAGCAAGACTTTTTTCATGGCCCCGCGACCAATTTCATCTCCGGCCGTATAGCGCCCCTCGCGCAAATGCATTTCTGTACTAATCGGGAATTCAAACTCTGGATCATCTTGGTCCAGTATCTGACTTAGTCCAGATGTAACTTTCACATAGTTTTTTGATGTCTCAGGCATTAAGCCAACTCAGCTTTTAAGCGACGAAGCTCATCTTTCAAACGGTCGCGAATTCGCTTGCTATAAACGTAAATAACTTTGGGTTTTAGTTTGTATTCGAGCTCCAAATCTTGCGGGCTTTCGCCTTCAACTAAACGCAAAAATATTTCGATCAAACGATCAGAAAAATGCGGCTTAATATTTTCTAGCGCAAGTGAGGCTAAATAATCATTCCATTCGTGTTCTGCAATATTTTCCACTTCTGGTAGAGATAGCTTATCCATTTCTTCATCAAGAACTTTACCCTTTAAGCGGCTTTGGCTATTGAGCTTACGGAAAAAATCACGTCCAGTATTTTGAATGACTCGGCATAACCAACTACGAAAGCGTTTGGATTCATCATATTCGAAATTGGGGAAATGGTTCCATAGCTTAATTAAAACCTGCTGAACCACTTCATCTGCATCGTGGTGAGACATATCCATTTTTCGACAGATCAAGTAAATGAAATCTCGATAATATTGTACAAAATCTTCCCAGCTCTTTTCATCTTTTTCATGAATCATCCGCTGCAACAAAGTTGCTCGTGTACCATATGTTTCATTTTTTTCATTCATGGGTGAATCTATGCCTTGGCAAAACACTTGTCAATATTCCTCTCTAGACTTAATGGCTGGTGATGAGTACAATTAGAAAAAACGGCATTTTTACTGCGTCATTTGTGGGCGATCCCAATCTTTAGTCGCTTTCTCTTTTGCTTTCCCTGGTTTGAATACGGTAATAACATCCGCCGCTGGATCATATAGAGGCCAATTATCTGTTCTGAAAGGAGATGCGGGAATTCCCTCTTTATTATAAAGTAAATTGCGTTCAGAAGGATTCATTGCCCATGCATAACGTACCGCTACGGGTTTTGCGACTTTCGCAGACTTGAGCACTATTTGTTCGCCGACTATTTTAGCATCCGCAAAATGCCACTGCTTATCATCACCTGCAATGGCAAACGCATTTAACTTACCTGATTTGGCTGCCATCAGGCCACTGCCTACTGAATCAAAAGAAAGCTTAATTTTATCGCCATCTATTGTGAGGCTTTTATAGCGTGGTCCGTAATCAACAAAATCCTTTTTGTAAGTATTTTTCAGTGCTAAATAGGCATGTCGAATACCAATCGGTTTCTTATTTTTGGGGTGTAATTGAACCGCATCGCCGGTATCAATGGACACGGCCATATAAGTATTTTTTACATCCTGACTCACTAAACGCATCATTTCGCGATTGATTGACCAAACGGCTTCAGGGCCCTCCACTGCGAGTGTTTGCGCAGGGTTCCAACTTGGTAATTGAGTGATTTGAAAAGGAAAATCAGCATTGGTGTTGCCTTCACTCATTTCGTGCCAACTTGAGCGATAGTAACGTATCATCTGCGCCAGCTGCTTGCGATAGTTAATGGCCTGAGCCGCATCTTTGGAGTTTCGTTCTCCTTGATACCAAATCGCCCCTTTAATTCCGTAGGGACGAATAGGATTAATCATGGCATTAAAAATATGTGCAGGATATTGATGCCCCAATACTGATGGCTTCGTAATAATCGGGGGAGATATTTTTTTAACATTATTCTTCATCAAGTCACCTGCGGCAACACGCTTGTTGTATACGGCTAAATCTTTATTGAAGGTCATTAATGATTTTTCTCTACTAATCCCTTTCTTCTTGAGTTTCTCTTCCATCTCCTCCATTTGCTTCATTCCCTCAATCGTGCGGGAGTCATTCATTTGGATCTCTTTTGGCATCCAGCCTTCTATTGGTGTTCCTGCAAAAGCCTGAACAATAATACCCACGGGAATACCGAGTTCTTGATGAAGTTTTTTCCCAAAATAGTAGGAGACTGCAGAGGTCTCGAATGCCGATTCCGTGTTACATGGTTTCCAGCTCGCCATTTTATCTCTCGCTTCATCTAAAGGCTCGTGCCAATGCTCCCTTGCTGATTTAAAAATTCTATAATTAGATAAATCTGCTGATGCGGCTTCTTCTTCTCCGCCAAAGCTCGAGCCCACAGACCAGCCCATATTCGACTGCCCGGCACAAAGCCAAACTTCTCCAATAGCCACATTTTTTATTTCAATTTTATTATTGCCTGAAATGCTCAAGCTATGCCCCGTTCCATAGGAAGGTGTGGCTAAGATAACTTTCCACTTTCCTTCTGCATTGGCTTCCGTGTTTGCTTTCGCTCCCCAACTGGCTTTAACGGAAACTTTTTCGCCTGCATCAGCAAAACCCCATACTGCATTAGATGTCTCCTGCTGTAAAATCATATTATCGCTAAATAAAGTTGTCATTCTGACATCAGCATTCATAGAAATACCCGCTAAGGCTAAAAAACTAAAAGCTAATTTTTTCATATTTTCTCCGATTCATTTATTATGCTATTGCCCTCAATACGTTTACTATGGCTCCCTTCTAACTTCAAAAAAGCACTTTTTTATGATTCTTATAAATAAAGCTAAAATACTGATTGCTAATGTTTTACTTTGACTGCTGTCAAAAACATCTGTCTGCTCCTATTCTTTGTTTAAGAGTTTGAGATATATATTTAAAGAGACTAGGAATCAACAATGAAAAAATTTACCCTCATAGAACTTTTGGTAGTGATCGCCATTATTGGTATTCTTGTCTCAATGATTCTTCCTGCCTTAGGTAAAGCTAGGGGTTCGGCTAGAACCACCGATTGTCTCAGTGAAATCCGTCAATATGGTCTCTCTTATTACATGTACTTAGAAGATAATAATGATAAATTTAATCGGAATAATTATGGTGGCACCCGATATTATGATACTGATGAAGTCGTAATAACGGGCTACTCTGATACCGGTTCTCCTCTTCATAGCCAAGTCATTATTGATAGCCTCTATGTACATAACAAAAAAGCCTTTATCTGCCCTGAGACTAAAGAAGCCGAACCCGGAAATTCATTTAAAGGTGATCATGCCTTTAATACGGAACTGGTACGCGATGCTCAAACAACAGTAGATGGCGTATCTTATGGTGATATTGAACCCGGTGATATTCACGAACCCACTTCATTTATGCTCACAACCGACACCGAATCAGGTTGGCTGAAAACGGACCGTGGTTCAAGAGTTGAAGTTCGTCATAGCGGAAAAAAACTCAATCACTTATGGTTAGATGGTCATGCCAACACAATGATTTGGAGCTCATTTTATAATAATGCTCAGTGGATTACTCCAAACCCCGCAGGACAAATAAGCTTTGCTGAAGAATTTACTTTTTCTGATTAATTACCATTTATGTCTTTCATAAAAAATTCCTTAAGGTAAATTTAACTTTATATAAAATCCTTTAGGATGCCTGCCTTGAAAAAAAATATCTTTAAAATTTTCCTAATATCTTTAATTATCATTCCACTCTTTGCTTTTTTTAATGGATCCGAGAAAAATGCTTTGCCTGAAGACCATTTTAGTCATGAAATTATTGCACATGTGAATCCTCAGTTAAATAAATGGTCTCATATAAAAGAACAAGAAATTCTACGAGTTTTAGTGACCCCAAGTCGTACTAATTATTTTCTTGCCCAAGGAAAATCACGTGGCTTCGAACACGATATGTTTGAAGAATTTGAAAAGGGTTTACGCAAATCACTAAACAATCCACAATTTAAAATTGTCTACGTTCCTGTTGCGCACAATGATCTCCTTCCGTCTCTAATGCAAGGCTATGGCGATATAGCAGCTGCTATGCTAACCATTACCCCTGAGCGTGAAAAAATTGTAGATTTTAGCTCTCCCTACTTAAGTAATATTTCAGAAGTACTTATCCGACACAAGTCCGCCCCTCAAATCAAAACTTTAGAGGATCTATCTGGAAAAAAAGTTTTTATTGCTGATGGCTCAAGTTATCTAAGTTCTTTAATTAAAGTCAATAATCATTTAAAAAAACAAAATTTAAAACCCATTAAGCTTGTCCCGCTGAAAGGACTCAATACCGATGATGTCCTTGAATTGCTTAACACTGGTTTATTTCAATATAGCTTTGCTGATCATACTTTTGTCGATTTATGGAAAAGTGTTTTACCCGACATCCGAGTCCACAAGCAAATTTTTATTGGTAGAGATAAAAATATTGCTTGGGCCATGCGCAAAGACTCTCCACAACTTAAAAAACATTTAGATACTTTTGCTAATAAAAACCGAAAGGGTAGCCTACTAGGGAATATTTTCTTTAAACGTTATTATCAAAGACCCTACTGGATTGACTATAGCTTACTTTCAAACCTCGGTAAACTAGAAAAGTACAAACCCTACTTTATTGAAGCTGGTGAAAAGTATGATTTCAATTGGTTATTTCTTGCTATGCAAGCCTTCCAAGAATCAAGTCTAAACCCGAAAGCTAAGAGTCACGCCGGAGCTATAGGCATTATGCAACTCTTACCTAGCACCGCCAAAGATATGGGCGTTGATGACCTTTATGATCCTTATCAAAACATTATGGGTGGAGCAAAATATATGGCTTGGATTCGTAATAATTACTTTAAAGATCTCGATGATAAAAATCGCCTCTATTTTTATTTGGCCTCATACAATGCAGGGTTCAGGAATGTACAAAATTGGCGTAAAGAAGCAAGATCACTAGGTTACAATCCCGATATTTGGTTTGGTCATGTTGAGCATGTTGCATTGCAAAAAACTGGACTTGAGCCTGTTTGTTATGTTTCGAACATACATAAAGCTTACACGGCATCAAGCGCCTATTTCCGTATAGCGAAAGAAAAAATAGACTCATCAATGAAGTTAAAAACAAGGTTATTAATTAGGCAAATTGATCAAATATATTGCTAATACCCTTCTCATCTATTATTGAGAATTATTACTTAAGGTAGTATTCATTTTTATCTTTTTAAAAAATATTTTTCATTATAAAAAAGGCTTTTATATGCGTATAGTTTTCCTTATAGTACTTTTTACTCAAAGTTTATTAGCTGATGCTGATTTCGCAAATGGCATGAAAATTGGTGAAGTAAGTGATGCTTCCGCAATTATTTGGACTCGTCTCACGGATGGCCCCGCACGCTTCACCACTACTGCTGCACAGGATAGCACTAGACAAAATAAAATGCGCCCGCCACAAGTGGCTCCGGGGATAGCTGGTGAAGTTCGCCTCACACTCTATAATAACCAGCAACAAGTTTATCAATCCTCATGGGTGGAAGTCGATACAAAACGCGACTTCACTCACCAGTTCAAACTCCAAGATTTAGAAGCTCGTACTCATTATAATATTCTTATTGAAGCTAAGAATGGAGTTAAAATTAAAGGTAGTTTCACTACGGCTCCAAAAGCAGATAAAATTCAATCTGTAGAATGTGCTATCGTCACTTGCCAAGCAGTTCGCTCGGCTGAAGATCATCGCCAAGGTCACTCTGTTTATAAACAAATGCTCCAGCACAATTTTGACTTTTTCATCCATACGGGTGACATCCTTTATTATGATAAAGGCTACCTCGCCAAAAATAGGGAAGATGCTCGACGTAAGTGGAATCATACTTTTGCACTGCCACTCAACCGTGATTTCTCTATGCAAGTCCCTTCGTTTTTTATGAAAGATGATCATGATACTGTAGCTAATGATTCTGATCCCAACACCGTCTATGGCAACCTTACTTTCACTCAAGGTATCGAAATCTTCAAAGAACAAGTCCCCGTTGATGAGCATACTTATCGTCGTGTTCGTTGGGGGAAAGACATTGAAATTTGGATTACTGAAAATCGCGATTATCGCTCAATTAATAAAATGCCTGATGGTCCGAGCAAAACTATTCTCGGTGAAAAACAAAAATCGTGGCTCAAAAAAACTATTGCTGAATCCGATGCTAGTTTTAAATTTATCGTCACTCCTGGGCCTATTATCGGCCCCGATAAAAAAGGAAAAAATGATAATCACGCAAACCCAGGATTTTTTCACGAGGGTGAAGAACTACGAAAATTTATTGCTAGCCAAAAAAATCTCTACGTCATTTGTGGTGATCGTCATTGGCAATACGCATCTACTCATCCAAAATACAAAATTCGTGAATTTGGTTGTGGTCCAATCAATGGCCAACACATGTTTGGTGGCCATCCAAAAATGGATCCAGAATGGCATGAGTTTTTGAATGCACGTGGAGGCTTTTTAAGTGTGAAAGTTGAACGTAAAAATAATACCCCTCAAGCCATTTTAAGTTGGTATGATGCCGAATTAAAAGATGATAAGTCTGGTAAACAAAAAATCAATAATCAAATAAACCTTCAATACATACCTTAAAGAGGCCCTATGAAAAAATTAATCACCCTCTGCTTCATTTCGTTCAGTTTATTTTCTGCTCCAGATAAATATCAAAAATGGCTCACGAAAGTCGAGCCATTGATACCACAGAAGGCTAGCATTGACGCTCCAAAACGAAAAGTTTTACTCTTCGCTTTAGCCACTGGTTATAAGCACTCTGTCATTCCTTATGTCAATGTGATGATGCAATCGATGGCAGATAAAACAGCCGCCTTTGATCTCACTATTAGTTCCGATATATCCGTCTTTAAAAAGGATTCTCTAAAAGATTTTGATGCCATCGTCCTCAATAATAATTGCTCCGTATCCAAAGAGCGAAACCTTTTTCGCGATGTCCTAATTAATAAGAAAAATCAATATGGAAATAAATTCACTAAACTCAGTGATGAAGAAAGAGATGCCATGGCACTCCAATTAGAACAAAACCTTCTAGATTTTGTTGACGACGGCAAAGGACTCATGGTACTTCATGGCGCGATTAATATGCTAAACAATTCGCAACGAATCAGTAAAATGACTGGTGGTAGCTTTCATTATCATCCCAAGTTCCAAACTGTTCACCTCACTCCTCTTGAAACAGATCACCCTATGCTTAAAGCTTTTGGCGGAAAAGAAGTCGTTTACGATGACGAACCCTATATTCTCAAAAATGCCTATAGTGATTTCAATTTTAAACCTCTCCTCGAAATGGACACGAGCAAACTGGTCAAAATTAAAGACTCGGTGAAAGAAATGCCTCGTTATATGGCATGGATTAAAAAACACGGCAAAGGACGTGTCTTCTTTAGCTCTCCAGGTCACAGTGAAAAAACCTATGAACGCGCCGATTTTCTACAGTTTTATCTCGATGGTTTACAATACGTTCTCGGTGACTTGAAGTGTGATGATACTCCCATAGGCAAGTAATAAAGGTAAATATCTTTCTATAAGCTGTAATAGCACATGGTTTATTCACGTATTACTTTTATCATAATAAGTAATCATAATCCCACATGTAAAAACCTATGAATAAACTGATTTTACTATTCTCTAGCCTCATAATTTCTTTTAGCATACAGGCCCAAAGTTTTAAGCCCTCCGAAGTTGTCAATTTCAAAGAAGTGGGTGATAAAGATTTCTTGCAACTCCATTTTTTCCTTCCCCCAGGTTTCAAGAAAAACGACGGGCAAAAGCGCCCTGCAATCGTTTTCTTTTTCGGTGGTGGTTGGAGCGGCGGGAGCCCTAAACAGTTTTTTGCCTTTGCTGACCATTTAGCTAAGCAAGGCATGGTTGCGATCTCCGCACAGTACCGCACCAAAAAAAGCCATAAGGTGAATCCTTCCTCTTGTGTGAAAGATGGTAATTCAGCCATTCGTTGGGTCCGTGAAAATGCAGCCGTCTATGGTATTGATCCGAATAAAATTGCCGCCGGGGGCGGTTCAGCCGGGGGGCATGTGGCTGCTGCAACTGCGACTACAACAAAATTTGAGGAAGAATCTGAAAAGCTAAGTATCAGTTCTCAACCCAATTTATTAGTTCTCTTCAATCCCGTTGTCGATAATAGTGAAAAGGGTTATGGCTATAGTCGTGTTAAAGATTACTGGCAAGATTTTTCACCGCTTCATAACATCCATAAAGAAACTCCAGCAAGCATTTTCTTTTTAGGTTCAAATGATTCCTTAATCCCCGTTTCTGTTGCTAAAGATTGGGATGCGAAAATTAAGGCTCAAGGAAAAGATTCTGAATACCACATTTCGGAAGGTCAAAAACATGGCTTCTTTAACTATAAAGCTAAAGAAAAAGATGGTGGTAAAACTTACCAAGAAATTATCACTAAAATGGATGCTTTCCTCAAAAAAAATGGATACCTTAAATGAAAAATTTACTTGTCATTCTGACTTCATTACTTAGTATTACATCGTTTGCAGAGCATCAACTCAACGAGCTTGCCGTAAGTGAGTATAGCAATGCTGAAAACATCATGCTTGAAAAAGTCAAAGAAGATAAAAAAATCTATCAAGTCTGGCCAGGAGATGGCAAGCGTATCAATGACCCCGCTAAGGATCTTAAAGAACTGGGCGAAGTCAAAGGTATTCTTCGCATAAAAAATGTTGCTCGCCCCACTCTCACTTGGGTCAAACCAGCAAAACCAGATGGTCGTGCTATCCTTATCTGTCCTGGTGGCGCCTATAACATTCTAGCCGCCACCCATGAAGGCTCAGATGTCGCCGGATGGTTAGCTAAGCAAGGAATCACTCCCTTTATCCTTAAGTACCGTGTACCTCGTCGAAAAGGACTTGCCAAGCACGCTGTCGCATTAGAAGACTCTCAAAGGGCCATGAGCCTGATTCGACATCACGCAAAAACTTTTGGTGTCAATCAAAACCAAATCGGTATTTTAGGTTTTTCTGCTGGTGGTCATTTATCGGCGCTCACACTTTTTAATCCTCGCACCTATCGAGCAATCGATGAAATTGATACTGCTAAATGCACACCCAATTTTGGCGTTCTTATCTATGCGGCTTATACAATGGATAATAAAAGCAAGGCTCTCGATCCTTTACTTTTAAAGACTCACAAGACACCTATTTATTCGGCTATTGGTAAGCGCGATAAAAGCTTTCTTCCTGGCTTACAAAAATATATGGATCTCTTATTAGAAAAAAATTATCCCGTAGAGCATCATGTTTACGATGGTATCGGCCACGGTGTAGGCTTAGTTGGAACGCCCTTTCAAGAAAGCTGCGAAGCTTGGCTTCAAAAACTCAAACTTCCCTAATATTAATTTTAAATGCCTGCTGAAGTTTATGTTTCTAGAGGAATTAACTCTACTGCTTGACTCGATGGAAAGTTATTGGGGAGAGCTTTAGCTGGCACGTCCGATAAATAGCGCGTAGCTCGTGTAAATGACGTTCTAAAGGCTACACAACGCACTCCTGCAGGTAAAGTTTTTTGACCTTTCCAATAATGGCCATAGGTCGAATTATAAATTTCTCCCTTGCCGTATTTCACTATCCATTCAATAGGAAAGTTTTTTTCCGTTTTTAAATCTTTTGCATAGGAAAGTACCGTCATGTTTTCTGCGGGCCCACGTGCGTAGCGGTAGACTTCTAAATCTGCTGCCATCCATTGCTTAGGATAGTCTTTAGTAATTGCATGCTCGTCCAATTTATGAACGATAAGATCACGCCTTTTGCCGTGTCCCGTATTCTCACCCTGACCTGCGGGGACAAGTACTAGCTGATCATTCTCTATATGAATAGCTTTTCCAAAATCTTTGTTTCGCCAGCCTAAGCCAATCATTTTATTGTATTCTTTCCAAGCCGGAAATGCATTATTAGCTGAATGAAATACTAACATATTTCCGCCTTCGTAGATATATTTTTCAAAAGCTTTTTGGGCTGCTAATGGCCATGAATTACCGTTGTTGATATCATTGGTATTTTGTATCACAAGCTTATATTTTTTAAAATCAGGTAAGAACCCAGACCAGACTGGATCCCCTTTTATTGGTACCGTAGCAACAGAAATTTCGAACTCTTTTTCTTCTTTCAATAAAGTCTTTATGAGTTCCGTTGTTTTTTTCCAATCGTGATTGCTAAAGCCATCTACAATTAAAACCTGTACTTTATCTGAATCAGCTGCTTTCACTTTGGTAAACACAGTCAAAAAACAAAGCGTTACTAAGATAATAAATCGAATATAAATAGGCACCTGAGTGCTCCTGTTTTTAAATTATAAACTTACTTAGCTAATTGATGAGCCGCTTGAAAAAGTACCACTGCAGCACAATTAGACACATTGATTGAGTTCTTAAGTCCACGCGCAGATAAGGAAATAAACTCGTCGCAGGCCTCTAACGTTTCCTGCTGCATTCCCAATGCTTCGTTTCCAAAAACAAAAGCACTGGGACCAGTAAAGTTAGCTTTATAGACATCGATGGCACTCTCTATTGTATCCACTGCATAAACTCGATAGCCTTCCTTTTTCAATTGCTCAACAGCCTCTAGCGAATGATCAAAGTGTGTACAATTAACAAACTGATCTGTACCCATTGCCGTTTTCTCTAGCTTGGGGTGAGGTGGGGTCGCGGTATAACCACAGGTATACACTGCCTTGATATTAACCGCATCTGCTAAGCGAAAAATATTTCCCACATTATGCGCTGAACGCAAACGGTCCAAAACTACAATCACATCAATTTTTTCATGAAGTTCTTGTTCTCGGTCTCCTGTTATAATCGTCGGCATCTTAAAAAATCATCTTTCTTTTTGAGGCTGCACTAAAGCCTGCTATTTCACGATATTTAGCGACTGTGCGGCGTGCAATATTCACTCCTAATTCTTCTAGGGCTAATAAAATCTTGCCATCGCTAATGGGTTTTTCGGGATCTTCATCATTGATGATTTCTCGAATCATTTCTTGGATTCTTTCCGCAGTCATTTCTTCGCCTTCATTTACTTTCACGGCATGATTAAAGAAAGATCGCAAAGTATAAATACCTTTGGGACTATCGAGATATTTACCTGCTACTGCACGTGAAATAGTCGTTTCGTGCAAATCTAATTCGCCTGAGATTTCGCGCATTGTGACAGGATTTAAACTACTTGATTGATTCGTAAAAAAGTCTTTTTGGTCACGAGCCACTAAGCGACTTATGCGCAATAGAGTACTCTCACGCAAATCCAAACTCGTCAGTAGTGAACGACTCTCTGCGAGTTTCTCTCGCAAATAATTTTTTGTTTCAGTATCGGTTTTGGGGTCCTCTAACATCTTCATGAATTTATCTGAGAGTCGTAAACGAGGAACAAAATCTTTCGAACTTGTGACTTCTATCTCACCATCTTTTAACTCGAAAATTACATCAGGAGAAATAAAATCTGGGCGACGGTTGCTGTAAGCTAAACCCGGTGATGGATTTAATTTTTGAAGCTCTTCAATCAAATCTTGAACTTCCATAGGACTAATTTTTAAAGCTTTCGCAATTTCTTTAATTTTATTTTTCTCTAAATCGGCTAAATGCTTATCCACGAGTTTATAAAGTAAAGATCCCTTCGTTTTTTTTAATTGAATCAAAAGGCATTCACGTAAATCTCTGGCGGCGATGCCTGGGGGATCAAAGGTCTGTAATAAAGCTAATACA
Source organism: Lentisphaera profundi (assembly GCF_028728065.1). Taxonomy (GTDB): domain Bacteria; phylum Verrucomicrobiota; class Lentisphaeria; order Lentisphaerales; family Lentisphaeraceae; genus Lentisphaera; species Lentisphaera profundi. Next base: position 2,749,286 of record NZ_CP117811.1, on the reverse strand, counting down.
CGTTCAGCATTTTCTATGGAACACATGGCGTTAAAAGCGACTTCCTCTATACTCGCATTTAAGTAACCACGATCATTGAGTAAGGCAATTAACACATTAGCAATCTCAATATCTGCTTCAGTAATCTCTCCTTGATGAATTTGCGATAGAAGAAAACTAGCTAAGTCCTGTTCATTACTTAGAGAGTCAAAAAAATGTTGGCGCGTTTTATCTTGATCTGGATTAAAAGCACTATCGCCATAATACGACTCAAGCTGGACCATGCCGATCAGTGATTCATCCTTATCAACCGCAGCCATTGCCTCAGTCGACATCTCTGTATTCTCGCTTAAGGGGTCTCCGGCTAAATTTTCACCCGATGCTTTATCTAATTCTAAGGTCGGATTTAAGGATAACTCTTCATTAATTTTTTGCTGAAGCTCCATAACTGGAAGGCTCAGGATTTCTAAGGAAAGTAATTGATGGGGCGCGAGGTGTTGCTCCTGCCTCATTGACTGACTTTGAAAAAATGCGTGCTCCATTGACTTAACCTTAATTTATCTTATTATAAAATGAACACTAACGGAGCTAAATCAAGTAATGAGCCAAGATAATTCTTTTGACTTTTCTCGCTGAAAAATTTGGTTTTTTTAAGTAAAACAAATTCTTTAACTTAGATAAGCTTTATTAGCAAGGACAAAACTCATGCCCAAATGGCCCCAATCAGGAGAAGCCAAACGTATTTCTCCCCTCAGTACCAGTCATAATTTTTGCGATCAACGTAAAGATATTTTACGCTTAAGTACTTTTAATCTCGCTCATGGCCGCGGGCGATCCATGAGCCACTTCACCATGCGTCGTAAAAATATCGAAGCCAATCTCATTTCTACGGCCAAACAGATTCAGCGTTCACCCGTTGATCTACTTGCCCTCCAAGAATCAGAAGCTGAAATGACTTGGCATAAAAACCTTCATCAAAGTCAGTTTTTAGCTGAACATGCGGGGTTTTCTCACGTTGCACAAGGTGAGCACGTTTATGGAAAGCGTTACTCCTATGGAACTGCGGTTTTATCTAAACTAAAAATCGTACATTCTGAATCCCACGTGTTCCCACGTTCAAAACTAACTTTCCCCAAGGGTTTTGTTTCCGCTGAAGTTATTAGTCATTGCCAAAAACACTTTCGTGTGATCTCACTTCATTTAGATTTCCTACATGAAAAAACTCGCCAGCGGCAAATTCAAATGCTTTGTCACTACATTCAAAAGCAGAAAGCTATGCCTCTTATTATTATGGGAGACTTTAATTGCCAATACCGCAAAAATGGCGTACTTGAAAAACTCGCTCTCGAATTGGATTTACAGTTGTGGAATCCCCTAGAAAAAATCATTAGTTTTCCAAAGTTAGGCTTGCGCTTAGACTGGATACTCATATCCAAAGAAATGCGTTTCAACTCTTATGAACTTTGGGATGATTTAGTTAGTGATCATCTAGCTGTGCGAGCGGAACTCGAGTTTCTTTAATAAAAAACTTCTAAATTAGTCTTTTCTTAGTGGATGAAAGCTTCAAGCTAAGTTCACTTAAGTAGATATAAATTGGGAGACGAAAAATCATGCGTACAAAAGGCAATGAAAAAGCTGAAAGCTGGGATAAAATTTACCGCGAAGGAAAACCAGGTTGGGATATTGCCAAACCCGCCCCGCCCTTTGTAGACCTCGTAAAACAAAATCCCGATTGGCTAACACCCGGAACCCTCATTAGTTTTGGTTGTGGTGGTGGTCATGATGCCAATTACTTCTCTCAAGAAGGATATACAGTTACTGCCTTAGATTTTTCCTCTGAAGCCATTAAGCTCGCCAAAAATAACTACCCTGATTTAAAACTCATTCAAAAAAATATTCTCGAATTATCTTCGGAGCAGGATGGCTTTTACGATTATGTCTTAGAGCATACTTGCTTCTGTGCCATTCCTCGAGAGCAGCGCCGTGATTATATGGAAAGTGCTCACCGCATACTCAAGGAAAATGGTCAAATCTTCGGACTTTTCTATCGCTTTGATCCTCCAGATCAAGATGGTCCTCCTTATTCTCTATCCATGGAAGAGCTTGAGCAAGCTTTTGATGGCCTATTCACCCTTGAAGAAAATTTTATCCCTAAACGTTCTCATGGTCGCCGTACACAACGAGAACTCTTTATTAGACTCAAAAAAATAAATGATTAAGCATAATAAAGGGCATGATGCGACCCGTACTAGAGGGACTCTGTCCCCCTCGAGCTCCCCCAGCAAGGATTTGCCAATCCTTGACCAGGCAACCAAGGGGCCTTGCCCCGCTTAATCGATAATCTTATTAAAAATATAAAGGAACTAAAATGAAAAAAATCTTATTTACACTCATCGCTTTAAGCTTCAGCATGCAGGCCGAATTTAGTCATACTGATTTTCAAATCACGGCACCAATAACTGAGAAAAAGAATGCTCCTGGCCCACAGGTCACCATGTTTTTTCTTCCGCCAATGGATAATTTTCAAGCTAATGTAAATGTTCAAAAACAAGCTTTTAAAGGCTCGATGGAAGCGTATAAAAATATCTCTCTCGGTCAATTTCAAAAAATGAAATTTACTCTAATTAGCGAAAGCCTTGTCAATGGTGTGTTCACTATTGAGTACACTGGCATCATGCAAAAACGCGAATTTCAATGGTATGCAAAAGCATTTAAAAAGGGTGAGCTTATCTATCTCGTTACGGGAACGGCTCCTAAGCGTACTTGGCAGTACCAAGGAGATATTCTTAAAGATTCAGTTGATAGCTTTAAACTGAAATAATATTTATTTGAGAAAGATCAGGCTTGCTTGATCTTTTTTTTCATTACTCATAGACGAACATAAAAAATCCTAAGCTTCAAAGCTTAGGATTTTTTGATGATAACAAAACGAGGCCTCATTGCGAGGCCAGCAATTTTAATTAAATATTGGCGCCATTTTGAGCAATGGAATCACTCAACCAACGCGCAGATAATTTAGGTGTACGTTCAAGTGTCTCGTAATCGACACGGCACATTCCGAAACGACGGTTATAGCCAAATGACCACTCAAAATTATCCATTAATGACCAAGCAAAATAACCACGTAGGTCGACACCTGCTTCAATAGCATTGCGTGATTCACGCAAATATGACTCATAAAATTCTTTGCGCATTACATCATTAAGCGCGGCATCAGTATCAGGCTCATCACAAGCACAGCCATTTTCAGTTATGTAAATAATGGGATGATCGTAACGAGCATCAATCCATTTGAGTAGATCGCGGCAGCCTTCGGGAACGATATTCCATTGCATATGGGTTTTATTCCATGATGGATCATTGGAGAGGAAAACTTGCTGATCATCAATCATTCCACCGTTGCCGGCTATGTCACTCACTAAAGTATCATTTTCATTGGGCTCAGAAGCCATCATTGATGTATAATGATTGAGGCCAAAGAAGTCACTCGAACCAAAAACCTCGGCTTTTTCTGCTTCTGTGAATTTGGGAAGGCGCTCGCCAACTCGTTCTTTCATGACTTCTGGATAATCACCTTTCCAAATCGGATCGGCAAACCAGGCTAAGAAAAACTCCATACTGCGTTCTGCGGCTGCCACATCTTCTGGTTTATCTGTTAGAGGGTAGCGGAAATCGCAATTGTTGGTGATGCCAATCGTACCATTCTGGTGAGCGAATTCATTTTTATAAACGCGGTAAGCGCGTGCATGACTCAAAATTAAATTATGGGCCGAGATGTAGGGCTCTGATTGAGAAATACGTCCTGGAGCATGTGCGCCAATACCATAACCAAGTACAGCTGCACACCAAGGTTCGTTGAGTGTGATCCAATTCTTCACGCGATCACCAAAGTTTTCAAAGCAAATACGTGAATATTTTTCAAAGTGTCCGACAATCTCTTTGTTAAGCCAGCCATCATGCTCGATTTGTAGTGCTAATGGAAGATCCCAGTGATAAAGAGTTACCCATGGTTCAATTCCATGTTCTAATAAGCAATCAATCAAACGATTATAAAAGTCGATGCCCTGCTGATTAACTTCACCTTTTCCATCTGGCTGAATACGTGACCATGCGATAGAGAAACGATAAGCCTGTAAACCCAGTTCCTTCATCATTTTCACATCTTCTTCAAAGCGATGATAGTGGTCGCAGGCAACATCGCCATTGTGACCGCTTTCTACTTTGCCTGGAGTATCGCAAAAAGCATCCCAAATGCTCATTCCTCTACCATATTCTTTTGCTGCACCTTCGATCTGGTAGCTCGCTGTTGCTGAACCCCATACAAAATTTTCTGGAAATGCTTTGCTCATAATTTTTCCTTGGCTTTAATTTTATCTTTAATACGCTTTTAATAGCCTACATTTGATAATAATTGACAAAAATGTATGGCTTATTTGTAAGTTTTTATAGTTAATTACTATAAATGGCGCGACTCAGGCCACTTGCTTTTGCTTGCTTTTGTAATTTCTTAAGAATTTCACGGTACTCAGGGTTATTCGCTAAATTGACTGTCTCTAGAGGATCTTTTTCATAATCGTATAACTCAATCTCTTTCAGAGGGCCAAATTGAGTATTATCATTTTGATAATTATTGTCCACCCATTCGATATAGCGGTAGCGTTCAAAACGGAAGCCATACCCCATGATCTTTTTATTTTTTCCTGCATTGCGCGGAAATTGACTGAGGGCAAAAGTCGCCTGCTGAGCCTCTTCACTGAGCAGGCTTTTACCATCGAGAATTTCCGGGATTTCTAAAGCACTGAGTTCACACAAAGTAGGAAACATATCAATCAGTTCAACGGGTTGCTTATAGACTCCTGATTTCAATTGCTGGCGGGGATCATAAAGAAAGAAAGGAACCCGCGTGGCTTGTTCGTAATTACTATGTTTACACCACATTCCATGATCACCTAAATGAAAACCATGATCTGACCAAAAAATGATTATCGTGTTTTCTTCTAGGCCCTCTTGCTTTAAAGTACTCAGTAATTTAGCTATCTGAGCATCCACATAAGAAATGCAGGCCGCGTAACCATGCTTTAACTTCCTTTGAAAATCCTCTGGTACTTTACCGTTCACTCGAGGTACATTATAACCTGAAAATTCCCAGGAATCCTGATAGGCATAAGAAGGCGCTCCTTGGGCCGCACTTTGATAGCTTTCTAAAGCAAAGTCACTCTCTTTATACATGTCCCAATATTTTTTCGGCGCCACAAAAGGTAAATGAGGTTTCTTGAAGCCCACGGCAATGAAAAAAGGTTTTTCTTTTTGACCCAATTCTTTAATGAGTCGCACACCTTCTTTTGCAATCATTCCATCTTCATAAATTTCATCTGGGCCATCTACTGAACCTTCGAAACAAGGGCTTCCACCCATCGCTTTTTTGACTTCATCATAGCTTGCTTTTTTCACCTGCTGCTTTAGTTCTATCGTCTTCAATCGAATTTTCTCGTGAAATGCGGGATCCGCAAAACCAAGATTTTTCATTGCCTCGGAATTTCTGGGCTGTTCTTTTCTCGACCAAGAGGGTAAGTCCTGCTTTTTGCCATCAGCCACACAACGGTAATCAAATATTTTACCCGTGAAGCAAGTCATGTAACCCTGTGATTTAAAGTATTCAGGAATCGTAATGGCATTGGGATTGCGTTCTCGCATCAATTGACGGAACTCCCATACACGAGAGCTATCTGGTCGTAAGCCTGTCATTATACTCGCTCGAGAAGCGCCACATACCGCCTGCTGGCAATAAGCACTTTCATAAAAAGCTGATTTCTGAGCGAGCTTATCAATTGTCGGTGACTGAATCAATGGATCACCATAGGCACCTAGTATCGGCTTGAGGTCATCTACTGCAATCATGAGTATGTTCGGTCTCTCAAGAGCCAAACTTGTATATGTTATTAAACTTAAAAGTATAAAGCGGTACATAGCAATCCTTAATTTATAATTCCCCTTCCTGCGCTCATCTCTATTAATCGCCCATCAGATGCATTAATTGACATGACTTCCTTAATTTTTCTTCTTTAAGTTTCAATTAAGAAAATATTTTTCCCGCTTCACTTTATCCTGAATCCGTGAGCTGAATTGTGAATCCTCTTATTTGTTCTAGTCACAAACTAGCTTTCATAAAAACTTCATTTTTAGTCACTTGTACTTTTTGATTTTTTAATGCATCTTAATAGCTCAATTATGAGGAGGTTGAGATGTTATTAGTTCCCGTGCGCTTAGATGTGCTTTTCCCACGTGTCCCGTGGATGAATTATGCGATAATCGCAATTACCACAATTGTGACTTTTACTTGGTGGCTTTATATGCCGGAAAATGTAAAAGAATTATTTATTATGCGCTCGTGGTCAGAACCACTGGGCTGGTTTGCTTCAGTCTTAGTGCACGGAGATATCTTTCACTGGTTTTTTAATATGATGTTTTTGTGGGTTTTTGGCAATGCCATTTGCTCCAAAATTGGTAGCTGGCGCTATTTGGGTTTGTACTTGTTTTTCACTTTAACGGCTGCTTGCTTTCACCTCTTGATGGCGGATGGCGGTGCTATTGGAGCAAGCGGTGCCATAAATGGTGTAATTGGCTTTTATTTTGCACTTTATCCCGTCAATCAAATCAAAATGTTTTATTGGCTATTACTACGCCCAGGAACATTTCAGGTCGATGGTTACTGGATTATACTTTTTTGGTTATTAGGGGATATTTTTGGTGCCCTCACTGGTGGTGCAGGAATTGCTTATGGAGCTCATTTAGGAGGCTTTATTGGTGGTATGGGTCTTGCCTTTCTATTTCTTAAGTTTAAGCTCGTAGAATTTCAAAGAGCAGATAATAATCATCTCTTTCAAAGGTTCTTTGGTAGTTTTGTCATTGATGATATCACCAAAGAAATGCAAGATTACTGCGCTTCTTTAGGATCAAAAGAATTTAAAGTCAAAATCAATGATTTGGATGAGCAGCCTATACCTGCAGATATGTTAGTACGCATGATGCAGATCAAGCAAGTTAAGGGGACTGATTTAATTTATGATCGCCTTCAAGATCAATGGATGGGACTCTCTCGTTATTTACATCAAGAGGTAGAACAACATAAAAAACAAGGCAAGACAATAACAAAAATTGAGCCCACTGTCCCTGTAAGTCCAGTTGTTAGCCATGCTCCTGAAGCTGGGCCTTCCATTAGCGATAATATTCGTTCTTGGGGACAGGAAGATTTCTATATTTATCGAGACGGACAAAATCATGGGCCCTACCCTGCTCCATTATTAGCTGACTACCTAGATCAACAACAAGTTTCATTAGAAGATCTGATTTTTAATAAATCACTGCAAGAATGGCAAGCACTCAAAGATATTTTTTCTGAAGGAAAAAATACTTGATAGCTTTTTGTAAGTACATGGATATTAAATAAAAGAAGCGTTTTGGGAGATTTAAGTAGCTTTCGCTTTTTTGTCTAGCTGATGACTTCAATCACTTTAATTTCTGCTTATTATTTTCTCACAATATCAACACTTAATCCTTTTGAGAATCATAAAATTCTGTGCACAAACGTTCTGGGCTATTCACTTAAGGCTAAGTCTTCGCTTCAGCTTGTTTTAAAGACGCCGTAGAAAACTTGTAAAATTGCCCTATCTTCAGCAAAAAAAGTTAATGGGTCTAAACTTAATGTCTGAAGATAAAGAGAAATCACAAAGTATTCGTCGCGCTAAACCTCATAAATTTCGTCGTGATCGTTCTCATAGAGAAGCTAAAGTTGGTCGAGAAACTCACCTCAAAAAGGCGACTAAAGATCATTATGATGTCATTGTCATTGGATCCGGCCTCGGTGGCATGACTTCAGCCAACTGTATGGCACGTCAAGGGCGCTCAGTATTACTTTTAGAGCAACATTATATCTTGGGTGGTTTAGCTCAGTACTTTAAACGTGCAGGACATGTTTTTGACATCTCTCTTCATGGTTTTCCTATAGGCATGAAAAAAACTCTTCGAAAGTATTGGAGCAAAGAACTTGCCGATAATATTCACCAAGTAAAATCTGTTCGTTTTGATAACCCTCAATTTACCATTGACACCACTTTTACTCGTGATGACTTTACGCGAATTCTTGTAGAAGAATTTAATATTGAACGCGAACAAGTCATTGCTTTTTACGATCATTTGGCTCGTATGAATTACTATGACCAAGATAACTCTACCACTCGTGACTTGTTTCAGAAATACTTTCCTGATAGAAGCGATGTTTGGCGCTTACTTATGGAACCCATTACCTACGCCAATGGCTCTACTTTAGATGAACCCGCTATCTCTTACGGAATTGTTTTTTCCAATTTCATGAGCAAAGGTGTTTATATCTATCATGGTGGCACGGATGATATGATTGATAAAATGGAAGTCATTATGAATGATAATGGCATTGATATTTGTACTTCTGCACTAGTACAAAAAATCACAACTGAAGACGGTAAAGTCACTGGCGTTACAGTCAATGGCAAAACTTTTAGCTGTGATTGTGTTATCTCAAATGCAGGAATTCACCCCACTATCAACCGCCTTGTCGGTAGAGAAAATTTTAGTCCAGAATTTGTTCAGCAACTTGATGATGTTAAAGTTAATACTTCATCAACACAAGTTTATTTGGGGATTCGCAAGGGAGAGTCGATACCTTTCTTCGGTGATTTAGTTTTTACTTCTACTCACCCCGAATATGATGCCGATGCCTTAGTTGATATGAACATCACCAGTCGTACCTTCTCTGTCTATTATCCTGAAATTCGTCCAGATCGTGACAATCGCTACACGATTGTCGCTTCTATGAATGCTCGCTTTGACGACTGGAATGATTTAAGTGACGAAGAGTACCAAAAGGCAAAAGACAAAATGATTGATGATACCATCACTGTTTTAGATAAATATGTACCTGGTATTCGTGAAAAAATTGATTATGCAGAAGCCGGAACTCCCAGAACAGTTGAGTTTTACACTCTTAGTGAGAAGGGTACTTCTTTTGGTACTAAATTTGAAGGCTTAGAAATTAGTTCACAAATGCCTCAGGAAATTAAAGGTCTCTATCATGCTGGATCTGTCGGTATCATCATGTCTGGGTGGTTAGGTGCTGCTAATTATGGCGTTATTGTCTCTAATCAAGCAGATAAATTTTTACATGGCCTAAGCAAGTAAAAATTTAATTGATTTTTCATGATTAGTTTTTTGACAATCTTTAGCTGAAATATATTTTATCTAAAGAAGTTGGAGGACTTAATATGAAATTAAAGACCATAAAGAAACTGAAGCGCTTAGGTTTGAACCTAAGCCTCCTATGGTTTGCGCTATCGGCTTTTTTCATCTATATAAGTGCCGATATAGCCGTTCACCATGATATTGCTGATGCTTTTGCCAATACTTATATCATCATGGCGAATATCGCATTTTTCATTGGCGGCTTCCTCTTTTACTTCTTATGGCAATTATGGATAAAAAGTATCTTACGAAAAAATGGCTTAGATGGCCTTCTCGAGAGATAAACTAAATCTACTTAATCATCTAGTGTAAAGCCGACTAGCATAGTCACCTGCCAATGATCCACATGATCTTTATCAATATTCCCACGAACTTCCTTCACTTCAAACCAGCGCATATTATGGATGGATTCTGAAGCTTTTTTTATCGCTGTATTAACGGCATCTTCTATACTACTTGGAGAAGTCCCAACAATTTCTACTTTTTTATAGGTGTGGTCGCTCATTTTTATATTCCTTTTCTGTTTATTTGTAATTAAATTACATGCTCAGCTTCGAATATAGAAATTTTATTTCTTCGGACCCTTTATAAATTGAGATTTTAAGGATTGAAAGGAACTGATTACTTTCTTGTCCCACTTTTCTGAGATCATTTCTATGGGCGTTCTCTTATTTTTATAGGAAAAATACATGAGTGCTAATACCGAAAACCACTGAAAAACTTTATTAATGGGGTGCCACAGTGGTAGTGCTGCATCAAATAAAAACCCTTGATCACTCAATGGCCAAAAATAATATAGCGGAAATTGGGTGAAAAAATAGTCCCCAAAATAATGGCTTAAAAAGCCTAGCTGGATGCACTCCGACAGATCATTCTCAAGTGCTATTAAAAAATAGCTTAAAGTTATAATTTCCAATAAAAAATCCCACTTAATCGCCTATATTGTAGTAGCTTACACCGACAATAACAGCAAGTGGGACTTTCAATGTACGATACTCTTTTTCCCGAATATTTCATCGAGGAATTACGGCAAACTATAGGAATTTTATGCGGACCATTGAAGATTGCGGGGCAAATCATACTTCGTCCTGAATTTCAAGAGATCAAAAAGGCAATTGAAGATGATCAACTTCAGTTGAGTAAAGATAGAGCCGCCACTAGAAACCGCGAGTTTAAAAACAGCTCTACCCAAAAACACCCCCCAGCTGAATTGGTGGTGGCGTTGTTCATAGCCCGTCACTTTTATGATAATTGTTACGGTGAACGAGGCTATAGTATGCTATGTGAGAATAGTTCCTTGCAGCAGTTTATTGGGCGCTTGGGCATAGGAAGCTTCCCTTCACGCAATACGATTCATGAACAAGTCTCTGCTCTTTCTGAGAAGACCCTTAATCTTTTTCATCAAGCTATTTTGAACTGCGTTAAGGAGTGTGGCCTGGATGATTTTTCAGCAGTGATTATTGATTCTACAGCCATTAAGGCCGATTCAGCGTGGCCTGTCGATAGTCAATTACTAAAGAACCTTAGTTGTAAAATGATGAAAAATATCAGTGACGTTCATGATCAGCTTCCCTGTGTTGAGCGCAGAAAGATCCCTCTCAAACGCCTGCAAAATTACTGTGATTATATGAGTAAACTGGATTTCGAGATCTCTATGCTTAAAGGAAAAAAAGGAGCAAGAAAAATGAGGCAAAAGTTTTATACGCAAGAACTTTTACCGAGGTGCCGAAAATTTATTATTCGCCTGGAGAAGACTCTTCCTCAAATTAAACAACACTGTGAAAGTGCCAAAGTTCTGATGATTGACGAATGTCTATCTCGCTTCATAGATAAAGTTTTGATGGTTGAACATCGCTTCAACATGGCTCCTAAGGACTACGATACGAAGACGGCACGGAAAATTTACAGCATGAGTGATAATGATGCAGCATTTATTAAAAAGGGTGGTCGAGAAACCGTATTTGGCTACCGACCAAATTTCGCCTTTAGTGCCAATGGTTTTCTGACATCATTCACCCTAGAATCTGGAAATACTAGTGACAGCAAGGCCTTCAGTAATTGCCTTGATGAAAATAAAAAGATGACGGGCGAGACCGCAATGATGATCAGTGTGGATGACGGATATAGCTCTGCCGCCAATTTAGATGATGCCATCGAAAAAGGGGCGACATTAGTCAGTGTTAGTGGCTCAAAGGGAAAGAAGCTCTTAGGAGAAGATATTTATGAGAGTGAAAACTACCAACTTGCGAGAAATATCCGATCAATTTCCGAAGCAGGTATTTCAAAGCTGAAGAACTATCACAACCTTGAGCGATTTACCGTTTGTGGCTTAAAGAGGGTTCGTCAAGAAACTCTCATAAGCGCCATAGGATTCAACTTGGAAAGGATCTGCCAGTTATTATGTCAAATAGAGATTGAGGTCGCCGCATAGAATGTCGGAGTGCATCTAGCTGCGTCCATATAAAAACCTTATGCCATTTACAGTTTTTACAGCTATAAATCGCCCAAGCACTGCACAATAAAGAAAATAATAAGCCGTGGCTAATCGCGTGATGATATGTCACGTAGGCATCGTGTCCCCAAAAATAACTAATCGCATCTAAATCGGGAAGAAATGCCGATAGAAAAATCCATTTTCTTAATTGCTTATCTCCCCCACTGAGCTCAGCTAAAGACCAGCCAATAACACCATGTACCTCGCTATAAATGTGGTGTCCTTATTTAACTTTCTTTGGTAGGATTTTTGTTCGACTCGCCTTGGAGCGCATTGATTTACTGAACCAAAAAGTACAAAAATCTTTTGTGAAAATATCCATATCAATACCATAGAAACCCAATTTCGTGGCTTCGTCTGCACTTTTACCTTCTCGTAAAGCCTTGATTGTTCTAGGAAGAATTTCCACATAATTACGGTTTTTATAAAGTGGCGCCGCTTTGCGAAGGTAGTAGCATAAAGCCCAACCTAGAGGGTAGTTAAGGTCTTTGTCAGCGTAATAGATCTCGTGGTTAGCATATATATGAGCCTGGAAATCTATCTTTCCTGATTTTAGCAAAGAACTCAATTTCGTGAGACCTCTTTTATTTTCTTCCAAGTAAAGTTTTCCAGAAGATATCTTTGAATGGGCAAATATTTCGGCATGGCCTTCATTAAACCACATCGGTGCCCTCACTTTTCCCAAGGCATAAAATAAGTACTGATGAAAGGCCTCGTGATTTAAAACATCTAAGATCCAATCTTTGTTAGCAGATGACTTCGCCTCTTTACTCATTGTCGAAAGAATCAATTCACGGCGCGAGGGGCTCCACAAGCCTCCGGACCATTCCATGTCGGCCCCTACGTAGTCTTTGTAGCCTTCTCTCGTTGCGGGAATAGTTATTACACTCACTTCTTCTATTTCTTTATTTGCGGGTAAAAAGAGCTCGTAGGAATGACGCATTTGCTCAACTTGAACCTGAATTTTCTTTGCTAATATGCGATTGCGTGAACTGAGGTTAGATTTTAATATATAGTTTTCCGTTTCAGCAAACCACCAATTCTGCATGCCACTCACTTCCTTTTTAACTCTATTAACTGTTTCCATATATTGTGCCGATTTATTGCCTTTTGGCTTACTGGAAAAGTTTTGATTTATGGCCTTTAGTTCTTTTGATTCTCCTATTTTGAAGTAGCGAACAAAGCTCTGAATTGCCGACATCAATTTGCGTTGATCTTCGTAAGTAGACTTTATGCTTAAATAATACTGACGCTTATCCTTGCTGGTAAAAACAAAACTATATTTCCCAATGACCTTTTCAGATAAATCATATTGAACACCTGTTGGCAGGTTACTTCTATTAAACTTTCCAAAGAGTGCAACCTCTTTATTTTCTAAATCTTCAAACCATTGCTTAAGAAAATTTTCATCCCGCTTTTGGGCTTTTGTCATATCTTCATATATATCTTTTGTAATGAAATATTCACCATTAACATTAAAAGCATTTTCGGTACTAGGCTTTACAGATTTGATGGAGTAAATACTTATATCAATTCCATTATTTTTATAGGTAGCGATCCATTGTTCATCTAGCCATAATTCATTTAAGTTAAAGGCTTCTATTCTCTTAACGGGGATATCTGGATTACTAGATGTACGTGTAAATGTATTAATTTTAAGAGGCTTTTTAGTTTGTGCTTCGGCCTTGTAAAAGTTTCTAAACTTTATTCCGTGAATCAGTATATCTGTCGTCTTTCTACTAATTTGTAAGTCGCGGCTACTCGCGGCACTTAATATCGTGGAAGATACTAGAAGTACTATAATTAATAATTTATTCATATCTTTTTCACTTTATAATTTCTTATATTTTAACTTCTATTACTTAGTTAAGCAAGTTTAGGTAGGCACTCAAATACTCTCGGGCCTTTTCTTGATTCGGTGTGATACCATCTGAGAACTGAAAGCTTAATTTAGTTTTTAAACCTTTTTCTCTAGTCATCCGCTTTCTCTGAGATTCACTTACATTAGTACCCTCTTCTACTTTATAAGGAGTATAATCAATGAATATAAAACTTATTGAATAGGTGTTTTTTTTAGTTTTTTCATCCTCTACTATTAGCTTAGCTTCAAGCCGGTATTTATCATCTTCGAAAACTAGCTTTTCTGCTCCCTGTCCTTCCAAAAATACTTTGGCAATCTCGTAGGCATGTTCTTTATCGTGGTACAACTTTTTTTCTATTCGTCCATTATACCAAGCATATGAACCACCACCAGCGGCGCCAACAGAAATGAGGATGCATGACGAGCTTATAACAAGCAAACTAATAAGTGAAATATATAAATACAGCTTTCTAAATTTCATTTCTTTATCACAGGCTCAGGCATCATCGCTACTAGCTTTTTGCAGTTCTCTTCATCACCAATGAATTGATAATTTGCCAAGTCTCTATGGGCTTCATATTGGCCGCGATTTATTTCAAAATTTTCTGCGGTGCAACGCAATTTTTTATCATCATCCATAATATCATAGGCCTCTTTTATAGCTTTCACTAATCCTAATTCGCCTTCTTTAACTTGTATTTTTTTGTCTTCTAATGGCAAATTTGTCGCCTGCCACTCTTTTAAATTCAAGTCAAAAAATTCTGCAATATGCCTTACTGACATGGAAGTTCCATTAGCTTTTCCATCAACAGAATAACCCGCTATATGTGAACTAATAACTTTACATTTTTTCATTAATTCTAAATCTAGATTGGGTTCATTTTCCCACACATCTAAGACCGCATTTATAGAATTATCATCTAGGTATTTTTCTAGATCATTCTCTACGATGATTCCTCCTCGTGAGGAGTTTACTAACCATGCGCCCTCTTTCATTTGAGAGAGTTTTGAATCATCAAATAAAGCCGAAGTCTTGTACTCTCCACTTCTTATATAGGGGACGTGAATAGATATAATATCTGATTGATTAAGTACCGTCTCTAAATTACAAAAATTTTCTTTGCCCTCTGCTAGAGCTCTTGGCGGATCATTAATAAGAACTTTCATACCGAGTGCTTCAGCTACTTTTTTAACTCTCTTCCCAACATTGCCACAACCCACCAAACCAAAAGTTTTACCTTTGCTTTGAAAGCCATGATCACTCATCATTGTTGCCAATAAAGATGCTATATAAGTAGCTACTGAACCTGAATTACAACCTGGACAATTTTTCCAAATCACCCCTCTTTCCTCTAAGTATTTTTTATCTATATGATCGTGACCAATTGTAGCAGTGACAACTAATTTAATGGATGAATTCTCGAGTAGTTCACGATTGACTTGAGTCCTTGTCCTCGTAATTAACACATCTGCATCAAGCATATCTTGGGTATTGATTTTTGCCCCTGCTATATACTTGACTTCTGCAAAATTTTCTAAAGCTCCCTGTAGGTAAGGTATTCTATCGTCTGCGACTATTTTCATCTTATCTCTCTCAATTTATTTATGGAAATTTAAAGCTTATTTCCCCTTACTCAAGAATAAACTGAACTTCTAGAATGAATTTAAAAAACACTTAATTATTTAATTAATTAAAAATATAATTTAAAAAAACTATATTTATCAAAATAACATCATATTTAAAGTCAAAACTAAAACATTTACCATTAACTAAACACTTGTATTTAAGTGTTTTTAACTTATAATAGATAAGTATTAAATTATTATTAGAGGTTAAATCAGTGCGTAAAAACCAAACAATCCCCATGGAAATATTGCAGAATCTGCAATTCAACTTGCAACCACAATCCTTTGCTTTGAGTGTCGGTGAGGCCCTGAATAAACTTTTTGCGATGCCGCTCATGGAGATCAGTTGGGGCCTTCGAGATGGTGAAAACTTCCCTGTTTACTGCTATCAAAAATTAGACGGGCAGGGCAGCTCGAGCCTTTTTGATAGGCAGACAAAAAACTCTCTGGCCAAAGAATTAATTGATGATGAAGCCGCCTTTGTAATCGAAGATTTCACAGAAGAAAACGACGAGATGATAGAGGTTAGAAAAGCTTATTTAATGGGTGCTGAACAACTCATTGTCTTACCACTATTTGATAGACTAGGCGTCAACGGTTTCCTGAATTTATACCTCTCTGATAAAACAGAAGCCGCCTATTGGGAAACGCTATTTTCACAACTCTGTCCCCTCGCCTCTGCCAGCCTCACTTTCAGTAAAAAATTAAACAAAACGGCAACGGCATCTAGGCGTGCATGGAGCGAACTTCGCGACCTGCAAAACGAAAATTCAATCAGGGGAGCAAAACCCTTTATTCGCGAAAGTAGCGCCATGAATGAACTCTGGACTCAGGTTTGCATCTTAGCTCCTCGTTTATCCGAATTTTGGATAATAGGTACACCAGGAAGCGGTCGCGAACTATGCGCTCGACACATACACGCTAGGTCGGGTAGCGTAAGCAAACGTTTAGAGGTTTTTGACTGTGCGAGTATCCCTATTGATATTCATTATTCAGAAATCTTTGGAGAGGATAATTCTGGGCTTTGGTACAAACTTAATGGAGGCAGCTTATACATTAAAAATATCGAATTATTAGACCCCAAAGTAAACGCTAAAATAATAGAAAAAATCAAGACCGATATCCGCCTAAATACTGAAGCTAAAAATATTATTATTTCATCTCAATCAGAAAACTTGAATAACCCACTCAAAAAACATTTTGAAAATGCAGCCATCACTTTTCCTAACTTTAATGATCGACGTGATGACTGGCTATGGTTGCTTAGAGAACTCGTTGCTGAAATAGCAAATAACATCGGCGTGGCCATCCTTGAAATAACTCCGAGTTTTACTCAGTATATCATGCAACAAAATTGGTCTGATGACTTTAGCGAAATCCGCGAATTTTTAACAAAGTCACTTATCTCAAGTCGCGGTAGAACCCTCAAAGTTCCCAGCCTTAACGAAGGAGAGAACCAGAGCAAAGCAGGGCGTCCACCGGCCAATTTAGACAGTTCGGTTCAGCAACAAATTATCAAAGCTCTAAGGAAATGTAAAGGCAAGGTTTATGGCTCTGATGGCGCCGCTTCATTACTCGGTTTACACGCCAGTACTCTTCAGGGAAAAATGCGTAAGTTTAATTTAATTGCAGGAGATTTTAAAAAATAATTTGCGACTCTAATTTTCTCGATTTTCCTGTGAAATACAGTCGCGCTATACACAGGAGATTGATCCAAGCCTGAAGCAGTATCACGAAATATATTTTTATCGTTAATATAACTTTCTTAGACTCTAAAATTAAGTAGATCTACTGGTTTTATTTTGCTAAGATAAAATTCGAAATCGAGATACTTTTTAATATTTTCACTCATTATTTACTTAATTTTTATCATTCTAAAAATGTCGTCTTTATACCATACAATATTTCCATTAATTCTTCCAGGCTCACAATTTTGATACTTCTTTTGGGGAGCTTTAACTCTTCATCTGAAATACGATTTAAAAGTGATATGACTCAAAACAAAAAACGATTAGCCAGAATAGAGGGCATGATGTGACCCGTACGATAGGGACGCTGTCCCCCTCGAGCTCCCCAGTAGGGGAATTCCTTTCCTTGACCGGGCGATTAGGGGCTTGGCCCTAATGAGTGGGAACTTAAGGGAATCTAAGATGTAACTCATGCTCAATACACATTATGTGATTGTTCAGGTAAGCGCTGAAGCGAAACTCCGAGTGTTGGGATTATCAAGGGTGCTTCGCATCCTTAAGAATCCCAACGCTTGTCGCTACACTCCTACACTTAAATCTTAGCAGAAATGAGTACCTTACTATATTCAATTCATACTTAATCCACCCGCCTGGTCAAGGAGTGGCAGCTCCTTGCAGGGTTTGGGGCAGAGCCCCATACATAATTTAATAAAATAAGCTTAAGTTCCCACCCATTAGAGGAGTCCTCGGAGCCATGGACCTAAGTTCGTGGCTCAGGTTCTTAGACTTCATCTCGAAGTTAAGATTTCTTAAGTTCCCTATCATTAAGCAAGACCCTGCCCATCATATAGGCAATCGCGTTAATTTATAAAACAGACTTCTTAGCCCAATCTCCGTCTTTACTAGATCCCAAGGTGGGAGCTTTGGCAAAACTCGCTTAAAACACTGAATTTAAGCCAGAAACCATCATAAAATCGATAAAAATGGGTTTTTCAGATAGATTACTCAGGGGCGATACCTTTTTCGGTTTAAAGGCTGTTTCTAGAAGCCTTAATTGGAGGATATATAAACCTTTATAATTGATAGTAGTATACTACACTATAACCCGTAGTATACACCATGACGAATAAAACAAACCATAAGAACTTAATAGTTAAATATTTATAGATAAAACAAGAACACAAAAGTAGTACACTACAAATAGAGCAATAACAAACACACAGAAATAGATCAAAAACAAACCAAGGACATAAACTTCTTATATACTTATACCTACAGATAAATCAATATAAAAGTATACATAACTATAGTAAACCACACTATATTACACTATACTCAACTACAGTATATTATATCACAGTACAAATTGACTTATAAATAAGAATGATTAGATTAAAGCTATTATGAATGATGAACTCTACAGAAAACAGATAGAAGGTCTTGATTACCAACACTTCTTGGTACTCTATTGGACCATGGTGGCTGAAGATAAACGCGAGGGCTACAATATAACTAATGTCTTTGATGACCTCAAAATGTCGGGAGTCACAAGGACGAAGCAGAGCGCTGTATCATATGTAGAGACACTCAAGTACTTACAGTTCATAGAACTAAGAGAACAACGTAATAGAAAGAGCCTATATTTAACAGAACATGGTGCCAAAGCACTTATGCGTTTAGGCGAAAAATTTGATATTTTAAAATCCAACTACCTGGAGACAGTGAAATGATAATAGGAATCGGCGGAGCCGGCGGCAAACTTGCCTCAGGCTTAAGTAAAGAAGCAACAGTAATTAATGTGTCCGAAGTTGAGATGCATAAGCTTGGATTAGCCAACAGTATTTTGGCTTATACAAACAACGAAAAAGGACAATTAGTTGGTTCAAAAAAGGACCCTAATATCGGCAAAACAGCTTTTAATAGTGTTCGAGGACAATTACTCGACATTATCAAGGGCAATGCCATCATTACATCCTCTGGTGGAGGCACAGGTAATGGCATTACTTCACAAGTACTCAATTATGTATCATCCCTAGAGAAAGTTAGTGATATCAACAGAACACAGTTTATCATTATCCTACCCTATGCAAAGAAAGAGCCGAGTGAGTACGTAAACAACACTATAGAATTTTTACAGGGTCCCTTATGGAAAGGTGTTGATAGCACCAACACAGGCAACACCTTCTTATTTAGTAATAAGTGTAAGTTTGAAGGACGAATGGCTGAAAAAGCCTTCAATGAAATGATTTGTAATAGTCTTGCAACTTTAAATAGTATCCCAGAAAAAGGGGACCAATATGAGCTTTTAGAGGGTCATATTGATAGAGAAGATTTTGAAGCCTATAAATCAAAATCATTCTTTAATTATTTTACCGATTTTGAATATAACCCTGACCGTTACTTTGATGAACAGATGGAAGAAAATTACAATGAACTGATGCTAAGACCAGATGTCCCCATTGAAGCACTCTTCTTATTGGAAGTACCAGAAAACTATGATCACACTGTTTTTTATAATATTCTCGACCATTTCGATGCTCAAAAAGTAACTCCTATATACAGTGTTGTAAGAAACCCTAATATCGATAAGCCACATATCACAGTGTCGCTTTTATACTCTAGAAAGCCCGCTGACTTGGTCGATGATTACAATCGTGTTGCAGAAGAAACTACACGAGAAAAAATCAAAAAATCAATCGACCATAATACAAAAATGGAAAAGGTTGCAGTCAATATGGAAACTAGAGCTGAAGAAGTGGCTCGTGAAGAGGGAACTGAAACCAGTGAAATTAGAAATATCCTCAAACGCTTAGGTAAAATTTAGTCGACAAACTTTACTCAAAAGCAAGAAAAAATGAAAGGACTTAAACCAATGAGGTTTAAGTCCTTTTTATATGATGTAATAGTATAAAAATTATCTTTATAAAATGCATTTAAAAAATATTATATTCATTACTCTTACTAGCCTTACTGGCTATGCAAAAATCCATCAACTTAGTGACGTTAAGTTACAGAGTACCGAGAGTCATAGTCTAAAGGAAGAGGTCATATCTGCTTTTATCTATGATAAAGATAAATCAGCAATTATTAAACAAATTAATAAGCTTAGAAAACAGAAACTAATCGATGCACTTGATTACTATCAGTACATAAACTTATTAGAAAATAAATCAGATTTTAAAAAACAATATTATGTTGATGAGGATCTAAAAAGCTTAAAAGACCTGTCTATAAATATTGAAAATGATGATGAAGTGGCACTCTTATTAAAAGATAAACTTAACGATAAATACGTCTACGAATACTTCATTTACCAAGCTTTTAATCATTATCGACCCTATATGGATTCACTTATTTTAGCGCTTAAAACTAGCGATAATCAAAAGAAGTTATTCATCAAATATAATTATGAAAAAGCTAATTATGTCTATCTAAAAAGAATGATTTCCCAATCAGATAAAAATGAAAAAAAATTGCTCATGGATTTACTCATTAATAGTGATTTAAAAATAAATAATTCTGAATTAATTAAGCTTATCGAACAACGCAATGAATTAGAATATGAAATTGAGTACTCCTATAAACTTTTAGATTTATATGAGAAAGAAGAGCATTATTTTTCTATGTTAGCAGAAATAGATTTAATCCTTAGCCAGCAAAAAAATTATAAGCTCATTGAAAAAATTATATCTTTGAAGGCCACAGAAATTAAGCAAAGTGATTATGATTTACTCTCTAAGAAAGTAGAGGATGAAAGATTAAAGGACCTGAGATACCTAATCATAAAAACAGTATACGAACACGATAAAGAATTTGATGAAATATTGCCTGAAGAAGAAAATGATCCCGAGTTCATTGGCGATTTCATTTATTATAAAACGATAAACTTAATTCTAGTTAATGAATTTCGAAAAGCTTATTTACTGATCAATGCTGATGAAGAACTTTTCATTGCTAATAAAGAATTAGACCTATTAAAAGATAAGCTGAAAATCCTCTTGGATGTAAGTGTAGATGAAGATGAAAGTCCTTATAAAAGCCTTTCTACGCGACTGAATCAGCAAAGCCTACTCATTGATGAAAACTTAGTCAAGACACCCTTATTAAAGGACTTGAGTATTGAGAACCTTGCTTTGAGTGATTTTTATGAATGCTATGATAGAATTAATAAAAACGAAACTCTAGCATACATCGAATGCTTTATTATTTATCGTGAGATTTTCGCAAAATTAAGTGAGCCTCAACAGATTTTACTTAAAGAAAAAATGGAAGCACTTGGTTTTGAATAAGTTTATTATATACAGCTTTTTATTTGTTGGTTCACTTTGGTCAAGTGATTATGCTTACCTAGATAAAAATTATGCCGAAGCAGAAATTATTTATAAAAAGTACTGGGAAAAAAGTGGTGATATCAAGCATTTAAGGTCTTATATAAAAACTTTAATAAGGCAAAATAAGTATAAAAAATCCCTCGAAATTATTCAACTCACACGCCTTGATGACAAGTATATTACTTATTTAAAAAACTACTGTAATACAGCGCTCAATAATTTTGAAGACTTAGAAAATTCCACCCAAAATGAAAAGCTCATTGATTATATAAATATAAAGAAAAGTAAAAAAACAAATATAAATAATGACTTAAGTCGACTACTTAATTTAGACGATTTTGAATCCATAGAGAGTCCTTTTTATAAGCTTTATTATCTTGTTCAAAAGCAAGATATAAAAGAAATTAATTCTTTTATAGTTAGTAACTACCAAGACTTGAGAAGCGCTAATAAAAACTATCAATGGTTAGCCCTGTTTGAAGCTTATAAGATATTAAAAAGTCATAATGAAATGATTGCTGAAGACATCAAAGATTTTATTGTCCACAACTGTAAAATCCTCGATATTCGAAAACTACTTGAGAGTTCATTTTATAGTGATGATAAGTATGCCATGTATGCTGAAAAGATTTTTAGCTCATTTACTAATACTCAATCCTTCGAAAAATTGAGTGCACTTAGCCAAGAAGGTAAAATAAGCAAAAAAGACTTAAGTCTGCTCGTAAAACTCAATCCAAATAATCAAGAAAATTTTTACTTTATAAAAGCCAGCATGGAAAGGAGTCCTAAACTATTTCTACAATTATATGAAGACTATAAAAAGGATAAATACCTTTATTATATGTTCATTTCCTGTTTACAAAAGAAGAATAGTTTTGAACTAGTTTATAGCTACCGTGAAGAACTTTTAAAGCATCGAAAAATTTTATTTTCCTACATTAATTATCTTCAGTTTACAGATTTGGAAACATATTCTAATATTAAGAAATTAGAAATCTATATACATAAGCAAGACAAAGAACTATTAAATAATTATGGTCGCCTCGTTTATAAACACGATAAAGGAAAAGCTTTAAGTATTTGGAAAAGTAACCCAAACCCTGCGGCACATAGCTATATTCTGTACCATGACTTTAATAGTGGCTACGAAATAAAATTAGACGAAGAGGATAAGGAAAACAAAAACCTATTAGCTTTAGAAGGTATTTTAGAGTTCCGCAAAAAAAATTATAAGTATCTATTAAAAGACTTTCCTGAAGACGAATATTTATATCCACAACATCTATTTTTACGTTCTATCTTTTTAAGTCAAAGTGCTGACTTTTCGGGGGCATCTAAATTGCTTGACCCCAATAGCCCCAATCCCTACATAGCTGGTAAATCTGCAGATTTTTTATTTTTACTGTATGGCTTAGAGAATAATGTTGATCACCTGGATCTAGCTTTAAGTATATATAAAAATTTACCTCCTAATAAAATTTATGAAGCTTCATTAAGATATAAAATTTTTAACTGTTTGAGAGAAAAAAATGAAGAACAAGTCATTCTGGATTTCATTGAAGATAAGCTCTTTTCTATACAGTTAGACCCTAAAAATTATTATGATCGCCGTCTATTATATGATGTTTATCGCTACTGTTATAGTAAAAACTATATCTCTTTTTGTGAGAGTATTAGTAATAAATATGGAATAAAACCCTAATGGAAAAAGCGGCTGTTTTATTATGTGGAGGTTCAGGCTCAAGGTTTGGGAGTAATAAGCTCTTAGTTAAACTGGATGGTAAAGAGGTTTTTCTCCATTCATTAGAAGCGCTTGCTCAAGTTATTGATAGCAAAAATATAGTTCTCGTCTCTTCAGAAAAAGATAAAAGTCAATTTAAGGAATTGCTTAAAGTGAATGGCTTTTCTGATGTGCAGGTATGTTGTGGTGGAAAAGAACGCTATCACTCTGTATTGAAAGGCCTCAATAAGTGTTCAGAAAAGGCTTTAGTCGCCATTCATGATGCTGCTCGACCTTTTATAAGTTCTAAACTCATAGAAGATACTTTCTCCTCTGCTTATAAACATGGAGGCGCTATACTTTGTAAGAAAGTAAGTGATACCATAAAAATAAATGATAGCGAAGGTGTTCGCACACTACAAAGAGATCATTTAACCGCAGCAGAAACACCACAAATTTTTTATTGCAAGGACTTAAAAAAAGCTATTAATTTTGTCATAGATAATAACTTATCTGTCACAGATGATGCCCATGCAATGGAGTGTATAAATAAAGATTATTTCATGCATATCCACGAAGGGAATAACAAGAAAATCACCTATACTTCGGATTTAGATTAATTAATAAGTTTCGACTAGATTGATTAATACTTATATTCATACTAGATTAGATCGTTTTTAAACTGAAAATTTATAAAAAGGGAGAGCTCTTTTGAACTTCGAAAACATCGAAAAACTCGCAGAAATTTTGGATAAATACAACCTATCTGAAATCGATTATACAGAAAGCGACGCTTTTAGTATTACTCTTAAAGGAGCTGTTGCTGCTCCGGTACAAGCTATGGCTGCTCCTGTAGCTCAAGCCGCAAGTGCTGCTGCACCTGTTGTTAATTCTGATGAAGGACTACATATAGTCACATCTGAATTAGTTGGAACTTTCTATGCATCCGCCTCACCAGATTCAGCCGCTTATATAAAAGTTGGTGACGAAGTTACTGTAGACTCAACATTGTGTATTGTTGAAGCTATGAAAGTAATGAACGAAATTAAATCTGAAGTAAATGGTACTGTTGTTGAAATTTTAGTTGATAACGGAACTCCTGTAGAGTACGGTCAAGCTATCATCAAAATCAAACCAAGCTAAATAAGGAGTTCTTCATGTCTGAAACAAATGATATAGATATTAGTAACTGTGTTAAAAATAGTACCCATATTTCTGAAGATGTTTATAGTTCAATAGTTAGTAGCACTGTCTTAGAAATTGAAGAAGTTGTTCAATTTGCTAACTCAGGTATTGTTGGCGGCATTGCTAATTTAATTGGTAAAAAAACTAGCGATAGTCCGATACACATCGGCATTGATGAAGAAAACTCCGACGTAACTGTAACAATTAATATTGTTGTTAAGTATGGTGTTTTCATTCCTAAAATCGTCGAGGATATTCAAAATAAAATTACTTCTTCAATTAAAAATATGACTGGTCAAACTGTTTGCTCTGTAAACGTTCGTATCCATAATATTGTCAAAGTAGAAGATGCTGAATTAGAAGTAGAGGAAGAAGCTTAATTGCAAGATTTGCTACAGAGCTTCCTTAAGCTTATAAATTCTTCTGACCCCTCAATAAAGTTTTACTTAGGGGCTTTAAGCGGAATTACCTTTACTATTTTCGTCCGTTTTCTATCTTATATTAGAAAGAACAGAAAACCCAAAGGCGTTTATATTAAGGGTGAAAGAGGTGATATACTTATTCATCAAACAGCTATTGCCGATTTTATAAATAAAGTTCTTTCTGGACGAGTTCAGGCTCAAGTTCAAAAAGTTTTTATTTATTCTAAGAAATCTAACCATTACCTCACGGTTTATATATCTGTTCCTCCAGCTGCTAATGTTACTGAAACAGTTAAAACTTTACATGACATTGTTTTTCAACAAGTATCTGAAAAGTTAGGCATCGATAACTTAGAGAAAGTCGACATCATTGTTAAAGATTTTAAAACTAAAGAGAAGTCTTTAGAAAAGAAAAATCAGAAACTCATTAATACTGTTGATGAAAAAGCTGAAGTCTTAAGCTAAAGCTCTAAATCGAATTATTTGAAAAGCCGAGTGAATAACTCGGCTTTTTCTTTGGCCGTATTACACTCAAATATTGCATACTTGAACACGATTAACCATAATTAAGGGTATGATGCTTCGCATAAGAGAGGGACGCTGTCCCCCTCTAGCTCCCCCAGCAAGGATTTGCCAATCCTTGACCAGGCGACTAAAGGGCTTTGCCCCTTTTAATGGATAATCGTATACTTAAAAGTCCTAGGGTAGGATCCATATAGATTATACATATATCAATTGTTTAGCTACCATACTTACAGGCTTACTAAATTTGAAAGCTTTGCTGATTCTTGTATGAGCACAAAAAAGCCGAGTTAAATAACTCGGCTTTTTCATTAACTATATAAAAACAGTTTTACTTACTCTCTATAAGCTCTCTAACGGCTTTAAAAGCTGAAGGAATTGCTTCGGGCATACGTCCGCCTGCTTGAGCGAAAGTAGGGGCACCACCGCCTCCACCACCAACTTGTTTAGCTGCGATACTTACTATCTCACCAGCTTTGAAGCCTTTTTTTGTTAAGTCATCCGAAACACCACTAGTTAAAACGACTTTGCCATTTGCGGAAGAAGCAAAAACAACAATTCCAGAACCAATTTTTTTACGAAGACTATGAGTCATATTTTTGAGAGTATCTGCATCATTATCTACTTTCAACATTAGGACTTTTATACCGTTAATTTCTTCTACTTTCTCAAGTAAAGAATCGGCTTCTAAAGCCACTAACTTAGACTTAGCCTCATCTAGTTCCTTTTGAAGACTTTTAACGTTACTGGATAGCTTAGTAAGTCTTTCAGGTATTAATTCAACTTTACACTTAAGGTCGCCAGCTAAGTTTTGTAAAAGCTTATTAGTATTAAGAGCATTTTTGACTGCATCCATACCGGTAATAGCTTCAATACGGCGAATACCTGCAGAAACAGAACCTTCAGAAGTAATTTTAAATAAACCAATTTCTCCGGTATTACTTACGTGAGTACCACCGCAAAGCTCCAAAGAAAAATCACCGATTTCTACAACGCGAACATCATTATCATATTTTTCACCAAAGAGGGCCATTGCACCCATTTCTTTGGCTTCGTCAATGTTTTTTAAATGAGTTTCTACAAGAGAACTCTCAATAATTTTTTCGTTTATTAGAATTTCTAATTTCTCAATTTCTTTAGCTTTTAAACCTTGGTGATGAGAAAAATCAAAACGCAAATAATCAGCAGCCACTAAAGAACCTTTCTGTTCTACATGCTCACCTAATAAATCTTGTAGTGCTTTGTGAAGTAAGTGAGTTGCTGTGTGATTTCTTCTGATTTTATTACGACGTTCAACATCATAAGAGACTACTACATATTCACCTTCTTCAGGGGCTTCATCACCTTCTAAGTAATGAAGTGTGGCATCACCACTTTTTTGAGTATCTCTAATCGTATAAAGTTTTCCACCGGCAGCAATTGTTCCGCTATCACCAAGCTGACCACCCATTTCAGGATAACAAACTGATGAATCAAAAATCACTGCTAAGCCATTTTTCATTTTTATAACTTCTTTAACTTGGGCCTCATTTGAGCTTTCTTTTTGATAAGCTAAAAATTTAGTTGGCTCAGAAGTTTTGATTTCTGATAAAGAAATAATTTCTTTCTTTTGCGCTGCACGAGCACGATTTCTTTGCTCATCCATGAGTTTTTCAAAACCTGCAACATCAACTTTAAAACCTTGTTCTCGGGCCATAAGCTCTGTTAAATCAAGTGGGAAACCCTGTTCATCTGCTAAACGGAAAGCAAAAGCACCTGAAATACAATCGCCTTTTGAGAGTTTAGCTATTTCAGTTTCAAAAAGATTAATGCCACGATCTAAAGTTCTATTAAAAGCTTCTTCTTCACTTTTTATAACAGTTTTAATATGTTGACGACCTTTAGCTAATTCAGGGAAAATTTCGCCCATTTGATCGGCTAGTGTATCAACTAATTGATAAAAGAAAGGTTTACTTAAACCTATTGTTCTACCATAGCGAACTGCACGTCTAAGTATTCGACGTAATACATAGTTTCTATCGCCATTTCCTGGTTGAATTCCATCGGCAATTGAAAATGAGAGTGTACGAATATGATCAGCTATAACGCGAAAGGCAATATCAACCATTTCTTGATCATTTGCGGCTACAAAATTACCTTCTTCATTTTTTTGAGGAAGAGTAGAAGTATATTTTTCACCAGATATTTCACTTAATTTATTAAAAATGGGAGTAAATATATCCGTTTCATAATTAGATATTATTCCGCTAAAATCACTGAACTTTTTAGTATTTAAAATAATTGAAGCTAAACGTTCAAAGCCCATTCCCGTATCGATATTTTTTGTCGGTAGTTCAGAAAAAGAACCATCGGGATTAGCGTTCATTTGAATGAAAACCAAATTCCAAATTTCGATACATTTATCTGTATCCATATTGACTAAGGAACCCTTAGTATCACCCTCTGGAGTGAGATCAATATGAAGTTCTGTGCAAGGACCACAAGGACCGGTTTCACCCATCATCCAAAAGTTGTCTGCTTTATTGCCATTAACAATATGGACTGCAGGATCTAAACCATCTGCTTTGAAAATTTCAGCCCAAATATCATATGCTTCTTGATCGAAATCAGCTGGATCACCAATTGATTTGTCAGGACTATAAACCGTTGCGTAAAGTCTTTCTTTTGGAATCTTACATACTTTAGTTAAGTATTCCCAAGCGTATTCAATAGCTTCTTTTTTAAAGTAGTCATTAAAGGACCAATTTCCCAACATCTCAAAAAATGTATGGTGATAAGTATCCATTCCCACATCTTCTAAATCATTGTGCTTACCACCAGCACGAATACACTTTTGTGTATCAACGGCACGACCAGGAGTATAGGGACATTTTTTCTCTCCCAAAAAAATGGGAACAAACTGATTCATACCTGCATTTGTAAACAAGAGGTTGGGGCTATCTGGCATTAAACTTGCCGACGATACCAAGCTGTGTTTTTTAGATTGAAAATAATCAAAAAAACTTTGTCTAATCTCTTTTGAACTCAACATATTACTTTCCTTACGCTTATAAAAAATTCGCGCGTAATTTAGCACACAAGATAAAACTTGTTAGTTAGGGTCAAAAAAACCTTAAGCTTTTCGAAAATCAGTAAATTTATTTAAAAATATCATTGTAATTTTTATTGATTATTTTCAATATTTCTGCTGCTGGTTTAGCTCTAAGTATTGATAAAGTATCCACTAAACGAGTGCTTAAAAATGAACCACTTTGACCATCATTCATTTTTACATAAGGTGCATCAGATTCCAATAAAATGTGCTGCAAATCAATTGTTCTCAAAACCTTCTTTCCCGTTCGTGATTTTATCATCGCCGGATTTAAAGATAAATATATATTGTCACTTAGCTCATCCAGAAGTTCAATTGGACCTGAATACCAATGCAATATAAAAGTAGCTTTTCTGCTTTTTATCATCTTCATTACTTGCTCTGCAGAGCGTCGTGAATGAAGTGATAAAACACAATTACCTTTAGCTTCAGCCAAATCTAGAATTTTTTCAAAAATGCGAATTTGTTTTTCTTGCTCGTTTTCGTCCACTGTAAAATCTAAACCAACTTCGCCAATAAAATGCGTTTCTTTTAATTGTTTTTCAAAGGCTAATATATCCTCTTCTTCATCTTTTATATAAAGTGGGAATAAACCCAAACCCGCTCTAATTAAAGAATTGTTTGCTGCTAATTTGCGAGCTTCGCAAAATTGCTCTGGTCGTGTGGTCACACAAAACGTTGGAATTTCGACTTCTGGTAATTCTTCAAAATCTAATAAATGACAATGAGCATCAGAAAGTAAAAATTTGTTTTTATTCCAAAACATTTATCTATTTGAGTTTATTATTCATTTCAGCAAAAGGATGAGGTAGAACTCCTTTCACTCGAAGTCCACTCAAATTATTGAACTCAATTATATCAATTATAGGCCAAACTGATAAAGTATAAAAATTCCCATCACTATTTAAAGTAGTGGATAACATGTAATTTCTTAGAGCACAATTTTGTGGGTAGTAAAAGCTATAAAGCTCAACTTTTTCACTTACAGTATTAAAATCTCGTATCCCTTTAAAATCGAAAACTTTTAATTTTTCTTGATCGATAAATACCAAACCTTCACACTTATTTTCTTTCATAATCAAGGAGCTCTTTATATCTCTCTGACGAAGAATAACTGATAGTAAAGAATAGTAAGAAATTGAAGATAAACTTTTTAATTTCAAAGACTCTTTTGGTGAACTATATTTAAGTTCATCATTGATAGTGTATTTATTTTTGAATTCTTCAAAAATTTGAATCCTATTCTTATTAGAATAAAGCTGATTTATTTGCTGCATTTCTAGCCAAAATTCAGCATCTAGTTTATTAAAACCATAGCTATAATAAGAAGCTAATTCAGGATACTTATTTATATTATTGAAGAACTTATCTTGAGTATCATTATACTGTGCGCCTCTTAATCGGATATCCGTAAAGTTATACCATTCTTTAAAAGTTTTTTGATTTAACCATTTTGACCTAAATTCTTTTAAGTCAGCATAATAGTATTTAGCGTAAGCTATAAACCTATCTTCATAAATTTGGTCGAGATTATTAACAAGAGGGAATATTTCAGAGCTTTTCCCCAAACTTATTTTAAGGTTTATTAAATCAATTAAAGAATTGACATCCCAGGGAAAATCTATTAGATCTTTTTCGCTATAGAGTTCGGCTTCATTTTTATTGTTTAATTGACTATTTATATTCGCTAAATGTCTATTAATTCTTTTGTAATGAGGAGCCATTTTATCTATTTCTAAGGACTCTTTTAAAGCTTCATTAGGAAGGTTCAAAGATTGCTCATAAGCTCTCATAAGTGTGTATTTAAAGTCTAGATCTCTCGACTTATATTTCACAGCATCTTCTAAATCTTTTTTTGCTTGTGGAAAACGGTCTTTTTTATTACTTTTAAAGGCTATATATCCTTCACGGTATTTAATTTGTCCTATCAAATCTCTAGCTACCATAACAATAATAAGTAATGAAAATAAGGAGGATATATAAACTAAGTATTTTTTTCTATTGGGACATCCATCACATACTTTAAATTGTACCTCGTTTCTCCATAAATAAGCTGCACACAAAGCAAAAGCCATAGAAGTAGGGGGCATAACTAAAGCTTTATCAAAGAAACCCTGAATTAACAAAATAGTGAAAGCTGCTAAAAAAGGCCATTCATCTCTATCTGCTTTAGCGGCTCTATTGAGTAAAAATAAGCAAATCAACATTAATGCAAGACTTGCTAATAAACCATTTTCTATCGCTATAAGCATAAATTGATTGTGAGGATGAGTGGTTTCATCTGAATTAATTATATGCTTTTTATATCCTTCTTGAGCATAAATAGGAAAAGCTTTTTTAAAGTTATTTTGACCTACACCAAGCAAATTATCTTTAATGACGTGAGCTGAACTCGTCCACAATTCTTTCCTTATATCATTGATTAAAAATTTCTCGTATTTTTGAGGAAATAGTTTTGTCGCAATAAGGGGAACTAAAAATAAAAACAATAAAATTAAGAGCTTGTTTCTTATCTTTAATTTTCTCGATATAAAGAGTAAAATCACAATTATAATTGCTAGGTAACTCGCTCGAGAAGAAGCTGCTAATAAGGCTTTTAAAGTCAAAGAACAAACAATTATTAGACTTCCATATTTCAAATAATTATTCTTTACTAATGAAAAAATCATATAGATAAAGAAAGGTAAAGTCATACACAAAATTGCCGAAAACCAATTGGGGTTACCCGCTATTCCATAAAATGAATTGAAGCAATAATAATGAATTAAGTTAATAAATAGAATGACTGAAAAGAGCAGGGAAACAAAAAATAAACCGCCTCGACGATTATCTTCATTATTAAAAGCTGCTGCAACGCAGTTCATCACTAATATAAAGTTTAGACTTATTAATAAATCAGCACCATGAGCTTTATTAAGAAGAAAACTTAATAAGGCTGAGCCCACAAAGATCATCGTCATGTAAGAAGAAAATGACTTTAATTTAAACTTATCGCTATTTTTTATGATCCACGACAAACTCAGGCCAGACATTAATAACTCTACGGGAAGACGAAAAAGAAATACTTCTCGAAATAGAGTTGTTCCTTGGGGTGATATAATAACCAAAGGATAAGCTAAGAAAGCCAAAAGAAATAAACTTGCTTGTAAGGGGTAGTTCTTTAACCAAGCCTTCATATCTACTAAATTTTTATTCAAATGACTTTCCTTGTATTCATATTATATAACTTTATTAAAATTTGGCGTTTTTTGGTGTACGAGGAAAAGGTATGACATCGCGAATATTACTCATACCAGTACAAAACTGAACCAATCTTTCAAAGCCCAAGCCGAAACCTGAATGAGGAACTGAACCATAACGGCGTAAATCCAAGTACCAAGAATAATCTTGTGGATCTATCTCTAAATTTTTCATTCTCGCTAATAATACATCCAGATTTTCTTCTCTTTGACTTCCGCCTATAATTTCACCTATTTGAGGACAAAGTACATCCATTGCTCGGACTGTTTTTTCATCATCATTAAGTTTCATATAGAAGGCTTTTATATCTTTAGGATAATCAGTCACAATAACTGGCTGCTTAAATACTTTTTCAGTCAAAAATCTTTCGTGTTCACTTTGAAGATCTATTCCCCATTTTACAGGAAACTCGAATTTAACACTAGATTTTTCGAGAATTTTCACGGCTTCAGTATAAGTAATTCGAGTGAATTCAGCTTCTGAGAGAAGTTCTAATTTAGAAATAATTCCCTTCTCAATACGTTGATCAAAAAACTTTAGGTCTTCTTCAGCATTTTCCACAACACTTTTAAAACAATACTTTAAATAATCCCTTGCTAAATCAGCATTTTCTTTAAGTTCAAAAAAAGCTGCCTCGGGTTCTACCATCCAGAACTCACTCAAATGACGAGATGTGTTTGAGTTTTCAGCCCTGAAAGTTGGACCAAAAGTATAAATACGCCCCATACCGCAAGCATATGATTCCCCATTTAATTGGCCACTCACAGTGAGGTGAGTTTGTTTACCAAAGAAATCTTTTTTGTAATCAACCTTATCCAAATCTGTTTTTGGCAATTTATCCAAATCCAAAGTTGTTACTTGAAACATTTCTCCTGCACCTTCACAATCCGATGCCGTTATTATGGGGGTATGTAAATTTAAAAAATGGCGACTTTGGAAGAAATCATGTGTTGCCTTACTTAATACATTTCTTACTCTCATTACCGCACCGATACTATTGGTTCGACAGCGTAAATGAGCTGATTCCCGTAAAGTTTCGAAATTGATTCTTCCTTTCTGCAATAAATAGCTTTGATCTGTATTTCCGTAAATAACTACATTATCTGCCTGAAGTTCATACGCTTGTTTGGCTCCAGGTGATTCAACTAACTTACCTGATACCTTAAGAGAAGCTCCCGTATGAAGTGATTTTATATCTGAATAGTTATCTAAATTATCATCTGCTACTACCTGAATCCCTGTAAAAGTAGAACCATCATTAATTTCTAAAAAAGAAAATCCACCTTTAGAATCTCTTTTTGTTCTTAACCAACCAGCCAAAGTGATTTTATCACCGACTTTATCTTTATTCAGTTCTTTAATTAAAAGCATCTTTTATCCGTATATTATATATTACTAAAAAATTACTCCGCTCTATTTATATAGCTAAATCAGTTTATAACTAAATAAGAGAGAAAGGGCATTTTCTTTAAATATTTAAACAAAGTAAAAAAGCTCTTAAATGCAAATAAAGTTATTAACAACAAGTTGTTCACAGAGTGTTTATAATAACTGTTGATAATGTTAGTAACTATATTGATAACTTTGTGTAAAAGCCAAAAAGGTACTTACTAACAATAATAAGCAACATCAATTAACAAACTAATGAACAAGTAAAATCTTATATAAACCTTTATTAATAAAGTATATAAAAAGTTACTCACACTATTAACAGGCCCTATATATACTATATATTAAATAAACTAATACTTATAATAATATAGAAAGAATTAAATAATAAGGAAAGGATTTTTCTTTTGTATTTTTTCAATGAAGCAGTGATTTCTTTTTAGAAAGTCATAATTATGGAATATAGTGAGAGATGCTAATCAAAGGAACATATCGTGAATAAGGTCTCATCAGAAAATATTACAGAGGGAATCAAAGTTATTGCTGATCCTGTTTATCAGCCTTATCACTCCTCCGAGCAAGAGAAGCGTTTTTTATTCTCCTATGAAATTAGTATTATCAACCAATCGCAGATTGGTGTAACACTTCGATCTAGAATGTGGAAAATAATTAATTCTGATGGCGAAGAAAAAATTATTCGTGGTGAAGGAGTTGTTGGAGAAATGCCTTTCATTGCTCCTGGTGAATCTTACCAGTACACAAGCTTCTCAATTTTAGATACTCCTTTTGGGACAATGGAAGGATTTTATATTTTAGAGAGGGAGGACGGCGATGTCGTTCAAGCTAAAATAAATCGTTTCTATTTAACCGCACCAATTACTCATTAGTTTAAGCTAAGTACATTTTTAGCTAAACGAATAGCTAATTATGGAGGATTCACTCTCTCTATAAATTTTACTAAAGTAAGCCATTATAAACTATTTTTTAGAAGTATCCTTTTTTTTATCTTTACTGACTTCTTTCTTTTCTTGAATTTGAATGAGGTCTATGCCTATTATTTTATTTTCATAGACGGTTGCATGAAGAGTCACTTTTTTACCAATAACGGGATCTACTTTATCTTCTAGACTAGCTGAGAGTGTATAAATTTTATCTGCTTTTATTTTATATGATTGCGTTCCACCCTCATCCGATATATAAATAATACCTGTTACTTTCTTATCTTGTTTAGGGTCTTTTTTAACAACTTTTTTCTTATTACGATTTTGATTGTTATTATTACTTTTCTTCTTATTATTCTTTTTAATAATAATAGGCTTATCAGCCAAAATAATATTCATTGGAAATAATGATAAACATAAAAAATTTCTTCGATTCATAATATAATCCTATCTGTGTATTCAATATACTAATAAGGTTTTTATATAGTCAATAAGCAAGTAAAGTTGATTAAAATATACAAAAAAATCTAGAGTAATTAAGTCAGGATTTATTCAGTATTTTCACAGCCATCCCATAAAAATAACTAAGCTATGAAAAATCTAGCTTCAGATGTTTCTTTTAATAACGACAAAAAAAGGAGTCCATCATGAAGCCAGACAAAAGTAATGTATGTAGTCTCAAACAAATCTGCCAATTAATTCCAGGACATTTAGTTCAAAAACTTGCAGATAAGCACGGAATCAAAACTCGTAAGTTTAGTCCTTGGAGCCATGTTCTAACCTTACTTTATGCTCAGTTATCTCATTCTCTGAGCTTAAATGATATTTGCGATAGCCTTCAAAATCATAGTGGAAGCCTTGAGCCTATACGAGGCGCGACAGTCCCGAAACGAAATACCTTATCTAACGCAAATAGAACTCGTAATGCCGACATGGCAGAAGAACTTTTCTGGAGTGTTCTTAATCACTTACAGAATAAGTATGCGGGCTTTGGTATTCAGCAAAAATATACTGGTTTTCCTAGACGTTTCAAAAAAGCAATTCACGCGGTGGATTCTACAACTATCCAGCTTGTTGCTAATTGTATGCCATGGGCAAAACATCGTCGTCGTAAAGCTGCGGCTAAATGTCACATGAAGCTTAACTTACAAAATTTCTTACCTTCTTTCGCTATTGTAAAAGCTGCGAACACTCATGATTCAACGGAAGCAAAGGAATTATGTGCAGGAATGTTACCTGGAGAAATAGTGGTTTTTGATAAGGCTTACGTGGATTATAAACATCTCTTTCACCTCAATGAACGTAAAGTATTTTGGGTTACTCGGGCAAAAGATAATATGAGCTACGAGATTATTGAAAATATCTCTGAAGCCAAAGGTTCTATCATCCGTGATCAGCGTATTCGTCTCAAAGGTACGAAAACTCAACTGCATTACCCGACAGAATTACGACTTGTCGAAGCTGAAGTAGAAATTGACGGAAAACTTAAGAAAATGGTTTTCATTACTAACAACTTTAAATGGGCTCCCAGTTCAGTCGCACAAATCTATAAATCACGTTGGGGAATCGAAGTGTTTTTCAAACAGATCAAACAAACATTGCAAATATCTGATTTCCTTGGCCATAACGAAAATGCCATTCGGTGGCAAGTTTGGACAGCATTATTGACTTACGTGCTTTTGCGATTTTTAGCATTTCAAAGTAAGTGGAAATATTCTTTCTCAAGAATATTCACCGTTATCCGTGGCGTACTATGGTCAAGGCTTGAATTGTACTCAGTCCTCAAATCCTGTGGGACAGCCAGTGACCCACCAAGGCTATACTCAACTCCTCCTCAGCAGTATTTGCCGGGATTTACATAAATCTATGGGACAGCCAATGACTGAGCCTTAATCAAAACCAAAACATCCATCTAATAAATAGAAGGTATTTACACAGGGAAATGTATTAAAGAGTCAGTTTTTCCTGCTCTATGGGATGACTGTACAGTATTTTTATAAAATAGTTTTTGTTTAAGAGTAGGAAAATCCATTGCCCAAATAATATCTAAGTTATAAGGCCTAGGAAGAAGCTCAGCTAGGTCTTTAATGATTTTAGGTATAAATGGTTTCTAGTAAGCAATAATAGCGTCTAGACGATCAGTTGAATAAAATGGAGTGGTGTTCGAATAAGTTCAGTATTCTCATTAAAAAGGCTCAAATAGACTTAGTACAGCATCTGCTAAACGACCGAGCTTAATTATTTTGCTTAAATCCAGTAATTATCAGTTTTTAAAACGATAAAACTTTCTGTATTAATAATTTCTTTCACACCAGCAATAGAAGTGGTCAAGAAATTAATGAGTCCACGGTTACCACGAACCGCCACGACAATCATAAAATCGTAGCGTCCTGAAGTAATAAAAGTCGTACGTACTTCGGGGAGTTTGGTGATCTTTTCAAAAGCAGTACGAAGTTTACTTGATTCAGATATACTTACACCTAAAACAACGAGAAGCTCTTTTTCCACATAGCCAGGTTTTACGGCTCCGGATATTTTTAAAATACCTTTCTCAGTTAAACGCTTCACTCTATGTCTAACCGTTCCCTCTGTTACATTGAGTTCACGAGCAATGGCAGAATTTGACAAGCGTCCATTTTCACGGAGCTTCTCAATAATTTCCCAATCAAGGGGATCAATAATTTCTTTTGCATTACTCATTATATAAACCTTAAAGATTATCTATTTTTAAAATACTTATTCCAAAGCCTTTTGCGACTTCCGCAAATTCATCTTTTATAGATAAATAATGACATTGACTTAAACTAAGAGAATATTTTACTGCAGCATCCAAAAATAATCCTCCTTTGCGAGGGTGACAGGAGCAACTTACACTTAAAGCTTCATTTCCATCAGCATCTTCATGATGGATACAATTGAGTTGATCGAGTAATTTACTTGATTTATCTTTTATTAATTCTTTCAAAGTTTTATCTATTTTATCTAGTTGATCGAGGGTTTGATGAGAGAGAGCTAACTCCTTTGCATGGTGAACTAAAATGAATTCTAAATCACCATATTTTGATGAGTTAAATTTATCTAAATGACTACTATTAAGTTGATAATCTATAGATCTATAACAAACATCTCCAGAATAAGTAATAAGAAGGTCGCGGTCAATAAAAATAATTTCTTTATTTCCCCTTTCTGATGATGAGCGTAGGCTTAGTTTTTTATTTTTCATTTTATTAAGTTTAGTCTTTTATTATTATACTTAGTATTGATGCAAAGTCTTGATAAATAAGTGCTTTATGATTGTTAACAGTTTTGTATTATTTGAAATAATTATATTACTTATATTTTAATAATTAACATAAAGTATTCATTATGAGTAACTTATATAAAATAAAAAAATACTAACTATTAAAAATAAGCCTGTTAATAACTTGTTAATAAATATAGTGTTATTATACATTTTTTAATTGATCAAATCGAAATTTTAAGCTTTACATAGTTTTGACACAAAATTAATAATAGCCTCATTATGACCCATGGGAGCTTTTAAATTATCCTTTAAAGTTTGAAAATCTTCGAAGCTTTTTAATGCGCGATCCCAGCTAATATCTGCGGCCCAAGGTATATCAAAACAAGCACTAGAACTTAGTTTTTGGCTTAATTTTAGCAAGTCACAAAACCATAGTTCTAAAGCATTAATTAAACACTCTCTTTCTTCTAACATTTTTGTTTTTATAGCGAGTTCTAAGCGTTTTTTTCTATCGCCAGCTTTTTCATTCTCATCTTCTTCTTCATTTTCCAAATCACTCATTATTTCTAACTCTGCTTGAGTGCGTAGAGAAGCCATTAAAGAGTTTAGTTTACTTCCACCAATCCAAGCACTATTAATGCCGTTAGCGGGCTTTAAATTTTGTAAAATTTCCTGTAATTC
The DNA here is from genome assembly GCF_028728065.1 of Lentisphaera profundi. Classification (GTDB taxonomy): domain Bacteria; phylum Verrucomicrobiota; class Lentisphaeria; order Lentisphaerales; family Lentisphaeraceae; genus Lentisphaera; species Lentisphaera profundi. Next base: position 2,711,599 of record NZ_CP117811.1, on the reverse strand, counting down.
AGAAAACCAAGGTTTATTGAGGTAAGAAAAACTCTCGCGATTAAGGTTTAAAGTACGGCAGCGAGAACGAATTGTATCTAAAAGTGAATCTGCCTTATTAGAGACTAAGAAAAAACAAGTTTGTGGTGGAGGTTCCTCTAAAGTCTTTAGAAAGGCATTTTGTGCCTGTTCAAGCATACAATCAGCTTCGTAAATGATCCCTATCTTAATTTCCCAGGGAAGTGGCTTATAGCCAAACTTAGAGATGAATTGTCGAATGTGGTCAGTCAGTATAGAGCGTGATAAAGACATAGGTTTTAAAGTATTGCAATTATGTATCCCTAACTTATGTCTTTTGCAGGCTTCGCAAACACCACAAGGACTTCCATCTTCGCCACGATCCAAACAGATCATTACTTCAATCCATCCTTGTACAAATTCGTTTAAATACTCAACATCCGCACCAGAAACAATCCATGCGTGACCTGATTGATTAGATTTAAGAGATTTAAGTATATAAGGTGAAACCTTGTCATCGAGAAATGTTTGATAAGTCATGGAACTCTCACAGCCCAATTTAAAAGTGCTCTCATAGTTACGTCACGAGTATTTTTACTTGGACAACCAGTAATAGCCATAAAATAAAATTTTCCATTTGAGCGAACGCTTACAATTTGGCACCAGCCTGCATTAATAGTAAAACCTGTCTTATAACCATTAACACCTTTAACACCAAGCAGAGGGTTGGTATTGCCTAGGCGTACAGGCTTACGAGAGTTTTTTGGCAGTAAAACTTCACGTGAAGAAGTCCATTTAAGTATCATCGGGTAATCATGAATACTTTTTCTTATTAAATGTAGCAGATCACTCATAGAGGAATGATTATCTAATTCGGGTCTTTCTCTATTAAAAGGTAAACCGTGAGCATTCGAAATTTTAGTTTGCTTCATTCCCAATTCTTTAGCTTTTAAATTCATCATAGCAATAAAATTGTTGGAATTACCATGACCAAAATATTCAGCTAAAAGTTGGCAGGAATCATTAGCACTTTTCACCATGGCAGAAATTAGTAGTTCCTCAACACTTATGGTATCTTTGGGATACTTTCTCAAAAAGGAGCTCGATGACGTTTGCATTGAGCTTTTTGAGATAAGGACTTGGTCAAGCAAACTGTGTTGTGGATTAGCTTTTATATGGTCTAAAACAGTCAAAATAGTTAAACACTTTGTGAGTGAAGCAATGGGAACAGATTTATTGGCACCTGACGACCAAAGCGTTTTTCCCTTATTCATTTCATAAACAAGTCCAACTCGTACTCGTGAAACAGAAGGAAAACGATAAGCTGATTTTTCAGCTTTATGATTATCTTCTATAGAAAGGTACTTAAACCTTTCTATTAGAGGCTCAACAAGTGTTTTCTTAGCCTCTAATCTTTCAACTTTTTTAACTTCAGTTTTAGAAAATTTAAGATCGGATTTTTTTTGTAAATATTGTCCCGAAAAATAAACTGCTATAGCCAAAATTAAAATAGGTAAGCTTATCGATATAGCTTTCGGAACTTTCATTACTTATCGGGTTCTTGTTTATCTTTTCTTGGGTTTCGACGATTTTTGGATTTTGGTTTGTTTCCAGGTTTATGATGAGAGCTTAAACGTGGTTCAGGTAAAAAGTCAGCTTCAGGCCAATCCAAATGAGGTGCCATTGTACGGTAAAGTAAAGAAGCATAAAAGAACTCAGGGTGACGTTTAATTTTACCAATATTATGAGCGTTTAGAATACGTCCCTGCATCATTATCACATCTTTAACACGTGCGGCAATGATACGAGTCATATTATGAGGCTTCATAAAATCATTAACGGCGTGACGCAATTCTCGGTCAATACCCTCACGGTGTTCCCAGTTATCTCCGAACTTAGAACCAGGATTCAAACGTTTCTCAACATAGCGGTAAGCTAAAATGGGGAGTGAATAAGCTCTCGATAAAGTGCTACCCTTGGTAATCATAACATCTCTTTCATTGAGAATATTAAGGTAAACGTCTCTATCGTCACTTGAAAGAATATCAGAAAGATTAGGCATTATATGTTCTAAAAGTCCTGACTGGTGACAAGCATCCATGGTTTTAGCCATGTAGGGCTTATAGGTAATTTTTAAAATTTCTTCGTAGAGTCTTCTTTGTGAAACCAAAGTGATTTTTGGAGCTAATTCGCGAATCGCTTTTTCAACATCTGGCTCAAAATCAAAACCATACTGAGCCTTTAGTTTCACAGCTCGCAACATTCTCACTGGGTCTTCAGTAAAACGAACCATAGGATCGCCAAGAGAACGAACTTTTTTGTCCTCTATATCAGCAATGCCACCACAAAAATCAATAATTTTGTTTTTGTTAGTAGGGTCTAAAAATAAAGCATTTACCGTGAAGTCTCGGCGATTAGCATCTTCTTCAGGTGAACCCCATACATTATCACGCCAAACAATCTCGCCATCGTCACTAGGACGCGCAGAGCGTTCTTTTTCATTTGGGGTACGACGGAAAGTGGCTACTTCATAAATGGTACCACGCTCATAAACGTGAACAATTTTAAAACGACGACCAATAATTCGAGCCTTTCTTCTTCCGAAAACGGCACTTATTTCTTCGGGTGTGGCACTGGTCGAGATATCAAAATCTTTAGGATTTTCACCCACAAGCAAGTCGCGAACGGCACCACCAACTAAATAAGTTTCATAGCCGGCTTCACGTAATTTACTAATAACTAGTACGGCACCGCGATCCAAACGTGGGTTAAAATCGAAATTATCCAATATTTTCTATCCGTTTAAAGGCTAGTAAAGTGTTCGTCATTAACATTGCAATAGTCATCGGACCAACGCCACCGGGAACAGGAGTAATGAGTGCAGCTTTTGGAGCCACAGACTCAAAATCAACATCACCACATAAACGATAACCGCGTGGGCGACTAGCATCATCAACGCGGTTAATACCTACATCAATAACGACAGTACCTTCGCTAACCATATCACCAGTAATGAACTCAGGAATACCAACGGCAGCAACGACAATATCCGCGCGGCGAATTTCAGCACCTAAGTCAGCAGTTCTAGAATGGCAAATAGTGACGGTAGCATCAACGCCTTTCTGAATCATGAGTGAAGCCATTGGCTTACCAACAATATTGGAACGACCAACTATTACAGCGTGTTTACCTTTGGTTTCGACGCCGCTGCGTTTGAGTAGCTCTAAGCAACCCGCAGGCGTACAGGGACGAAAACCTTCTTCAGCACCAGTAAAGACAAGTCCAACATTTGAAGGGTGAAAACCATCGACGTCTTTTTTCGGATTGATATTGAGAATAATTTGCTCTTCATCAATTTGTGGTGGTGGTGGGGATTGAACGAGAATACCGTGAATAGCAGGGTCATTATTGAGTTCTTCAACAACTGCTAAAACAGCTTCTTGGCTTGAATCAATAGGCAAAACTATTTTAACAGAATGATAGCCAAGTGAGTTAGCCATTTTTTCTTTTGAATTAACATAAACTTGTGAAGCAGGATCCTCGCCCACGAGGACAACGGCTAAACCAGGAGTTTTGCCAGATTTTTCTCTAAGTGAACTAACTTCAGTGTGCAATTCTTTTATAATTTCATCGGCAATTACTTTGCCGCGAATCAATTTTTCTTCCATAAAATTTTCCAAATTAAAAGTGCTTACAAAATTCTTCTAATCTACATGACTTTGCGATCTCCGCAAACGAGCTCAAAGCTCATATTAAAAAGTCCTTTACTTTTTCTTAGAGTCTTGTCCAAAATCACTAAATTTGAGATTTTTTTAATCATTGAATACTATTTATTGAACTACAGAATTTGCTTTGTATAGTGCCCTATGAAAATCCTTTTAATAAAGCAAACTTCTCTTGGCGATGTAATTCACTCCAGCCTAGCCATAGAGGCAACTCGAGCTCAATACCCCAAAGCTGAAATTCACTTCATGGTGGATAAATCATGTAAGCTCGCAGTAGAGAACAATCCTCATATTGATAAACTTATTCTTTTTGATAAAGTTTTGATTGCGCAAAAAATGAAAAAATCCCTAATCAATATTTTCTCAGTCTTGGGACAATTTATGAGTGCTCTTCGCGAAGTTCGCAAAGAAAAATATGATTTAGCGATAGATCTACAGGGAATAGAAAGAAGTATTTTCTTTCTCTATTTTTGTCGGGCCAAGAAAAAATATCTTAAAGGAAAGAAACCCTTTTTGAAAGGTTTTAAAAATGCTGATAAAAATGATCACGCGCTCGATGAGCTTAAAGGAACACTAAAATTAGCTGGAATTGAAGCTGATAAATTCTTTCCAAAAATTTATTTGAAAGAGGGTGGAGAAGCCATACTAAAGAAGAAACTTCCCGAAGAATTAAAAAATGCCCTCGAGGATAAATCTCAGCAAGTCATTTTAATGAGTCCCTATACTTCTTGGGAAACAAAAGATTACCCAGTTCAGAACTATTTGCGATCAGCGCAATTAATAAAAAAAGACTACCCACAAGCCCAATTTATTTTTATTGGAACACCTGATAAAAAAGCTGAAATAGATGAAGAAATTATTAAGTTTAAATTAGATGAGTCTTTTGCAAAAAACATTTGGAATTTAGCCGGTTGTACAAATATCCAAGAGTTGCAGGACTTAATTCGTTTAGCAGATCTGACTATTGCGAGTGAAGGCGCCGTGGGGCACATAGCGAGTGCGCTAGATCGTCCCATTTGTGTTATTTTTGGACCAACTCAGCCAACTAGAGTGGGACCCTGGGGAAATCATGCCCGAGTGATTCGTTCAAAAGAAGCTCAATGCTTAGCCTGCTACCAACGTTTTTGTGATCAGTGGATCTGTATGAACAATCTAGAAGATCAAATAGCTCAAGCAGCTAAAGAATTACTCCATTAATTTTGCTTTGTAAAGGCTTAAATTAGCCACCAATTTTAAACATTTCTACAATATCGTGGGTACGTGGATTTTTCAGTGCTTCCTGGCGTTCTTCAGAATAACGATTGCTTCGATTTTCCCAAACCCCACAAATTTTTTCAGCAATACTTTGATCACTTGATCCATCGCGAAGTAAGGTTTTTAAATCAAAGCCTCGTCCGGAAAATAGACAGGTATAAAGTTTGCCATCAGAAGAAATTCTGGCTCTTGTACACGAAGAACAAAAAGCTTCTGTTACAGAAGATATGAAACCAACTTCTCCCTTTTTATCAGCAAATTCATAACGTCCAGCAACTTCTCCATAAAAGTTGGATTCTCGTGCCTTGAGTTCAAATTCCGAACTAATAATTTTTCTTACTTCAGCAGAAGGTAATACTTTTTTCATATTCCATTCATTCTTATTTCCCACATCCATAAACTCAATAAATCTTAATATGAGTCCTTTTTCGCGAGCATAACGTGTGAGCGGTAAAATTTGGTATTCGTTAATGCCTTTTTCGATGACAGTATTAATTTTGAGTTCTTTAAAACCTAATTTGATGGCAGTATCAATCCCAGATAAAACATCATCTAGATTGCCTCTACCACCATTCATTAATTTAAATTTTTCTGGATCAAGTGAGTCAAGGGATACGGTAATACGACGAATACCGGCCTCCTTTAGTAAAGGAGCTTTTTCTGTTAATAAACTCGCATTAGTGGTTATAGATAAATCGACTAAGTTTTCAATTTCGTTTATTTCAGAAATAATTTGATTAAGTTTGGGATGTAAAAGCGGTTCGCCACCAGTAATTCGTATGCGTTGAACGCCGAGTTTTACGAAAATATTAGCTAAGCGAACAAATTCATCAGGGCTTAATTTTTCGTCATTTTTAAAAAATTCGTAATCTTGATCTGGGGGCATGCAATATAAACAGCGAAAATTACAGACATCAATAACTGAAATCCTTAAATCCCGCATGGGTCGTGTAAATTTATCGAAAACTTCCATAGAGTTACCAGGTATAAAAGGGAGCAGAATAAGCTTCGGGAAAAAGGTCAGTTTCGGCTTCGAGTTCTAAAAAACCATCAGATCCAGATAAAGCGCCAAAATCACCAGAGCCATTTGTTTCTTTTGGAGTCGCACATAAGCGAGAGTTAGCATCAAAATAGGTCGTAACGGGTAAGAAACGAGTCATCTTTTTAGAGAATTTAAAATCTTTAGTGAGTACTGCGAGTGGAATCTGTTTTTGAGGCAAACAAGCAGAGCTTTTTTGTAATTGAGGTAAAATATAACGCTGAAAATTAATGACTGCCGAGACCGGGTTACCGGGTAAACCAAAGACTGTTTTTTGGCCTTTAACGCCAAACCACAAGGGTTTGCCTGGTCGTTGAGCCACTTTATGAAAAACTTTATTAACACCTAGTTTTTCGAGCACACGGGGGACAAAATCGAATTTCCCCATGGAGACTCCACCAGTAAGAATCAGCATGTCGTTTTGCTCTAGGAGTTCAGCTAGTTTTCTTTCAAGTTCAGCTTCATCATCTTTGAGGTGATATTCATTACTTTTAGTGAAACCAGCTGCATTTAAGCCTGCGAGGATGGCTACTGTATTGGAGCGACGGATTTGCCAAGCCTTGAGTTCTTCGTCTGGGCCGACTAATTCATCTCCTGTCGCAATAATGGCAATAGAAGGAGTTTTTGAAACATCTAAGAATCCATAACCTGCAGCAGCGGCAACGGCGATATCGGGTACTTTGAGTCTTATTCCTTCTTCAGCGAGTAAAAACCCTGCAGCATGATCACTGCCATGTTTATGAATATTCTGCCATTGACTCAATTCTAAACCAGTCTCTAAACTTGCGACACCATTTTCCACACTTAGGCGTTCGATGGGAATCACACAATCACAATGATGAGGCAATACTCCACCAGTCATAGCTTCAAAACAATTTTCCAAGTTTTTAAGCTCAAGGGGCTCGTGACCAGCAGCTTGAATGCCCTCAATGAGAAAAGATCTTTTGCCATCCAAATAGCTTTGAAAATTGATGGCAATGCCATCCATGGCGATACGATGAAAAGGTGGGTTTTCTCGTTCAGCACAAATATTTTCACGAAGAATATGCTCGGAGCAAAGAGCCGTTGCGAGTTTTTTAGATGGGTAAATGGGGCTAAATTTTTCAATAAGCTGAGTAGCTTCAAGAACGCTAATCATTTCTTTTTTCCTTATCATTTAACATTTGACACATAGTTATATATTTTCTATTTTAATTGCGGAACCGGCATTATCACAGTAAAAGGAACAGAGTCCACAACCAGAGCATTTATCCAAATCAATGTGAACTTGTCTATCAAAAATTTTAATAGCGCGAAGTTCAGAAGGGCATACACTACGACATTCATCGCAAATTGTTCCTAAACTAATAAGACATGAATTCATATCGACAAGGGCTTTCGCTATAGGCTTAACTTTTTCATCATTATTTTTACTTAATACGCCCGAAGGACAAGCCTTTATACAATCAAAATCAGTACACCAATGACAGGGAAGTTCTCGAGGGTTTAAATATGGAGTATACTCAAATTTACCCGCTTCAGGTCCAAGTTTTTTGATTACACCATGAGGGCACGCTTCAAGACAAGCCGAACAATTGTCACATTTATCCAAAAATAAATCCTCACTTACGACCCCAGGGGGACGAATATATGATTTTATTTTGGATTCTTTTTTATCCTCAAAAGCCAAGTCCATCAATTTTGAGGGGCGCAGGCGAAATAACTGTCGACGTGAAATAGTCATTTTACATTCCCGTACGCATTTCCATCGGTTGAGCAATTAACCATATACTGAAACTGGAATAAAGAATCATCACGATTAGTTGTGGAATAAGACAGCGAATAAAATTCTTACGATCCTTAAAGAGAACTTTGGCAATACGATCGGCAACGATAACACCAAAAATATGGCCTATGACAATGAGGATAACCTGAAGATACCAAATACTAGTCAAGGAAAGCATGGGTGCGTATGTTTTTGTTGCGGTACCGAAAAGGTCCCAGCCCCAACCCATAGGATCTGAAAGCAAAGGGATGATATTCTGAGCTTCCATGAAAAAGTGCATGCCATTGTGAGCCAAATGATAAAAAAGGGCAACGGGAATAAGTGGGTAAGCAAAAGCTTTAAAAAAGTCTCTCGTTCGCATTTTATGATTGCAAGTCAGCTGTTTTGTTGTCCAAGCAGAGAACCAAAAAATCCCCATCGGTATAAGAATCATAAATATCATCAGTAAGCTAAAAATGGGGGCTTGGCTTAAACCCGTCATCGCACGGGTCATATCCACCATAATATTCCAAGATGGAGTCATAGTGATTCCATGAAAACTAGTGAGAGCAAGCAAAGTTACAGCAAAAAAAGCTTCATCCATTTTAAAGCGTGAACGATGAATAAGGTCCGCAGCAACAGAGCGTATATTGAGGGCCATATTATCATGAGGACAGGCTCGTACACATTCTGTACACATCGTACAATAATTATTATCATTGATGCCACCGGGAAATAGCATGGTGGGGCAACCAGTCGCTTTTTCATTGCCACGTAAACAATCTTTCGTTGTACAAGCATTGCAGACATCCATGGATTTACCGCGAAGTTCGAGAGGGCTAAACATGGCATAAAGTCCACTAATGCGACCAACCATACAGAGGTATCGACAAAAAACTCTTTTTTCAAATATGCTAACCGTCAATATGGCTATAGCTAAAAAAATGAGCCCCATAATTGCGGACATAGAAGGAGATTTAGTCATATCATCAATGCCGAGTTCTAGCCAAGTGAGGAAGACAAAAAGACCGAGAGCGGGATAGACATTCTTAAGTTTTTTTGGCCATTTCATTTCAAAGCCAATTTTCTTTTTACGTGAGCGTAAAGAGAGCGAACTAATGATCGAACTGAGTCCTTCCCAAGGACATATAGCACAGAAAGTTGTGGCAAAACCCGCGGCTAGAAAAATCAATAAAATCCACCATATAGTCCACACTAACATCGGCACAATACTAATGCGTTGACTTCCAAAAAAGCCCGCAAAAATTATAAAAAGAAAGAGAAAAATAGAGAGCGACTGGATTATTAAAGGGAAGCTATTTTTTTTAACAATTTTGAGTAGTAAGGGGAATTTCTCAAAGAGATTAAAGGTCCAATAAGATTTGATTTTAAAGGAGGCCTTACTGTTAATAAAAATATGTGAAAAAATGAGTATGGCAGCAATACTTGCGGAGGCTAACCAGTTCGGAATACCTTGAACTGATTGAGAACAGCAACTTTGCATAACCGCATCAGCAATTTTACTTACACTTTGTTCTTGAGCGAGCAGTGAGTAATTCATTTTAATCCCTAGGCTTAAGTATTTGTGCTTGATGGTTTTCTTTGCGATCTTGTTTGAGGCGAGCTTGGCGTGAACCATAAGCTACACAAACGATGATCAAACAGAGTGAGCCGGAAATCCATAGTGCCCAGTTAATTTTTTGATTGGAGAGAAGAAAGGGGATCGTGCCTTCAAGTTTACCTGCAGGGTCATGTAATATAACCTTGAGTGAAAAATCACCCGTTTCACTGAGATTGCGTTGTAGCGTATAGATACTTTCTTCGACAGAATTTGGAAAATATTCCGATTGAACTTCTGTCTCACCATCCATGACTTTCAGCGTTACGGGACCTTGATAAGTTTTATTTTCGAGCAAATTGAAGATGACTAGAAAGAGTCGGACATCATCGGGTTGTTGAGCATCGAGTTTATTGATGCCCTGAAAATCATAAATAACGAGAGAGAACTCGTAGGAATCGCATTGGCCGATGTATTCATCGACGGGGATCTGCGGATAATTTTCAAAGTAAGAAAAGTGAGGTAGCCCTTTGAAGTGATGGCCATAGAGTGAGGCACTTAGGCCCAAGATGAAACTTAATAAGATAAAATGGCGGAGTGATTTCATTTTTTTCTGATTCCTACGCTAAGGCATTTGGATGGGCAGACACTGAGGCATTCTCCACATAAGGAGCAATCGCGCGTTTCGTCTTTTTTGGGATCCACTTTGAGAGGGCAGATTTGAGTACATGAATGACACGAGTCAACACATTGTGAGGCATCACGCTTAATAATAACCTTTGATTTTTGTCCAAGAAAGCCCAAAAGACGTCCCGTGGGACAAAGGTTCCTACAGGTAAATTGTTGACCGAGTATAAGGTCAAAAGTGAGAAAGAAGGCAAGTGAAATGATAGTGACGGATAGGGTCCCAAAAGCAAGGCCATGAAAAATAGTTTGGCCAATCGCAAAGTAAGGTAAAATGAGCGTCCAGATACCATAACCAAATAATGTCGAGCAAAGCAAGCCACCACAAAGGATACCCCAAGCTAAAGCTGGGCTGGTATTGAATTCGGGAAAAATAAAGAATTTACCGAGGTAACGTCTTATACGAGCGGCAATAAAAAAGACTAGAGAAGCAGGACATATATAGGAACAGAATACACGTCCGAAAAGTAAAACAATTGTGAGTGGAATGATTAAGCCTAAGCCAAAACTTAATGGCAGGGTATGATTACGAGCAATCAGAGCCATCCCTGCAACAGGATCACTAAAGGGGACACCCATGAGGCGAATCGACCAAGTCATGCCACCATTGCTTTGCATAACTTGAATAGGATCACCAAAAAATGAAAAAAAGGCATCAGAACTTTCATAGAATTGTCGTAGTAATTTACCATAGATAGGGCGATCACTTCCCGCACTTAATTCTACCAAGCGAGCATTATTGTAACCAACTTTTAAGTTGAGGTATTCGGTCCACATCGCTAAGAGGCAAAGTAATAATAGAACCAAGCTACGGGAAATAACTGAAAAAATCAGAAGTTTTTTGCCAGTGATAAATTTCTTTTTCATTATTTTGGAACCTTAATAAATGCGAGCTCATTACGAGGTTTCATGGCCTCTAGTTCATGCTTTGGAACAATTCGTACAGCTTGTGGCATGTGAATGCAGGCACTCTCGCAAAGTCCACAGCCGACACAGGCATCTTGATGGATAGTCGGTTGCTCAAAAAGACCAATGGTCATAGCAACACCAGGGAGAGGACAAGCACGGTAGCAAACACCGCAGGTACGACCATGAAAGGAATAACAGATATCAGTAGAAAGGTAGGCTTTACCCATATCGACGGCTTTCATTCCTTCCTCAGTAGGCTCAAGTTTCTTGAGGGCATCAGTAGGACAAATTTGAGTACAGGCCATGCACAGTGTACAGGCTCTTGAACGTGCAATTATTTTTGGCGTTGCTAAATTCTCTAAACCTTGATCAAGTCCATGCATTTCAATACACTTATTGGGACAAACATTAGCACATTCGCCACAGCCTATACAGGCCTTGAGAAATTCTTTTTCAGAACCTGCACCCGGGGGACGTAAGAACCTTTTTAAGCGTGAATTTTTTGGGAGCTTATCAATCAAAGGTATCAGCAGTGGTAGGACCACCCCCGCAGCGAAACTCAGTAAAAATCTTTTACGACTTAATTTCATTTTTTTCCTAAACTAAAAGCTCATAAACTACGAGCAGCAAGAGTGGCACTCTCACTGCTCAGTAGTTTAGCTTAAGGGTTCAATTCTACAGGCATTCTTTTTGAAGTCTGCCTGGCCTGAGACAGGGTCGAAGGCGCGGTGAGTCGTGCCATTAGCTAACCAGCGATTTTTCGCAGGGTCGGCACTATCGGCAACAGAGAGATTCCAGGGACTAAAAAGAAAGCCCTTGGGAACTGTGTTACGAGCCGGCTTAACTACCGAGTCGAGACCGATTGAAACACGAGCTTCTATATAGGCTTCGTTATTTTTATCATTGGGATTATTACGTCGCGTAATGACTTTGACCCACTGACCATCTTTCACACCTAGCTCTGCGGCGTCTTCAGGGTGCATTTCCACATACATTTCTGGGACGAGTTTCTTCGTAGTACCCGCACGGATGGTTTTCGCAGTATGGAAATGCTCGTAAACTACGCCAGTAGCCCACCAGAAGGGGAATTTGTCTTTGGGGACAGTACCGATTTTTTTACCGAGGAAGTCCTTGTCCGGAAGCTCGGGAGTCAAGCCAGCATCACGGGCCTTCACGAGTACATCGAGGTGATCAATAGCAAAGTAATTAGGATCTGTACCGAGTTTTTTGAGTTCGTCGGTGACTTCCTTATAGTTGCTATAATCCTGACGGCACATGTGGATATGCAGTTTACCATCAGGGTGTCGAAATTCTGCATAGGGTTTATCTGGCCAGTACGATTCTTGACCCATATAACGACGTTTAGTTCCCCCTGCTTTTGCAATAGCCGCAGTAGGTGCAGGCCATTGAATACCACGTAGGTCACGAATTTGTTGGTAGGGAGATTTACCCGTTTCTTTTTCTACTTCTAGAATTCCAGTAAGGTCGGCATCTGTTCCCTTAGAGGCTTTAAGGAAATCGCGGAAGACTTCTTCAGGATCATAATAACCATTTTCTTTGCGTTCATAAGGTGCGATCTTTTTGGGATCAAGACCTAATTTTTCACCGATTGATTTAATTTTATCGATGACCATATCCATATCTGGACGGCAACCTTTCACCGGGTTGGCGGTACCATCGCAAACGTAGAAACGACGTTCGGACTGAACGTAGGTTCCACCGACCCATTCACCCCAAGTAGCTGCAGGTAGAATGATATCTGAGTAAAGATTATTTGGTGCGTCTTTGTAGATCTCTTGAGAGACGGTGAACATTTTGGTCATCGCTGGGCGCGATAAGTTATAAGCATCTGGGAGGTCAATATGCGTAGCATAGATCATAAACATGGCTTTGACTTCACCTTTAAGAGCGCGTTCCATCATGCCGACTGCCATACCAGGATTTGCGGCACTCGCAACGGCATCGAGACGGGCTTTGGGAACGCCCCAAGCTTCGGCCATTACAGCACGGTGCTTATCGTCATCAAGTCCGATATTAAAGGGTAGGCGACCAGTGAGGCCACCAGTGAGACGTTCACCCATGGCGTTAGGCTGACCCGTTTGAGAATGCGGTCCGCAACCAGGACGACCAATATTACCCGTTAAAGCCATGAGGTTAATAAGACTCATCGTATTATGCTGACCATGTAGGTGTTGATTATAGCCAATGCCCCAGAAGGCAAGCACGCCACCTTGACCACGTTTTTTACCTTTGATCGAGGCTTCGGCCCAAGTTGCAGCTAGTGCATAGATTTCTTCAGCTGGAATCATGGTACGATCAATTACATCTTCAGGACGGTAGTCTTTTTTGACTTCTTCTACGTAAGTTTCCCAACCAGTGGTGTGATTTTTAAGTAAATTCCAATCGACTGCTTCAGGATGTTTTTCCATGATCGCATAAGCAATGGCATTATGAATGGAGATATCCCCATTAATGGTGGGGAAATGTGTACTGTTTTCAGGGTTGATTTCCTCGAGCCCTGCTACCGTACCTGTACGGCGTGGGTCAACACAGAGGGTGGGAATATCATTTTTAGATTTATGATCAGCTACACGCCAGTAGAGAATGGGGTGTGAACCGCGAGCGTTGTGACCCCAAAAACAGATCATATCTGAAATTTCGATATCATCGTAGCAGGTCGGAGGCGTATCAGAGCCCAAAGCCTTGAAGTAACCCGTAACAGCTGAAGTCATACACATTCTAGCGTTAGCTTCGATTGTGTTAGAACCTAAAACCCCCTTCATGAAGAGGTTTTCTAAGTATTGGCCTTCAACGGGAAGTTGTCCAGAACCGTAGAGTCCGATAGAGTTACCACCATATTCCTGTACTAATTCAACTATTTTATCCGTAATTAACTCGTCAGCTTCTTCCCAAGTTGCTTCGCGGAAATGTTTGGGGTCATAAGAGCCTTTTGTCTTTGAAATATGTCCAGTATGAGGATCGGACATATCTTTTCGAATGAGAGGTTTTGTTAAGCGATTTACGTAGATGGCTTCAGCAGAGGTGAGGCCCTTGATACACTGTAAACCTTTGTTAGTGGGGTGATCTTTATCGGGGAGGATATTAGTGATTTTGCCATTTTTCGTCTGAATAATGGTACCACAACCCACACCACAATAAGGACAAGCAGCCAGTAAATTAGTAGCGCACTTTTTCCCTTCAAGTTCAATCTTATCACTGCCGGGAACTGCCCAGCCTTTGCTTCCTGATACACCAGCGGCCGCACCCATGGCGGCTGAGCCTTTTATAAATGAACGTCGTTTCATTATTTTGACCTCTTATTTTTTGATAAATTTTGTATATGTGCGGCAACATCATTGATGGCTTGATCATTGGCTAAAATCATCGACATTGGGCGCATTAAGGCACCCTCGGGATCGCCAGCATGAACACCGCGTAAGCCCGCTTTATAGTTCTTGAGTTGAGCAACAATGTACCAATCAGCTTGCCCTGCGAGTGCAGGAGCTTTAAGTAGAGGATTACCTTCGCCATTAGCGCCATGGCAGGCGACACACATGGCGTAAAGAGCGGCACCAGAAGTGGCATCACCTTTGATGGTGGCTGCGGGTGTTTTTACAGCTAAGCTTTTTATGTGTTTGGCTACCATCACCATGGTTTTGTCATCAGCAATCATACCCGCCATGCTTTTCATTGTGGCGCCATTAATATCTTTAGGGTCATAACCACGAGCGCCTAATTTGAATTTTTTTAAGCTCTTAACGATATAGTCTTCACTTAAATGTTGGAGAGCAGGAGCTTTCAGAGCGATATTCCCTTCTGCGTTTTGGCCGTGACAACTCACACAGAGTGAATATTGTGATGCGCCAGTAGGAGCCGATGTTTTAGTTGTGGTAGTCTTATCAATATTGCGCAAAAAAACGATGATGTCTTTGGCATCTTGTTCACTTAGGTTAGCTAAGCCAGTAGCACCTATAAAGCTAAGCATTGCGGTACCCGAACGTCCATGTTTGAGAGTTTGAAAAATAAAATCATCAGATGCTTGGTTTAAAAAACTAGGGAGTCCAATACCAGGTCCTGGACCACCATAGGAATATCCCTGTCCTTCTGTACCGTGACAAGAAGAACAGAACTTAAGGTAATGGTCGGCACCTTTCTTAATATCACCTGTAAATTTCAAGGAATTATCAACTTTGATAACTTTGGGATTAGAAATAGGCAAAGAACGTAAAAAGGCAATTATAGCATCGACTTTCTGTCCAGATAAATCAGGGCGAGCCACCATTGCAGTACCTGCTCGACCTTGAGCAATAACACTTTTGATAAAGTCATCGGAGGCGATAGCAAGGAAATCTCTATTGCCAATACTTGGAGCAAGGCCCACTTGACCAATACCCTTTTTTTGATGGCAGGCAGCGCAATTAGCGTCGTAAGTTTTTTCCCCTTCGCTAATTAATTCTGCATTGGCGTATAATGGGATTATTGACAATGAAAAACTGAGCAATAGCCAAGTTCTAAAAGTGTTTATTTTTTTCATATCTTACCTGTATGTTTATTTTTAAAAGTTTTATAGTGTGAGTAGGTTTCATGTATTAAGAAATTTGCTTATATTCTTTAAGGCTCAAAGCCTTAATAATTTTACTTTGGTAAAGATGCTTCAAACTCATGAAAGGATGCCGGTACAGCATTCTTGGACCTGCATAAGACATTATTTTTCGGACTCTTTGTCGCATCACTTTTTCGTAACAGTGAACCTGACAATTCTGGCAAGCAGGTTTGTTCTCCCCAAAGGGGCATTTATCTAGACGCTTAGTGCAGTAATGGTAGATTTTATGGCAATCTTCGCAAAGCTCGTTGTTTTGGCAATGTTTATGATCGCAATAAATCCTAATCATTGAAGCGATGACTTTTTTTTCAAAAGCTATATGTGAAGTCGAGTTGGTCATGTGATTTAATGCAGACTTGCCTCTGCTTTTAGAGCCATGGGATAAAGAACATTATTTTCTTTGTGAATATGTTGTTTCATATCCAGTTCAAATGCCTGGAGTTCTTCCATCATGATACGGTAAGTCGTACAGACATCATCAGGGATTTCATAGTTGGAAGTTAATTGACGGATTTCCCTTAAAACTTCACCGGCATTATCGTGATCCATGCACATAACTCTGATGGGATTAGCTACTGAGCCACAGTGGAAACTTTGTGCTTCAGTACTGGTCTCAATTATTTTGCAGAAGGGGAAAAGAATTTGTTCTTCTTTGCCCATGTGTTGCATAAGTTCCACATGTAAGCCCTGAAAAACGAATAAAAGCTCATGTAAAAAGGGATGATTATCTCCATGAGCATGAGCGACTTTTTGAATGAGATGCTCGAGCTCTGGAAGTAAGTTTTCTAAATGACGATGGTGAGCTTCTTCAATATGGTCACAAAGTTCTGTTAGGCTTTCTTTTGGACAGTCCCAATTATTAGCTTGTCCTTCTTGTTCTTGGATTTTTTCTGTTACGAGATGAGTGTCAAGTTCTGCTTTTTGACAAGCTTCGAGTAGGCTTTGTTTTCCTCCGCAGCAATAATCGAGTTTAAATTCTTCAAAGACTAAAGCGGCCCAAGGCTTTTTACTCACAATTTCGCCGAGGCTTTTATTTTCGAACTCAGAAACACAGCTATTCATGTCTATCTCCTTATTTTTATAAAGACTAATCTTAGCAAGATTTAAGGAGTTTATTCAAATTAAGACATAAGTTCTTATTTATTAAGGTTATATATAAAAATAATTTAATAGATATTTTCAAACTCATCCGTTTACGGAATACAAGAAGAGTCCGTTTTCGGATGATCGCTATATATGGGAGATTATTTAGATTTTTATGGATCTATAAAAACTCCTTTATATCAAGCTTTTACATATATGAAAGCTGTTTTGGTTCATGCCTTTCTTGCTAATATCTTTATTATTTAATAAGGAGTTTTTATTATGCCAGTTTGTAGTTATCTCGCCTACCCAATCGAGGGAAAAGAACAGGCCCTCATGAGCAAATTATCTAGTATGCCTGAGTGTGACGTTACGCTTTCGGATGACAAGAAACTTATCATTCTACTTACAGAGACCAAGGATAAGGATCACGAAAAGCTTCTTCAAGAAAAAATCAAGCAAGTAAAAGATATAAATTGCCTTGTCTTATCCTTCGGACAAGTGCAAAATTGAGGACAAATATTATGGATAATAATGTATCAAGAAGACGTTTATTAAAGGGTATGGCTTACACTTCTGCAGTAGCAGCCGCTAATGCAATGTTACCAGGGACGGCCTTTGCGCAACGCGCAGAATTAATGGATCAAGATGATCAGTTTCAATGGAAAAAAACACCCTGTCGTTTTTGTGGTGTGGGTTGTGGTCTTTTGGTGGGAATTTCTCATGGCAAAGCGGTTGCAGTTAAGGGCGATCCCGCTTCTCCAGTTAATAAAGGCTTATGCTGTGTCAAAGGTTATCATTCAGTTCAGGCACTTTACGGTAGTGACCGCCTCAAAAAAGCAATGGTTCGTAAAAACGGTAAATTAGAAGAAGTACCCATAAAAGAAGCTTTAGATTTAGTCGCTTTAAAAATGCAACAAACTATAAAACAACACGGAAAAGATTCTGTTTCACTTTATGGTTCAGGTCAATGGACAATTCCAGATGGTTATGTAGCCTCGAAATTTATGAAAGCGGGTATTGGAACTAATAACTTAGAGGCCAATGCACGTCTCTGTATGGCAAGTGCTGTTACAGGCTTCTTAACATCCTTCGGTGCAGATGAACCAATGGGCTGTTATGATGATATAGATCATGCAAATGTATTTATTTTGTGGGGCAATAATATGGCAGAGATGCATCCCATATTATTTAGTCGCATGTTAGATAGAAGATTGAAAGATCCATCAGTAAAAATCATTTCTATGGAAACCCGTACGACACGAACGGGTGAAGCGGCAGATAAACAAATTTTATTCCTTCCTCAAGCTGATTTAGCGATCGCGAATGCCATTGCACATGAATTATTGAAAGAAGATAAAGTTGATAAAAGTTTCTTAGATAAGCACGTCTCCTTTAAATCAGGAAAAACAAAAATTGAGGGTCATGCGACAATTGGTTATGGCCTAGAAGATGGCTATAAATTCACAGATGAAGCGAAGCCCTCTGATTTAGAAGCCTACCGTGATTTTCTAGATGATTATACTCCTGAAGCGGTAGCTAAATACACGGGTGTGAGTGCAGATGATCTACGCTATTTAGCTCATTTATATGGTAGTAAGAAAACCAAAGTTATGTCTCTTTGGTGTATGGGAATGAATCAACATACACGTGGAACGTGGATCAATAATCTCGTCTATAACCTTCATTTACTCACAGGAAAAATTTCCACTCCTGGTAATAGTCCATTCTCTTTAACAGGTCAACCATCAGCTTGTGGTACAGTACGTGAAGTGGGTACGCTAACTCATAAACTCCCTCACGGAGTGGTTATGAATAAGCAACACCGTGAACATGCGGCTAAAATTTGGGGAGTTGACCCTGACCATATTCCATCGAAACCAACTTACCATACAGTAGATATGTTTAGAGCATTGGATAGTGGTGATATACGTTTCATGTGGATTCAGGTGACTAATCCCATGGTAACAATGCCGAAGTTAAAACGCTATCGAGAAGCGAGTCAGAAAGAAGGTCGTTTCATTGTGGTTTCCGATATTTATCCCACTCCGACGACTGACATTGCCGATGTTATTTTACCTTCAGCTATGTGGATTGAGCGTGAAGGTATGTACGGGAACTCAGAGAGAAGAACACAGCATTTTGATCAATTAGTAGAACCCCCAGGCGAGGCAATGAGTGATACATTACAGCTCATGGAAGTAGCTCGTCGCATGGGCTATAATAATTTATTTCCTTGGGATGATGAAAATCATATTGAAGAAATTTACAAAGAGTATTGCCTTCACCAAGCTGGGTCAAAACATGGAATGGCACCTTATGAGGTCTTAAAAAGTCAAGCAGGAGCCATGTGGCCTTATGTGAACGGAAAATCGACTCAATGGCGATTCAATTCAGATTATGACCCTGCATGTAAGCCAGGTAGTGGTTTTGATTTTTATGGAAATAAAGATCACAAAGCAAATATCTGGCTGAGACCTTTTCAACCAGCACCAGAAGTTCCAGATAATGAATACCCCTTCTGGCTGTGTACGGGTCGAGTTTTAGAGCATTGGCACTCAGGTTCAATGACGCGCCGCATTCCTACTTTACACAAATCAGTTCCGGAAGCTTATGTAGAAATGAGTCGTGATGATGCCAAACGAATGAATATTCTCGATGGAGAAGAAGTTCGTTTAGTTACACGTCGTGGAAAAATGAATTTTAAAGTAAAAATAGATGGTCGCGGTCGCCCTGTTGACGGTCAAGTTTTTGTCCCATTTTTCGACGAAAACTATCTGATCAATGAACTAACTCTAGATTCTTATTGCCCAATATCTAAACAACCAGACTACAAAAAATGTTCGGTTAGAATCGAAAAAATATGAGGCTGAAAAATGAATAATGAAAAAAAATTCATAGTTCGCTTAATCAAAGTAGCTTTGAGTTTATCTTTGATGTTTGTCCTTGTTTTTGGAGTAGGAAACTATCTAAGAAAACAACACAAGCTAAAAGACATTACGGTGAAAGTAGAGCGCTTAGCTCCAATGGGCCTTATTCCTCAATCCAAGTTTCAGGCTCAAAAAGTGAGTTCTACGACACCCTTGAATGCGACTAATCCAAGTGGAGCAAAAGCGAGGAGTATAAAGGAATATTATAAACGTCGAGCTTACCCAGGTGCGCCGCCACATATACCCCACCCAGTGAGTAAAGAAATGCAGTTAACTCAGAATTGTAATGTCTGTCATGAAAAGGGTGGCTATGCTCCGCAGTTTTCAAGCTTTACTCCGGTAACACCTCACCCGGAATACAAAAACTGTCTTCAGTGTCACGGTTTAAATGAAGCGAATGATTTATTTAAAGGAAGTGAATGGGAGAAAATAGATCCACCAAAATTAAAGCAATCAGCTTTACCAGGTGGGCCTCTTCAGATTCCTCATAGTCTTCAACTACGAGAGAATTGTCAAGCTTGTCATAGTGGCCCAGCGGCCTTAATCGAAATTCGTTGTCCTCACCCAGAGCGCGTTAACTGCGTACAATGCCATACACCGAAAACGACTCCGGAAGTTTTTATTCGTTCAAGAAATAATTTGATAGAGCAGAAGAGGGATAAGTGAACTTTCTCAAATTACAGCTTATTTGCTTATCACTGCTTATTTTCTCCTGTTCACCAGAGAAAAAAACTGACTTATCGCAAAAAAAACTTCCAGAAGTTGCCCACAAACTCCAAGGAATTAAATCTCATTTAGTTAAGATGGTGGGGCATAAGGAATTTTATGTTGCCGATAGAACATCTAAGATAGGTCAATTTGCTTGTTCAAATTGTCACCAAGATGAACTTCCCGATCGCCAACAGCAAAATGAACGTAGTGCCTTAATGCATTTAGATATCAAAATGCAGCATGCGAATCAAGCAGTAATGGATTGTCGAACATGCCATAATGCTAAAAATATGGATAGCTTACGACTCAATAATGGCGATGAAGTTTCTTTTAATCACGCCTATAAATTATGCTCACAGTGCCATTTTGAACAGGAACGTGATTGGGCAGGAGGAGCACATGGTAAGCGACTTCATTCGTGGTATGGAAAACGCGTGGTTATGAACTGTACTGAATGTCATAACCCCCATAGTCCATCCTTCACTCAACGCCATCCAAAGGGACGTCCGACAATCCCTAGAACGGGTAAAAATCACTAAGGAATTATGATGAAAAAATTTAATTTTAGATCATTTTTTGGCTTCGAATCAAGCGCGACCAATGAATTAAACTATTTGAAAAACAAAGCAGAAAAATCCAGTGATTCTTGTGGTGGAAATTGTTCTTGTGAAGATCCAAAGGATGAAAATGCAATCGATACAGGTGCACTAAACAAAACGGTGAATAGACGTGAAGCATTAAAGTTTATTCGCAATACAGCAACAGCTGGAGCGGCCTTAGCTTCGAGTAGTTTTTCTTTTGGAAAAGAGGAAAAAGCTGAACGTGCAGGTATTAAAATGGATGAATATTTTAAAAGTAATTACCGTTTAATGACAGATAAGGAGCGCGAAGCAAGTATTGAGCGTCTAGAGCGCTTAAGTGAGATAGATCATGGCGTGAGACCAGAAATTAAAGGCACAAAAGCTCAGCCAAACACTCTTTATGG
The DNA here is from genome assembly GCF_028728065.1 of Lentisphaera profundi. Lineage (GTDB taxonomy): Bacteria > Verrucomicrobiota > Lentisphaeria > Lentisphaerales > Lentisphaeraceae > Lentisphaera > Lentisphaera profundi. The sequence continues at coordinate 2,690,377 of NZ_CP117811.1, read as the reverse complement.
TTATGCTTTTAATATCTCAAAATGTCAGGGTTACGGAGACTGCATAGAAGCTTGTGTAGAAGAAAATAATCAAGATCGCAAAACTAATATGCAATATATTAGAATGTTTGAAATGGAGAATGGTCATTTAGATTTAGAAGAGGGTAAAGCAGATTACACTCACATGGTTCCAGCAGAAGGGCACTTTTATTTGGGAACACAATGTTTTCAATGTGCCAACCCTCCTTGTACGACGGTTTGTCCAGTTCAAGCCACCTGGCAAGAGCCAGATGGAATTGTGGTCATTGATTATGATTGGTGTGTGGGTTGTCGCTATTGTGAAGCAGCTTGTCCTTATTGGGCGCGTCGTTTTAACTGGAATGAGCCTGAAGTACCAGCTAAAGAAATTAACAAAGAACAGCATTATTTAGGGAACCGCCTACGTACTAAGGGTACAATGGAAAAATGTACTTTCTGTATTTCTCGAACTCGTGAAGGTTTACAGCCTGCCTGTGCAGAGGCTTGTCCTACGGGAGCTAGAACTTTTGGTAATATTCTAGATCCAGATAGTGAACTCAACTACATACTTAAAAATAAAAAAGTATTTCGCCTCAAAGAAGATTTGGGAACTGAGCCAAAATTCTGGTATTACATGGATTGATGAAGGAATAAATCATGCATTTTTTAAGTTTTATAAAAGATAGTTTAGCTGCGGCTACTAAAGGTAACAAAAACTTCCATTTATGGATGGGCGTTCTTAGTTTATTCATGATGATCGGTTTTTATGCCTACACAGTCCAATTGGATGAAGGCTTGATTACCACAGGTATGAATGATCACATTAGTTGGGGACTTTATATTTCGAACTTCACCTTTTTAGTCGGCCTTGCTGCCGCTGCGGTGATGTTGGTTATGCCCGCTTATGTATTACATGATGTGGATTTTAGTAAAGCGGTTCTCATTGGTGAAGGCTTAGCCGTTTCAGCTTTGATCATGTGTCTTTGCTTTGTCACTGTAGATATGGGTGGACCACAAAATTTATGGCATATGATGCCTATTGTAGGAATATTTAATTGGCCTCAATCAATGTTGACCTGGGATGTCATAGTTTTAAATGGTTACTTAGCCATAAACGTCTGTATTCCCGCCTATATTTTATATTCAAAATATTGTGGTCGCGAGCCTAATAAAAAAATATATGTTCCGCTGATGTATCTTTCAGTCTTTTGGGCTGTGGGGATTCACTTGGTAACGGCTTTTTTACTTGCGGGTTTACCTGCACGTCCATTCTGGAATAGCTCTCTTTTAGGACCACGATTTTTAGCATCAGCGTTTGCAGGTGGACCAGCCTTTATGATTTTAGCCCTAGGGGTAATTCGCAAATGTACGACTTATGATATTCCTGCAAAAACTTTTAATAAAATGGCGATGATTATTACAGTCGCGGCTCAAATAAACTTATTGATGTTGGGCTCAGAATTATTTAAAGAGTTCTATACACCAACTCACCATAGTCTGAGTGCTCAATACTTATTTTTTGGCTTACATGGTCATAATGCATTAGTGCCTTGGATCTGGACAGGAATAAGTCTAAATATTTTGGCGACAATAACTCTGACTTTTCATAAGTTACGTAGGAATCCTGTATTTCTTTACCCTGCATGCCTATTGCTATTTTTAGGGATTTGGATCGAAAAGGGAATGGGTTTAATTGTCCCAGGATTCATTCCTTCACCCCTTGGAGAAATTGTTGAATATTCACCTTCTTGGGTTGAGCTATGCGTGACCGTAGGAATTTGGTCTTTAGGTTTATTTATCTTTACACTTTTGGTGCGAGTGGCCATTGCTGTTGAACAGGGGAACTTGCGAAATCCGCAAACATAAACTCTCGGAATTCTTGTTTTGCTAACAACTTTGTTTTATTATAGAAGGAACGCAAACCAGAGGAGTCGTTTATGTCAGTAGCAGATAAAGTTTGTTTAAACCACACGGATAGAGCAGCCTCAAATCTTTGTTTGAGTTGCCGTAAACCCGTTTGTGAAGATTGTGTAGTTGAATCTGATGGTAGTCATTTTTGTTCGGCAACTTGTGCTGAAGGTCATGCCAGAACGAATGCGAATATGGAAGTTTATCGCGGTAAAAAGAAGGGCGGCTTCTTAAGCCTCATTATTAAATTGGCCATTATTGGAGCCATCGTTTATTTTGGATGGCAATACAAAGATCAAATCATGAATATGATTAACAAAAAATAGACTAGATTTATTAATGCAGAAAGTATGGATCAAGATCTTTGATCTGTGCTTTCAGCAATGAAAATACTATTTAAATAGCGACGACATGAGTTAATAGAGTCTTGTTTGTTTTACTGATATAAAAATGTGTATAAGCTAAAAATTAATGATGAGAGATGTACCGATAAGTGCACTCGAGTCCCAACTTGATTGACCATTGAGTCGCCCGTATTCTTCCATGTAAAAGACAGAAAAAGAAATATTTTCGGCAACTTGGAAATCTAGACCAAAAGGTTGTAAATCATTAGCAACCCAGCGAGTCGAATCATCATAATCGACGTAAAATTCATTACTAGCAAAGAAACCTTTAAAAGCTTGCCACCTCGTTTTTATAGGGATATCGATTTTCAAACGATGACGCGAGCGAGTATTATCACTTCCTTTATCCTCAATTTTACGGAACTCTAAGCGATTCCGCAAACTTAACTTCCAGTCATTTGTGAAAGTGTAATGAGGGTTTAATTCGAATTCATAGCGACGACCATCTTTCCATTCACCATCAATTGCTTTTAAATCATAACGGCTATAATTAAAGCCTATATCGACATTATCGTGAATGGGGTAGGCTAATTGAATTGAAGCAAAGCGAAAATAATGATCATCAACACCATTGCGAAAGCGGTTATCCAGAAATAAACTTAACTTTACATCATCAATTTTTGTTGAAAAAGTTGTCCAATTTAAGTAGCCCACGTCCTCTGTTTTTCCTAAAAAAGGAAAGAAGAGGAGCGATAAAAATAGTAATAAACGTTTCATATATAGCTCTCGGTTATGAGATAATATAGAGTCTCATTATTGATATTTTGCACGTAAATCAAAAATGGTACTATTAATCGGGCAAGGAATTAGATTTACTTTTTAGTGCTGAAAGTACGCATTAACTTAGCTTAGTTCGTCAGAGCTAGGGAAAACGAGTAAATGAAGAATTAGTGAGTTCTGTAGGAACGTATTAAAGCTCTAATCCATGCTTACAGCATTCATAACACTTCCCAAGGCTTACGCCATTGGGCTTGATTGAGTCATGCTTACAGCATTTTCGATTAAGATTTTTATCTCTAATTCATTGCCGGATTACTAGTTCAGAGAAAAACGCTAGTTCTTAGATATGAGTGCCTTCAGTTTTTCTTGTGCTTTTAGCGAAAATTCACCTGAAGGAAAATATTTAAGATACTCGGAATAAGCTTCAATAGCTTCTTTCTTTTTAGCTTGGCGATCAAGGCAAAAGGCAAGTTGATAAAAAGCCGCCTCATTTTTTTGAGGAAAGGTCTTTATGAGTCGGCGATAAAGTTCTTCAGCCGTTTCATAATTGAGTAAATTTCGTTTAGTTCCAGCCGCGAGATAAACGTATTCAGTTTTACCTTCTTTAAACCCACGTTCAGCCAACCAGGAACTTAAGGGGTTGGCAATAGCAATGATGATAACAAAGAAAATAAGAGCAACAATAAAGCCTTTTATGGAGCTCAATTGTTGCTTGGACTGTTTTACTTTGTCTTGGAATTCGTGCATGCTAAAAAATCACTTTAAAAGTATTCACAAATACCTCATAAGGATGAGATATTTGTGAGAGCTCTTTATTGATAAGTTGCGTCTGAATTGAAAACGACAAAAGCTGCAGTTGTTGAAGTCGGAGCAAATTCATCGGCCTCAGTCATGCTGATACCCATCTCATCAGCTTTGAGGAGTTCAAAAATGAGCTGATTATTGGACATATCTTGCATTGCAGGGTAACCAGGAGAATAACGACAACCTTGGTTTAAATCAACAGCAGCTAATTTACGAGCCGCGCCATGAGCTTGATCAGCCATGTCTTCTGCTACACGATCAGATAAACCTTGCAATAAGAAACAATCTTCCAATTCACCAGCATCACGCATCTCAGTAATAACTTCTTCAGTTTTGGCGCCACCAGAGGAAATTTGAATTCCAATGAGGTCAAATTTACCGCTTTCTTTTGAGTGGATATATTGCGGTACAGACCAAAGATCTTCGCGTCCGGCTACATCATTGAAAGTAAAGCGTCCCAATTCTTCTTCTAAGTTATCAGGGTTATAGACAGCAACTAAATTTTTGCCAATACTCTGAGCAGGTAAGAGAGCGAAACGAGAAATTGGGGTGATCCAATTATTTTCATCGGACTTTGTAACCCATTCATCACGCATGCGATTGAGGTCATCCTCAGAAACGCCTTTTTTGACCCAAGATTTTTTACCACCGAAGTCCCAGTTGAGGCCATAAAGTGTACGCAAATCAAAGTGTTGCTTAAGGTCAGTAATAGCAACATTATAGTCAGCTAAACGAATGGCTTTATCTGTAGGAGCTTGCCAATTACTTAGGTCGACTTTACGCGCCTCTAGACCAGATTCACGTTCTTCGCGAGCAGCAGCCTGTTTGATTGCTAAACGATAGAATTGTTCAAGCTTCTCAGTATTCTCTTTAATTAAGCCATCGCGTTTAGCAGGATCCATAAGAGTGTTCATTATATTCACACCATCCATACCTGACTGACAGTAAAAAACTTTGCCATTCATAGCGGCAAAATCATCTTGTCCGTACATAGACACATAAGCAGCGTGACGACTATTGACTGGTGCACCACCAATAAGAAGTGGGAAATCAAGATTTTTTTCTTTCAGTAACTGCTGAACAGAAATCATGTGATTAGAGGTCTGTACTAAGAGAGCGGACATACCAATAGCATCAGCTTTTTCAGCAACAGCGGTTTCGATAAATTTCTCTAGAGGTACTTGGACACCCAAATCAATCACTCGGTAGCCGTAGTTCTCTAAAAGAGTTTTAGCCAAATCTTTGCCAATAGAGTGTACGTCTTGGTATACGGTACCAATGACGACGGTGCCTTTAAATGTACGTTCACCATCTAAACTTTCGCCGCTCATGTTTTTCATGTAGGCTTCAAGGAAATTCATGCAATGTTTCATAACATCGGCAGATTTAAGGAGGTGAGGAAGAGAAACTTCACCGCGACCAAAGCCATCGCCTAATTCACGCATAGCTTCCATCAGGTAATCATTGATGAAATCAAGAGGTTGGTGCTTATCAACAATATCTTTCATTGATACGACGATAGCATCTTTGTATTCATAAGTGAATTCATCTTTATCGAATGAACCATCAGATTTTTCTTTGAAGCCATCTTTAATTTTTTCGCAGATGGATTCCTCAACGGGCATATCATCGTAAGAGCATTTCTTCTCTTTGACAATACCGCGACGAGCGGCAGCAATTGTCTCGAGTTCTTCGAAAGCATCCATGTCGCGTTCGAAAAGAACGCGCTTAGCTAAGTCATAATCGTAAGCGTCAATGGATTCGACAGGAATGAAATGATTGGGATTCACAATAGCCGCATCAAGACCACGTTTATAAGCTTCATCCAAAAACACAGAAGTCAGAACAACACGCATGTAAGGCTTTTTAGCTAGACCATTGGTTAAGTTACCCACACCAATAGAAGTCATGAGATCTGGGTGAAGAGCTTTGATGGGTTTAAGTGAATTGAGTGATTCTAAAGAGAAGTTCATGCCTTCTATGGACTCAGCACCAATAGGGAAAGCATTGATATCAATCATTAATTGATCAGGAGTGACACCGTATTTTGCACTTTCCGCAATGATTCTTTTGGCGAGTTCTACTTTTTTATCTGCAGTAAGGGCAGGGCCATCACCATCAGTTACAAGAGCAATATAGATCGGGTTGTGATGCTTAGTGAGGGGAATAATAGCATCTATTTTACTGACACCAGGGGAGTGCTCTTCGAGTGCAATAGAGTTAATAATGGGACGACCAGGATAAACATCAATCGCAGTGGCTAAAGCTTCTACAGAGAATGAATCAATACAAAAACAACCACCAAAATCTGTGGTCATATCATAGATAACGCGTGGCAAGACTTTCTCAGTATTAACAATATTGGAATCCATACAGACATCGAGAACATCAATACCTAGATCGCGATTTTGTTCATTAACGACATCTTCGAGCGCATCATTATCAATGTTATCTTCAACTTCTACTGCATCACGAACTTTCTTCGAGCCACGAACATTAAGTCTTTCGCCGATTTGAATCAGGCCTTTGCTAGAGTCGAGTTCAAAAGCATTTTGAGGTCCAGAAATAAGATTGCGCTTTTTAACTTGGCGAACTTTAGGTTTTTTACCCGCGAGGTATTTTGCGATTTCCGCAATATGAGCGGGAGTCGTACCACAGCAACCACCAACGATATTGATGCCATTTTCGGCTTCGTAATCACGCATGTACTCACCCATTTTTTCAGGAGAGAGGGGATAGACAGTTTCACCATTAACAGAAATTGGCTGACCTGCATTGGGAACTACAGAAATCGGCAATTCACTCATTTTTGCTAGTGCTGGAATAACTTTCTGCATCAGCTCAGGACCAAGCGTACAGTTAATACCAAAGACATCTATACCAATACCACCGACGGAAGCATAGGCAGCTTCCATATCAGTATTAAAGATCTGCATTTTATTGAATTGGTCAACAGTTACTTGTGCAATGATTGGAACTTTGAAACCCAATTCATCTGCTGCTTGATGCGCACCCGCAATCGAGGCTTTTAACTCGAGCATATCCTGCTGAGTTTCGAAGAGCAAGACATCGACATTTGCTTTCATCATCGCTTTTACTTGTAGGTAAAAGTTTTGTTTGACAGTAGCGAAATCTGTTTTATTTAAATTGGCAGCCGTGGAAGAAATAACCCAGTTAGAAGGACCAATAGAGCCAGCAACAAAGAGTGGACGACCATCGTATTCGTCCATTGCTTTGTATTTGGTAATGGCATCGTGAGCTAATTCAATGCCGCGAATATTGAAGTAATGAGTGAGCTCATCGTAATCATTCGCAAGCAGATCGAGCCCTTCAGGTAAGTCGGCAAAATCGCTGAGATCCATTCTTGAAAAGTCAAATTCTTTCAAGCGAAGTGGACTGGCACCAAAAGTATTGGTTTCGAGTATATTGGCACCGGCTTTGAGGTACTCTAAGTGAATGTTATCGCGAACTTGATCGGGACGTGAAAAAACGAGTAAGTCTGAAAGCATGGCAAATTCTTCGCCACCATAAGCAGAATCGGGGAGTTTAAGTAATTGAACCATGGAGCCCATGGCACCATCTAAGATGAGGACTTGCTCTTTAAGTGCATCTAAAAATTTCATAATTTGATGAATCCGTACGTTAAATTTTGGGCACTATATTCATTCATTCGAATATATCAATATATAATCAATTTCTTTAGTTAATACAGGCCAGTTATATGTGCCGAAAATAGCATCATAATAGGCTTTCGCCAGTAATGCCAAATGTATATAAATGAACTAAAAAAATCATAAAATTCAATTGATGATTTGAGTGGGGAAAACATACTTCGACATTAGCCAAGGTGTATTCATTCACGACGATCGAAGAATATTAAAGAGTTTCGCCTGAGATGAATTGACCGGGGAGTTTAATTTGGCAAGGAGATTCACTGCGATTGATAACGCGTTCGAGTATCCATTCGCCGGACTTTTCGCCGAGTGTATTCATATCGAGCTTTACGGTACAGAGCTTTTTTGGAAGTACCGCGGTTATACTGGATCCATCAAAGCCGGAAACAGAAAAATCACGGGGAACTTGGTAACAAGATTGCTGAGAGCGCATTATAAAACTGGTGGCAATAATATCGTTCATGCAAACAACTGCCTGACAATTTTGTTGATGGAGGTCTTGGATAAAATCTTCGCTTATATCAGCAAGGCTTTTGAGTGTTTCAACTTGGGCGTCGACTTGCAGTTCAGCACAAGCTTGAAGAAAGCCATTGCGTCGCTCAATAGTGACATCCAGATCTTTATTCATTTGGATAAAAATGGCTGATTTCGAGTTTTTGGCTTTAATGACGCGACTTGTTAATTTTTTCATTTCATCGGTATTGGGATAAGAAATGAAATCCGAATCAGCTAATTCACGATTCAAAGCGAGAAAAGGGATTTGAGCCTCTTTTAAGTAGGCGACTGTCTTCTTTGGGACGTGACAAAAAGCAAAAATAACCGCATCAATATTGGCGGCTTTTTTGGAAGCAAAAAGATCTTCGGGTTTAGTGCTCGTTTCACAAATAATATTGACTTGATTATCTGGTACGCTTTTTTTAAGTGAATTAATAAGTTCGGGAACCGAGTAAAAAAGGGGTAGGGTGGGATCACTTAGTTGACCGAGAACTAATTTGATATTTATAATGGCGCGACTCTTCTGTTTGCGAATAGCGCGTTTTTTATAACCCAAGCGTTCAGCGGTTTCAAGGATTTTTGCCGAGAGTTCATCACCAATGAGTGCCGAGCCATTGAGAACACGAGAAACGGTACTGGTGGAAGTTCCCGCTGCTTTTGCAATGTCGTAAATAGTCACACTCATTTTTTGATCCTAGAATTAAAATTTATTAGGCTACTCTAAATCTTTGCATGCAGCTTTCAAGTTACGCACCAAAGAGCTTTTGGATAAAGAGAATTCCACTCAGGTAAAACCTGAGTGGAATCATTTTTATAAAATCAAAAATTTCAAGCTTAAGTTATGGTTTCGGGGGCTCCCAATCTTAGGGAACTTAAGGGTATTTATACGTGCTGCCACCTTTTTTAGTAAGGCCCCGAGGGCTCCTCGGCCACCGGAGGTATTTATACTGGGGATCTGCCCCAAACCTCGCTGAAGGTACTGCCGTACGGGCCAATAATTTTTATCCGCCTGTGTGGCAACACCCCTTAAGAATCCCAAGGCTAGTCGCTGCGCTCCTAGGGACGGGGGATCGAGCTTGAGTGAAAATGCAGGCGAGACGCCTGCGCTCCCAGGGACGGGTGATTGAGCTTGAGTGAAAATGCAGGCGAGACGCCTGCGCTCCCAGGGACGGGTGATTGAGCTTGAGTGAAAATGCAGGCGAGACGCCTGCGCTCCCAGGAGGATAAGAACTTCATTTAGTCCTAAAGCACCGAGACGTCTCTTATACCAAGCTAACGATGCTTAAAACCTTTATCGTAGATCTTTTCAGTGAGGTAATTACCCCAGTTCTTCTCAAAGAAAATGGAGCCGGGATCTTCCATCTCACGAATATCTTTGGTACAGGTCACAAAATCATTAGTTTTTGGATCTAATTTAATAATGATTTTTTCTGATTTATGCTCATCTTTTTCAGCGATAAAGCGATATTCATTGAGTTTACCCATGCGTGTTTCAGGAATTTCAGAACCATGCTTTGAGCAAAGTGCACGCGCACCACGACTTCCACCATCACTATTAATATAGCGATTGAGACAATTGAGTACCGCCTCTGCAGAAAGAGCTGTTTGGCGCCACTGAAAATAACTGGCCGCATGACGACTTGTCTTGATGCTTAGACCTTTTTCCAATTTGCGATTAAAAGTTTGCGTATCAAGCAAAGCTTTAAGGGCATTATCTTTATCGCAAATAAATCCAGCATTATCACTCATACGATTTTGAATGATATCTCGAACTTCATCAGTACTTGGTTGTTTTTCATTACCGACAGCATTGGTGAGTTCAGCAAGAACAGCAGCAATAGTATTTTCTTGAGTTTTTATTTCACTTGTCTCTGGAGTAGAAGCTCCAACTGAAGCAATATGATCAGCACAACGCGTTCCAAATACTTGACCAGCATTGAGTGCGGCACCACCAGGTCGAGTGACTCCGTGAGTACCGGAAACTTCCCCAATAGCATAACAGGCTTTGAGTGAACTTTGAGCCCAAATATCGACTTCGACACCACCATTCATATGTTGGTTAGATACATTGAAAGGCAAAGGCTTTTCAGAAATATCGTGACCATGCATTTTATAGAGTTCAATGGCGAGTGGATTCATGCGACGTAAGCGATCAATAGGCAAGTCTTGTAAGGCTTCATTATTGACTAAGTAAGTACGCACATCATCATCTAAACGCTTTAAAGAAAATTCATTTTCTCCAGGAACCATTTGAGGATTGCGATTAAAGTCCATGAAAATAGTATGACCTTTACTACTCTCAATGAAGATAGCTAAATCAACTAAACTGGAGCCATAATCTAACATGCGAGTTGCATGGAAAGGCCATTGATAACCTTTGCGGAATACATTGGAAACAAGTTCTTGAGTCGTGCGGTAGTAATCCGCTAAGAAATTGTGCTCATTACCCTCTTTATCAAGTGAGTAAATATAAGGTAGAACTTGTACGTATGTTCCCGAAAGATTCCAAGGAAATTCAGTTCTACGAGTTCCAATACCGAATTGGCTCTCGGTTAAATTGACCGCCTCTATACCCGCTTCAAGAGCCATACCTAATGACCCGAAGCAATTTTTTGGGTAAACACTATCGCGATAGAGTTCACCAGGACCGCCGGTTGCTAAGACTAATTTATCACAAAGAATAACGATGAGTCCAAATTCATTAGTTTCATCTGTACGCTTAATGGCAATTAAACCACTTGATTTGAGTTCACCATCACGCTCTTCTTTGAGGATTTGAATCCCGGTAGTGCCTTTCATAAAATCAACACCAAGGCGAATAGCTTCTTCACAGAGCACTTTTACCATGAGGCGTGAAGTACGCGGTCCACAACTGGTTGCACGACCGACTTCATCGTGATCAGTCTGGTAACGCAAGACGGCACCAAAACGATCTTGGGGAAGTGGCAAGCCCATGTATTGCAGGCTAGAGAAAGCGCGCAAAGAATCGGCGCCTTCAATATAGGCAGTATCTTTATCCATTGCACCACCAGAACTAATGTCTTGGCCTAGCTGAACAAAGTCGTCACCACGATTAGATGTACCTGCAGTATGAAGAGTTTGCTTATCTGAACCGGAACAAGCAGAAGTCCCACCAAACATTGCGCTAGTCGCAACGGTGACATCTACGCCTTTGCGTTTGAGTTCAACCGCGGCGCGAAGGCCAGCAGCACCAGAACCTAAAACAAGTGAACTTGTTGTATAAACAGGGACTTTGTGTCCAGCAATATCAATCACTTGATTGACTTGGCGCTCACTCGCACCTGAAGGCATTTTTACTCGTGTGAGTGAATCGAGGATATCTTGTGGGATTTCTACGCTCATAATTTCTCCTTATAGGTGACGGATTTGAAAGCCGCCATCAATGTCAATTACGGTACCAGTAGAGAAGGGGAAATCACCATCAATAAGTGATTTTGCAGCAAGTCCTAAATCTTTGGGAGTACCCCAACGCTTCTGAGGAACAAGTCCACCTTCAATAAGTGCATCGTATTTAGCCGTTACACCAGAAGTCATATCAGTCTTCATGATGCCGGGACGTAATTCGTATACTTGAATATTTTCATCAGCTAAACGTTGTGCCCAAAGTTGTACAGCCATAGAGAGACCAGCTTTAGAGACACAATAATCACCACGTGTGACAGAGGCGGTATGTGATGAGATAGAGGTAACAAAAATAATTCTAAAACCACCTTTTAGGGTTTCGGGCTTTGCTTCTAACCAGTGATTAGCCACCACTTGAGTCAAGAAATAAGGACCCATGAGATTTGTTTTCACTAATTCTTCAAAAGATTCTTCGCTAGCTTCAGTAATATCGGCGCGAACTTTTGGGGCAATACCAGCATTATTAACTAAAGCATCGATACGACCGAATTGATCGAGTACACTTTGAAGCATGGCTTTACGAGAATCACTAGAAGATATATCACCTTGTATAGGGATGAACTTTTGATCCGCATTGGGTGCAGCGGCGCGACAGAGCTCAGCAGCTTCTTCAGCAGCAGTGCGATTTCCCGCATAGTTGATGGCTACTGAATAACCACCCTCTGCGAGCTCTATGGCGATGCCACGGCCGAGGCCGCGGCTTGCACCTGTTACTAAAACAACAGCTGTTTCGCTCATACTAAGACCTTAGTCCAAACCTGGAACGTCTACCCAGCATTTCTTGTCATGTGACTCAAGACTGAGTTCGGCAAGTTGAACACCTTTAGCACCCTCAAGAAGTGACCAGCGGAAATCTTCGTCGAGTTCAACGTGGCGAATAAATTTTTCCCATTGGATTTTGAAAGCGTTATCATAGAAACCAGCGTCAGGTACTTCATGCCATTGGTCGAGGTAATCAATAGGAGAATCGATATCTGGGTTCCAAATAGCTTTAGGAGTAATTGCGTGTGGCTGAACTAAGCATTTGCGAAGACCAACAATCGCAGAACCATGAGTACCATCTACCTGAATAGTGAGTAAATCATCTTTACGAACGCGAGTATTCCAGCTAGAAATCATTTGAATGTGAGTGCCATCTTCAACTTCGAAAGTTGCGTAAGCCGTATCATCAGCAGTACATTTGTAAGTATTGCCATTTTCGTCAACACGCTCGTCGACAATGATTGCTTTACGGCAAGATACAGATTTCACTGCGCCGAAAAGATTATCGAAAACATAACGCCAGTGACAGTGCATATCGATGATCATACCACCGCCATCTTCTTCGCGGTAGTTCCAAGAAGGACGTTGAACCGGTTGGTCTTCTACTTTACCATCAAATACCCAGTAACCGAAATCACCTTTGATAGAAAGGATTTTACCGAAGAAACCTTGTTCCTTGAGCATAGAGAATTTACGTAGGCCTGGCAACCAAAGTTTATCTTGCACAACGCCATTTTTGAGGCCAGCATCAGTACAAAGTGTGTACAGATAGAGGGCGTCTTCAGTAGTGATAGCAGTTGGTTTTTCACAGTAGATAGCCTTGCCAGCTTTTACAGCCATTTCAACGAACTTACGACGGAACTGAGTACCAGAAGAGTCGAAGAAAATTTTGTAGTAAGGGTCATCGAGCACTGACTGAAGATCAGTAGTGTATTTTTCAATACCGTATTTCTCTGCAAGGGCTTTGATTTTGTTTTCGTTACGACCCGTCAAAACTGGATCAGGAAGCAGAGTTAAATCATTATTGATTTTGATCCCACCCTCTTGCATAATTGCGTGAATTGAGCGCTCAAGGTGCTGGTTAGTTCCCATACGGCCAGTTACGCCGTTCATGATGATACCAATTTTTCTAATTTCCATGGTGTATTCCTTATTTGTTTTTATTAAAATTTATTATTGTGCGGAGCAAATTATCGCCTGTTGAGGGTGGCAAGCCTCACGGGGTTTGGGGCTGGCCCCGACTTGTTTCTTATTTGTTTTTATTGTGCGGAGCAAATTATCGCCTGTTGAGGGTGGCAACCCTCACGGGGTACGGGGCTGGCCCCGACTTGTTGTTAATCTTTAGTATTTCAACTTCTTATAAGATTCAACGATTTTATCGAGGTAATCATTTTGATCCATTGACCAGTAACGATCGGAGAAAATTTCGACTTCGTGAAAACCCTTAAAGCCAGCCTCAGTAACCCATTCACTGATACGATCAACTGGGATGATACCTTCACCCATGAGTCCGCGATCATTTAACATATCTGCAGGATTAGTTTTCCAATCGCAAATATGGTAAGAGAAGAGATTGCCATTTTTGCCACAGCGGAGAAGTTCACTTCTCAAATGCTCTTCCCAGTAGAGATGAAATACATCGACGGTTACGCCAATATGAGAATGATTAAGACCTTCAGCTAGATCATTGGCTGAGCGCATACTTGATACACAAGAACGAGTATCGGCATACATCGGGTGCAAAGGTTCGATGCCGAGTTTAACTCCAGCTTGCTCTGCATGAGGGAGAATAGCAGCGATGCCATCGCGAACTTCTTGTAAATTTTGTTCAACCGTATTGCCAGGTGTTGCACCGCAAACGAGAACAACTAAAGGCGCGCCAATAGCCTGAGCCTCATCAATGATAGTTTTGTTTTCATCAATAGCCGCTTGTTTTTGTGCAGCATCACCCGTGAAGAAACCTCCACGAACAAGTGAAGCGGTTTTTAAACCTGCGTTAGCAATATCTTTCTTTACTTGATTGAGATTACGGCCTTCAATCACATTTCTCCAAACTGAAATGCCGCCAATACCCGCTTTTTCGTAATTGCTTAGACATTGGTCTAAATTCCAGGGCTTGTTGGTCATGGTGTGGAGACAGAGTTTACTTAGATCTTTATCGCTCATTTGTGAAAACCTTTTCTTGTGGATGAAAGTTGCGTGCAATAACTGATTATAATTGCATGCAACAAAAAAACAAGTGCTTTCTAAAAAAATTATATTTTTGTTATCTAGGCACAAAAAAAGCCCTTCGTGATGAAGGGCTTAAAAATTGAGCTGTGAGAGAGTTTATTTACCTGCACCACAAGCTAAGAGTTCTTTTTTAACTCTTAAGGCCCAGAAATCAAAACTTTCTTGAGTACTATTCCAATTAGCTTTCTTGTTAGTAATTGAATCAATTCCAGCAAAAAATAAATCTGGGGTTTTTACATCTTCAACTTTTATTTCAACAGAAGCATTATCTATGAGTTGATGAAGAGTCGATGAAGAATTTTTAACAAAGGCACTTGCAAGTCCAAGAGGCATAGCTGAAGATTCTGTTTCTAAAGCTATACAAGAAGCTTCACCATCACTTAAAGCAATAGAAATAGTCAAAACATCTGGACCATCTAATTCAGTTAAATCAAAATAGCCACTTAGTGCTTGAGTAACTTGAGCGTGAATATAGTTGAGAAGGTTCTGTAGTTCTTTTTTATCGACCTTGTTCAAAGTAGAATCCATATTAGCCCAAACTTGAACAGGATTGATTTTGATTTGTCCTGCATTCGTATAATAAGTGCAACACTTCTGTTAATTGCTTATAGCATAAACATCTATTGAGAATAACAAGACTCAGATGTACTCTGCTATAAGCGACCAAACCTAAAACAGAGGAGTCAGAAATGACATATGAACATCTGAGTCTTGAAGAAAGACACTACCTTGAAATTGAATTAAAGGCAGGCACATCGATCACTAAAATAGCAAAAAACTTAAATCGTAGTACAAGCACACTTTCACGAGAACTTAAACGTAATAAAGGTCTCCGTGGTTATCGAAACAAGCAAGCCAATGACTTTGCTCAAGAAAGACACAAAGTGAAACCAAAGGCTATTAAACTAACTGAAGAAGTTAAGGACTATATAGATGAGCATTTACTCAAGGATTGGAGCCCCGAACAAATTGTAGGTCGACTAAAAGATGACCAATCCATCTTACTTCATCATGAAACAGTTTATCAATATATTCTTAGAGATAAAGAATCAGGAGGTGAGCTATATAAGCTTCTACGTCATCAGAATAAAACTTATCGCAAACGTTATGGCAACCAGCATAGTCGTAATGGGATTCCCAATCGTGTGGATATAGACGAACGACCTGAGGCAGCTAATAAGCGAGAGCGTGTAGGCGACTGGGAGATGGATACTATTATAGGAAAAGCTCATAAAGGAGCCATTGTAACTATGGATGATCGAAAATCAAAACTGCGTCTAGCATTGCCTGTGTCTCATAAGAAAGCCACGCTTGTGAAAGATGCAATAATCTCTTTGCTAACACCGATCAAAGATTTGGTTCATACTCTTACATTTGATAATGGAAAAGAATTTACTCAGCATGAGACTATCTCCAAGGAATTGGAATGTAATAGTTATTTTGCTAAACCATATCACTCATGGGAACGAGGCCAAAACGAGAATGCTAATGGATTGTTACGGCAATACTTTCCTAACTCTATGGCGCTTGATGGTATCAGTGAAAATGAAGTCATTATTGCGGTTGATAAACTTAATAGTAGACCTCGAAAATGTCTGAAATTTAAGACGCCATATGAAGTTTTTGAAAATTTAACTGGAATTAACTTAAGAAAATCAGTAGGTGTTGCACTTACTACTTGAATTCAGGTGCTTATATTTATGCCACTGGACGTTTTTAGAGACATAGCGTAGGTTCAATTGCTCCCTGTCTCCTTTCACTAAGCTATCATAAGAAGTGAATTTAGGATTGAACTCGATTTGTTTAAATTTCTGCGTTTGAGCACTTTTAGATACATACCGTCTACTTAATTGGTCTTTTTTATTCTTCTTTATGTTCACATAAGAAGTAAGAAAACCAGTAGGTTCAACTTTAGCAACTTGCTCTACAGGAGCTTCAGATTGTTCAACTAAAACCTCAGTTTCTTCAGTTGATTTACATGAGAATAGTAAAGCTACCCCCGTTAAAAATAAGAATGTTTTTTTCATTTGTGTGTCTCCTAAATGGGTTTGACGAATTCGAGTTATATATGATAGAGAGAATTAAGCTTAATTAAAAGGCCTAGTAAATAATTTTAGATTAAATTGTGTAACTTAAGACCTGAATCCGTGAGCTGGCTTTGTAATAATCTCGTAGGGATTTTGTTTTCAGAACTTTCCAATTTTGTGCAGGAATACCCGTAGGTCTTTTGAAAAAAGTTGTAAGTCAATGAAGGCGAAAAATCAAGAGGATTAACTTAATGTAGCTCACGGATTCAGGTTAAGAACATAAAACCATTGATCGTTTTATAAGGCTTGACGAAGCAGAAATTAATTAGTTTAAGGCACAAAAAAAGCCCTTCGTAATGAAGGGCTTTGGGAAACTACTTACTGAGAAGAATTTTATTTGTCTTCTGCATCTTCTTTTTCTTCTTTCATTTTTTCTTTATCTTCTTTTGTAGGAGTACCAGAACCGAGATCAACGAGCTTATATCTCATTTTTTGAGTCCAGAATTCAAAAGATTCTTTGACGTCGTTCCACTTATCAAATTTACCCTTGAGTGCTTTAGTTCCTGCACGAGCATCAATACCCGCAGCAAGGCGTTTACGACTGACGGAGTCTAAGACTTCGAATTCCATGTGAGCTTCACCAACTTGAAGGTGAGTTCCCAAGGTCCATTTTTTAATGAAAGATAAAGCTAGACCAATTGGTAAGACTGTAGATATTGTATCGAGAGCTACGTTAGAGGAGTCACCATCAGTCATAGCAAAACGAATTTCGAGAACATCAGGGCCTGCTTGATCAGTTAATTGAAAACTTTTGACGAGTTCGATCTGCATTTCAGCATGCATATAGGTAAGTAAGCTTTTCAAATCTTCTTTATCAATTTCCTTGAGCTCAGAATCTTTACCGGCCCAAACTTCAACAGCTTTGAGATTTACTTTTTTGTACTTCTTCCAATCTATATCTTTGGCGATATATCTTGAGTTAACTTGATCATCTGTGCCTTTGCTAAGCTCGTCATAAGAACCTAGAAAACCTGAGGGCTTGGCATCTTCATCTTCTTCAATATGAGCTGTTTGACTACAGGAAAAAAAGAGCAGTGAACTCATTAAAAGAGTAAGTATGTATTTCATTTGTTTTGTCCTAATTTATTTTTTTTGATGAAAATCATTAATTTGACTATTCTAACTATAGAGGTTCTTGAGATAAAACTAACACTATTTTACTGTAAAAGGAGCTTTTTTTACAGATCTTAAATCTATATGCGTCCAAATTTTTTAAGTGCTGTATTGCAGGCAGCGATGATTTTAAAGGTCAAAGTAGCGAATCTTTAAAGATCGCGTATCCAGCAAAGTTTATTTCTTCAGGACGAAATGATAAAAACTCTAATTTAAGAGATTTATGTACAGTTTTCACAGGAAAGTAGAGGCACTAGGGACTGTGGATTGTTTTTTCATTTCATTTCATTTTGTTTTGTTCATGTTATATATTTTTGCAGTCAATTAAAAATAAAGGGAACATATGAAATTTTCATTTAGTTTAAAATTACTTTGTAGCGGCCTATTAACCACTTGTATTTCTGCTCAAGAAAAACCAAATATCTTGGTCATGTGGGGAGATGACGTTGGAGAAACGAATATAAGCGCTTATTCAAACGGCATTATGGGATATGAAACACCCAATATTGACCGACTTGCTGAGGAAGGGGCGATGTTTACCCATTATTATACACAGCAGTCTTGTACCGCTGGTCGTGCTTCGTTCATATTAGGTCAATCACCATTTCGTACTGGCTTACTTTCTATCGGTCTACCTGGCTCATTGCATGGTATTCCATCTTGGACACCGACAATTGCTGATTTACTCAAAGAGCAGGGCTATGTCACAGCACAATTTGGAAAAAATCATTTGGGTGACCAAGACAAACATTTGCCAACTAATCATGGCTTTGATGAGTTCTTTGGTAATCTTTATCACTTAAATGCTGAAGAAGAACCTGAAACTTATTACTATCCTAAAGATAAAGAGTTTCACAAAAAATTTGGGCCAAGAGGAGTCATTAAATCAACTGCCGATGGCAAAGTTGAAGATACAGGGCCACTCACTCGAAAAAGAATGGAGACCGTGGATGAAGATCTCCTCAAGGCTTCTTTAGATTTTATTGATCGTGCCCACCAAGCAAAAAAACCATTTTTCATATGGTATAACTCAACGAGAATGCACGTCTGGACACGTCAACAAAAAAAGTATATCGGTGCAACTGGCGTAGGCATATACCCAGATGGAATGTATGAACATGATTTGCATATAGGTAAATTTTTAGACAAGCTAGATTCTTTGGATATAGCTGATAACACGATTGTGATTTATTCCACTGATAATGGCGCTCAAAAAGTAGCTTGGCCGGATGGTGGTACAAATCCTTATAATGGTGAAAAAGGAACGACAAATGAAGGTGGCTTTAGAGGTCCATGCTTGATTAGGTGGCCGGGTAAAATCAAAGCGAGAACTCGCATCAACAAAATGATGTCACACGAGGACTGGATGCCTACTTTATTAGCTGCTGCAGGAGAAGATAAATTAGTAGAAAAACTAAAAAATGGTTATAAGGCAAATGGGAAAACATGGAAAATTCACCCTGATGGTTTTAATTTCATTCCCTATTTGACGGAAAAAACTAAGGTAGCACCAAGAGAAGCTTTCTTTTATTTCTCTTCCTCAGGTCAACTCAACGCAATTCGTTGGAAAGAATGGAAACTAAATTTTGCTAAAGAAGCTGGCGATCAATTTACTGCGACTAGATCGGTATCTGCTTTACCAGAAATCATTAATTTATATGCCGACCCCTTTGAGACAGCACCCAAAGAAGCAGGCATGTATGTGCGCTGGATGGCAGATAACATGTGGTTAATTGGTCCTGCGGCGACTCACATAAAGAAATTCCAAATGACCCTCGGGAAATACCCTCTACAGAAGGGCGCAAGCAATAACCCTGCAGGCTTAAATTACGATACAATTCGAGTCGAAAGCAAAAATTAAGAATAATTATGCCATCATTTTTGATGGCATTTTTTTGGAGTTTCCATTAACGCAGAAAATTACATCTTATTTAGTTTATTAATGTGTCTACTAAGTACTTGGAAAACCTACGCAGGCCCAGCAATTGCTGCAGTATTGGGTTTTTCTTTTTTAGAAATGCTAGCCTATAACTTTGTTCCAGCAATGTTGGTAGGACTCAAAGCTTGGTATGCAGGAGCTTGGTTTTTTTCTTTAAATTTAAAGAAGAAGCAAGAGTCGACAAAGATGAAAAAATTTGAAGCCTTGTGGGATCGTTTTGGAGATCGTACTGCCGCCTTATTATCACCGATATTCATCGGCATACCCACGTATGCAATAATAGCTAAAAAATTGGGAGCTAACTTTAAACGTACTTTTATTAATTTAAGTACCTTTACTCTACTTTGGTGCGCTATTTTTTATTACGGGACATTAGTGTTTAATCTAGATAAACATTTAAATATAGAATCTTATATAGACAAAGTTGAAGAGATTCAAAAAAATCATAAGAAAGAGACTCAGGGTAAAGAAAAATGAGAGCCATAATTTTTGGAGCTACAGGTGCAACGGGACAAGAATTGGCTCAGATCTTGTGTAAAGATGATTTGTGGACAGAAATTTATTGTCCTAGTCGAAGGCCTTTAACTTGGACTGATAGCAAATTAAAAGTCATTGATTTTAACAAAGCCTTGGAGTCATTTGATATAGATTGTGATGCCGTTTTTATTTGTATTGGAACCACCGTCAAACAAGCGGGTTCAGAGCAGGCTTTCCGCAAAGTTGATTTTGATTTAGTTTTGGATATTTGTAAGTGGGCTCAAAATAAAAAAATACCTGAAATCCATATCCAAAGTTCACAGGGAGCTGACTCACATTCAAAAATGAATTACCTAAAGGTAAAAGGTGACTTAGAGGATGCGGTACAAGAACTTAATTTCGAGCGTGTAATCATTTATCGTCCAGCACTTTTGTGTGGTGCACATAGAAAAGATTTTCGCATAGCAGAAGAATTGGGCTATCTCGTTTTAAAGGTTTTAGTAGCCATTTTCCCTCCTCTCAAAAAACAGCTACCAGTCGAAGTTAACGCTGTCGCCCGTTGTATGGCTGATAGGGAGAATTTAAAAAGTAGTTTAGAAATAATAAATTCACCAGAAATTGCTGAATACGGTATGCCTCCTAAGCGCTTTTTGAGTGAAAATTCTGTGATATTCAAACTGCTGTTAATCATATTTACTTTTGTCGTAGTTTTATCACAAAGGATTAATCACGATAAGCTAGAGCAGGTCTTATATGCATTTTTAACAGCTTTAGTGATGCAGATACTTATATTAAGCTACAACAAATTGAGCTTATCCAAAAAAATCATATCATCAAAAATTTGGAAAAAAGTTATATCTTTTTAACTGCAATTATAGCCGTTGACTGTGTGTTGTTGATAAACATATTTTCCTTCTTAAAAGAATTGAGTTGGATCACGGGCTTAAGTATCCTAGCAGTGTTTATCGCTGCTCTGTTAATTAAAATTTATCAAAGCCAAAATATTAAAGCCACTAAGCAATTTTTTGAAAATCTAAAATAGACAAAAATGAATATTATGAAGCAGGCGACTCGGGGCCTTGCCTCACTTAATTAGTTAATAGACAAAAATGAACAAGGAGAAATAAAATGAAATTCGCAAAAATATTTTTAATAGCGGCATGTCTCGGTTTAGTTCCCATAGCACTCGGCTATGGCTTGATGCCAGTAAAGACAATGAAAATGATGTTTGGTTTAGAAGTAGCTGCGCCGAATGGCGTGCATATATTTCGTGCCATAATGGGTTTATATTTAGCCTTAGTTGTCTTTTGGTCCATGGGGGTTAAAAATGAAAAATTTACTCGCCCTGCAGTTTACAGTTTAATTGTCTTTATGTTTGGTTTAGCCGCAGGACGAGCTTTGAGCCTTCTAGTGGATGGTGTGCCTCACTGGCTTTTAACCGCCTATATGATTCTGGAAATCGGTTTTGGTGTAGTGGGCTTACAGGTATTAAAGGCAATGGATAAAGATGAAAATAAATCTAATTCCTAGAGAAAATTACTTAGACCTAAGAAATACGCTTTAGGCATAAAACTTTCACTGGGGAGGTGAAAAGTGGCGTTTGGGCTAAATTAGTTTCGACTAAAAAACACCAACCCAAAACACCACAGAGTTACGATGCCCAAGAAAAACAAAAAAACTAGAATAACCCAGAAAGAATGTCGTAGAAAAATCAAAGAAATTGGAGTCACCACAAACTGTCTAAGTTCACGATCAGGATTAGCACCTTTTGTTAATTTCATTAATGGCACTGGCATTTGTGATGAACTTGCGAAGGTATTACAAGATTTAAGAAAAAGTAAGAAAGGGATAAAGCTTGAAGAAGCCTTTTTTCAGCTTGTGCTCTTTTTTACAGACGGTACCGAAAGTAGTTTAAAAACTTTCGATACCTTGCAGAAAGATGAAGCTTGGCAAAAACTCTTGGGCTGTAAAAAAGCTCTAGGTACCGCCGCCTTAAAAAGAATTCTTCACAAGGCTTATACGGTAGATCTTGAACTACTTCGTCCTTTAGTCCGCAGGATTTTCCTTAGTGCTCTCCAAGATAAAAATCTGCAGAAAGTCATTCTTTTTCTCGACTCCAGTGTCTACGATAACGACGGAGCTAAATGTCGCGCAGGAGTAAAATGTACATACAAGAAAAAAGAAGGATACCATCCCATCCCATCAACCTCATCTGGGATGGTATGTATGTTGATACTTATTTTCAATCGGGTCATTGCTCAACAAATCACGATGGTGTGGCAATCAAGATGTTACAAGAAATAACCCCAATGATTCGTAAGACCCTTGGAGAAGACATTCAGATCATAGTGCGTATGGATGGAGGTTATTACGATCAAAAGATTTTTGCGGCTTGCGACGAGCTTAAAATCAACTTTATTTGTGCAGGAAAGCGTTATTCAGACCACAAGATACATGCAAATAAAAAAATAGAGGAGTTCGATGGTATCTATAGTAAAAAAGCCTGCACTTGGCATTACCTCGCTTTTCAAGAACGACGAGCGACCTGGCCAGAAGAAATGCAATATAGAGCTTTGTTTTTACGACCAACAGAAGAAAATGGAGAAGCCTTATTAGGTTTGGAAAGTCGTATTATTCTTACAAATCTTGATGTGAAAGATTGTTCCGATCAAGAATTAATTGATTATGACCATTCTCGTGGAGCTGATGAACTTACCCACCGTGCGGCTAAAGACTTTGCTAGTGAGAGAATGCCTTGTCTCGATTATCACGCTAACTCTTTTTGGTACACAATGGGGATTATATCCTTCAATCTCTTTCAGATTTTCAAACGTAATATTGCGGGCTTTGCTTGGAACTGCTACCCAACGACCATACGCCGTAAACTATTCGATTTAGCAGGGAAAATCATTTATACAGGACGCTCTTTTAAACTGAAAATCACTCAGTGGAAAATGAGAGAGTTGAACTTTGACGAAATATGGGCGAAGTCACTGATACCTTGGGTTATTCCCGCACTTTAACCGTTACCATACATTTTAAAATAGGGCTTTTTTACTGAGTCCTAAAATCGTCACGCCCACATGCTGTTAATATACGCTTTTTTTACCTCTAAAGACTTGAAAATACGCCATAATTTGATTGCTACCTTGATTTACTCAAGTTGATCATAAGCTATGAACGGTTAGAGTGATTTTGCCCTTGTTGAAATCTCTAAAATAGACCTCACGCACGCGTATATTTACTAATGTAAAATATAATCGTACGAATTAGGTTAGAATTAGTACTCAGCTACACGCGGGCTAAACTATTTTTTATTAAAAATCAGGCTAAATAACAGGCCTCAAATACTTGTTAGATAATAATTAGACCTATAAGTTTGTAACTTATCGAAAATAAGGAGAGAAATTCATGCTTAAAAAATTTATTGCAACATCTTTATTACTGGGAACGAGCTCAGCCTTTGCAGGAGGTTTGGATTTAGTGGTCTATGGAACACCAGCGAGTGTAGCGACTGCGGGCAATAGTAATTTAACAAATACTGACGAAGCAACAATACTTATGACCAACCCGGCAGGTATGGCTTTCACTAGTGCCGATATGTTTTCAACGGGGATTCAAGTCTTATCATTAGATATGGATTTCAAAGATAAAGGCAGTACAACAGGTGGCAATGATGGGGGAAAAATAGGCTCAAATGAGTTAATGCCAACGGCCTATTATATTCAGCACTTGGATGATCAGTGGACTTTCGGTATTGGGATGAATGCTCATACGGGGCTCAGTTTAGAATATGACGATAATTGGGTCGGACGCTATAATATGCAAAGCGTCACCTTAACTACACTCCAACTATCTCCAGCATTTTCTTACAAGGTTAACGACAAGCTATCTGTTGGTTTTGGCTTAATCATTGATTATGCCATATATGAGGCTGAAGTTGCTATTAATACACTGGCTCCCGGCGATGGTAAAATGAAATACGAAGATGAAGACTGGGCTTTCGGTGTAACTTTGGGTATGATGTATCAAATCAGCGATGCAACGCGATTTTCCTTTACTTATCAGTCTGAAATAGAGCATGAGTTCCAGGATAAACCTAATTTTTCTAATACTCCTGGGGGAAGCATTATTGGTGGGATCATTGATAAGGTAGATTTAGAGATGACTTTGCCTCAAATGGTGAAAATGGGCATTAGTCATGAAGTCAATGAAGATTGGAAACTCTATGGATCAGCCAGTTGGGAAGAATGGAGTCGTTTTGGGGAAATTGCAGTAGATTCAGGTTTAGGTTCAAACGACCTTAATCGTAACTACAATGATACTTACGGTTTTGGTTTAGGCGCAGCCTACAAGCTCAATCCCGATTGGACTTTGATGTGTGGTTATCGCTATGATAGCTCAATGGTGGATTCAGGAAATATGACTGCTGATTTACCTTCAGACGAAATTCATCGCTACGGTGTGGGTGCGGAATATCAATACGCCGAAAATATGACCATTGGTTTTGGTTATTCTTACGTCGACCTAGGGAGTCCATCACTTAATCAAGACTCCGGAGCAGGTACTGCAAGCGGTGACTACGATGCCGCCATTCACATTGCTACAGTTGGTTTAAATTACTGGTTTTAATAAAAAAAAAGGAATGATATGAAAAAATTAATAGTATTTGTAATGCTGAGTATGAGCTTTTCTCTTTACGCGCAAGAACTAGAACTTCGTCATACTTATGAAGAAGAAGCTGAAGAACTACAACTGAAAGAAGAAAAACCAGATTTAGAAAAAATTGGTAAGATGACTGCTAATCCACTAGGGGCAGCCTGGATGCTATGGGCTCAAAATGATTATCGACAAGTACGTGGTGATGGAATTAAGGGTTCTGAAGATGTCAATCTATTTAAGTTTCAGCCTGTAATGTCGATTCCATTTGAATTTAACGACGAAGATTGGAATTTGATTGTAAGACCAGTGATTCAATACAATTCAAGTCCCCAGAATGACCGTACTAATGGTTTTGGCGATACAGCACTTTTAACTTTAGTTGGACCCGATAAATTAGATGGTGCTGTTTGGGGTGTGGGCTTTACTCAAATCTTCCCAACTGCAGAAGACGAAGTTTTAGGACAAGAAAAATGGCAAGCGGGTCCAGCTTTTCTTTTTGCTAATTTGGCACCCAACGTAGGTGGATGGAATTACGGAGCCTTAGGACAACATTGGTGGTCCTATGCAGGAGAGGATGATCGAGAAAGTACCAGTTTCACTGATGTACAGTATTTTTTAAATTACCGCTTAAGTAAAACTGAATTATTGGGAATGTCACCAAATATTACTTATGACTGGGAGGCCGATTCTGATAATGCCCTAACGGTTCCAGTGGGGCTGGGTTATTCAGATATTTATATGATCGGTAAAATGCCTGTTCGTATTGCCTTCGAAGCTCAGTATGCCGTCGTCCGGCCTGATGATTTAGGCTATGATTGGAACTTTAGGATCCTCTTTATTCCTGTCGTAAAAAATCCTTTTAGAGATTAATAATTTACGGGTATAGTATTGCGATATGCGTAATAGTAAATTTCTATAAATAAAATTTAGTACGCTATATTTATAAGGGTTTCTACCTGTATAAACATAATATCTTATGGTATCGGTACGGAATATAAATACTCAGAAAAAATCACTTTAGGTGTTGCTTTTGAGCATGTTGATCTAGGGAAACAAAATTTAAATCAGTCCAATAATTTAGGACGCACTGCAAGTGGCGAATACGACAATTATATAAACTTCTACACAGTTAACTTAAACTATAAACTATAGAGTAGTATTTTTGTGGTTTTCACATAAGGCGAAAGAATGCGCTAATAAGGATTGAAAATCCCTGTTAAAAAACAAAGCTTTGTTGTTAATCTAGCCTCGTGTCTACGAGGCTTTTTAGTGAGCTATATAATAAGTAAGCTGAAATCTTTTACGGTCGTGCCTGGGAGCACCGCATTCCAATGCGGATGATAAAGATTAGTGTCTGATTTTAATACCCCCGGGGCCGGAGAGCCACTAATGAGTGGGATTTAAGAGATATTTGAGCTCGAAGAGCTTAGGAATGTAGCCACGGACCTAAGTCCGTGGTATTTGAATAAGATCATCGTGTGGCAATAGCTGGGAGCACCGCATTCCAATGCGGATGATAAAGATTAGCATCTAATTTTAATGCCTCCGCGGCCGAAGAGCTTCGGCATGAATATCATTTTTTTAACAATGGCCACCGGATAAATCCGGTGGCTACCCTACTACATAGCTTCGGTATGTGCTTAAATTCTCACCCCTAAGTACGCCGAGCACCAGCTTGGCCTTGTCTCAAAATTTATCCATTGTCATAAGAGTAAAATTTATTCACCCCTGGGTACGCCGAGCACCAGCTTGGCCTTGTCTCAAAATTTATCCATTGTCATAAGAGTAAAATTTATTCAAGCATGGGTACGCCAAGCACCAGCTTGGCCTTTGCTAATAACGAAATCAGTTTCTCATTGTCCTAGGAGTGAGATTTTTGTCCTATGCTAATTTAGTTTCGTCACTTCGCGACAATCCCTTAAGTCCCCATTTATTAGGAGAAGCTCCGCGAGCTGGACTAACTATAATCGCCTCTAAACTTCCAGTGTATGAGTATTTTTGTGAAAGGGTTTTAGCAAAACACAAAAAAGGGATTGTGCCTCGCGGCACAATCCCTGTGAATGATGCTAGAAAATTCTTATTTTGGGAAAAGAAATTTCACAGATAATTGAGCAGTGTAAGATCCTACATCATCCGGACGTTCAACATTCCAGAAAGTCTGAAAGCGAATATCAACGGGAGTTTTACCAAAGTGAAAGAGTTTACCTACACCACCACCGACGGGGATTAAAGTGGAGTCATCGCTATCTTTCGCTGTCCAGTCGTAAACCATTGTTGGCGTAGAAGTGAGGTAGAAATTTTCAAAGTTGTAGTTAACGAAGTATTGGAAAGAAGATTGGCTGACATTATCACCACCTGCAAAATCTTGCAAATGCTGTCCAAGGCAACCAAAAAGCCAGTTACCAGGTTTTGCTAACACGACTACTGCTAAACCACCTGCCCAAGAATCTCCTCCAAAGCGATCATTTGAGTTACTAGGAGCTTGAATAACGGGACCACCACCATAGATAATGCCACTTTTAGTCGGTTTAGGGCTAAATAAACCTTGGTAAGTGATATTGCCAATACCTTGATCGCTACCTTGATCAGGGTAAAGACTTTCTTGATAATTAACCGGGATAATGAAGCGGTTAATGAGGGTTAAATCATCGCCTAATGACATCGGGACAACTGGCTTGATATTCAGAGTGTAGCTATTGTTGTTCTCGGTTCCCATATCAGGAGTACCATTGAACTCAAAAGGAACAGAGATGAGATTGCCAAGGGGGTTTTGTGAAGATTTAGCGAGTGATAAGTCGTCACCTTCAGGTGCATTATCTTGAGCATGAATACTGCCCAAAAGTAAAAAACTTAAGAGGTAAGTTAATTTTTTCATTTCAATTCCTTTGTTATGTTAAAAAATTGTTTAGAGATCAATAGTGAGACGAGTTTAAATAATTACAGCCATACGATTCCTGCGGTAAATGCCGACGCAAGCATACAAGTCAGGGGAAGTAGTTTTTTGAATATCATTTTGGAAACCATTTCTATAATAAATTAAAGCCTTTTCGAGATTTTGTCTAAAGGTAATTAATAAAGCGCGAGTTGTGAATACAAAGATTCAGTAAATTCTATATGCTTGGTGAGTGAAGAAATGGAAAAGCTGTTAATCTAGTCTGTCAAAATTTTAAATTCTACAAATTATTTTTGCCGAAATATTGATTGTTAGGAGCGTTTTACTATTGATCAATATGATACGGGCTTTATTTTTCATATCCCTTTAATCAATTTATTTATTAGTTGGAAGTCATGAAAAATAGACTTACTCTGATCACTCTTTTATTGTACTTCTTACTTCATGTCAGGAAGATACCTCAGTACTTGAAAATAGTAGGCAACAATTAAAGGTGACATAGTTTTTGAGTCAATGCTAAGCTGGTGCTCGGCGTAGCCAGGTAATTAAGATTTCTGTTTGGAGCTATTAATCTGGAAATGAACTATTAATCGGGCAAGGAATTAGATTTACTTTTTAGTGCTGAAAGCAGGCATTAACTTAGCCTAGTTCGTCAGAGCTAGGGAAAACGAGTACATGAACAATGAGTGAGTTCTGTAGGAACGCATTAAAGCTCTAATTCATGCTTACAGCATTCATAACATTATTCTCTATAATACTTCCCAAGGCTTACGCCATTGGGCTTAATTGAATCATGCTTACAGCATTAGCTGCTATCACTTTTTCAACCTATATTGTCGCCAGATTTTAGCATTGAACAAGTCGTGAGGATTTAGAGAAGAACGATTCAACACTCACGAGGGCTTTCTCCCGACAGAAAATAGTGTGTGGCGTGAGCCACACATGACTATAAAGAACAAAACAGGGCTCACGACCGCGCGTCCGACATATGGTGCCGAAGCCACGCTTGAATTCTTATTTGCGTTGGTAACTTAGTTTTTGAGCAAAGGCCGAGCTGCTGCTCGGCGTAGCCACCGCCATGAAAACAGCTGGGATGTCAGTTTTATTTATTTTGGCTCAAAAAAGGCTTTGCGTTTCTTAGGAAAGAAATACTGAATTTGGAAACGTGTAGTCCATTCCGCTTCGTGATCGGGATGAATGACATTATAGAAGCTCTGAAATTGCAAGCTCACAACATGTCGATCAAATTTAACTATGCGGCCGATGCCACCCCCTACGGGTACAGTCCATGTTTCACCATCTAAACGCCAATTTGAGGTGATTACGGGGGAGCTCACCAGAAAGTATTTTTGGTTAATTTTATAGCTAACTACGGGGAGTATACTGGTGAAATTAACTTCGCGGTCACCTTCGCCTCCCACTGACCAAATATTGGTAAATGATCCCCCAATTAACCAAGTTTCATCAATATAACCAAGGGCGACAGAGGGGCCCACGGACCACTTGTCTGTACCCAGAGTCGTATCGGTAGCAGTGGGAAAACTAATAGCGGGGCCCGCGCCCCAAGCCCAGTGTTGATCATTGATCGGAGAAAACCAAGTGGTAAAGGTAATATCTCCTAATCCGTCTTTAGTACTATCGGTGCCTTTTGTCACAATCGGGATATCTGTTTTCGTTAGGACATACCAATCATCACTGAGGATAAAAGGTACCTGAGGCTTCAAATTAAGGACGTTTTTCATTTCATCATCAGGCCCCGTCTTGCGATGAGTATTAAACTGAATGGGGAAATTGACGAGGTGAGAAAAGGGATTGTCTGCTTCACGAGGATTAATCATTTTGGGACGGGATTCATCTTCGAGTCTATCAAATATATTTAGATCTCTATAGAGTTCCCGGACAAAGCCCTTCTCTTCAGCAAAGCCGAAGGAAGTAAAAAAAATGAAGAAGATGACTAAAAAGTATTTTATGAGTGATGGATGCTTAGATTTCATCAGCCAATATAAAGGCTAAAAATTCAAAGTTAAACCTTAGGGGCGGGTATTTTTTGTAGACAAAAAAAAGTTCAAGAGTATTTACCTCTCTTATTAACCGTTATTTAATAATATTCCTTTGCCTTAACAGCTCTTCCCAAGGCATCTTAATTATGTATACTGACATCGACTGGTGTTAATGAATGATGAAAAAAATTTCAATTGCGTAAATTGAGTATAAATATAGGTGTCAAAATGACTATTAATAAAATGAAGAAATTCAGCGGTGGCCTGATGGCTTTTGCGACGATATTTGCGGGAAGCTCAAATATTCAGGCAAATGAACCGATTATTCGCGATGCAGAATATTATTTGCTAGAAGCGCAAAATGCCGAGAAATGGGCAAAAGATGACATGGCGATAGAGCAAAAGCTTGAATCGTTTATGAAGAAAAATGGCGGTAAGGCACCCAATATTGTCTACATCCTTTTAGATGATCTTGGTTTTGGTGAGATCGGCATGCCGGACTTAGATGTGATCCGTGGTTATAAGACCCCAAATATCTCAAAGTTTGCAACTGAAGGCCTGAGTATGCAACGCATGTATAGCGAACCTTCTTGTACGCCGACACGTGTAGCAATGATGACGGGACGCCTCCCCGTACGTACTGGCATGGTAGAAGCCAAGGCAACGATATCGGGAGAAGGTCTTTCAGGTAAAGAAGTATTATTGCCTGAAGTATTACTCAAAGCAGGTTACACGACTTCTCACGTGGGCAAATGGCATTTGGGTGAACTTGAACAATCCTATGCCAATAATCAAGGTTTTGAGCATGCGGAATTTCCGATTCACCAGCAAGGTCAATTGGCGATTATGCATAAAGATAGTGAGCGTCAGCACATTATTACTGGTGTTCAAAAAAATGGAGCTGCGCAAACCTTCACTTTAGATAAGAGTTTTGTAGCTGATCCATCTAATATGGTAACAGGCCTAGAACAGGATAAAGATGGCAAGCTTTACGAAGTCGACCTCAAGCCCGGTGAGCAATGGAGCCAAGCTAAATACCGCGCCATGAATGAACGTTACCAAACAAATACGATCAAAGAATTGCGTCGTCTGGCCAAGCAGGATAAGCCATTTTTTCTCAATTACTGGCCTTTATTTCCTTTGTCATTTGTCCGTGAAAATAGAGAATTTAAGACTTTGAATGGTGGGACCGTCGCTGAATCAATCGTGGAATGCGATCAATGGATTGGTGATATTTTGAAAGAGATTGATAAACTTGGCTTAGCCAAAAATACAATCGTTATAATCATGGGTGATAATGGTCCCTTTATGCAGTATGCGGGGCCATCAGGTCAGTCGGATCGCATCTACCGCGGCGGTAAAGCAGACCATTTAGAAGGTGGAGTTCGCGTCAATGCCTTCATGCGTTGGGAAGGCGTTATTGAGCCAGGAACTAGAGCCGAAGATATAATTCACGTCTCAGATCTTTACACCACTTTTGCGCGTCTTGCAGGTGCAGAAAAACATATCCCTCGTGATCGTATTATTGATGGCTTTGACCAGAGTGGCGTCCTTATGTTGGGCGAGACTCACGGACGTCGTGATTATGTTTTTGTTTATGAGGGCACAGCCTTAAAATCGATTGTCAAAAATAAGTATAAGATGCATTTACCTGCACCAGGAGAGAATCCCATTGCAGCAAAGATTTTTGATCTCTATCGCGATTCACGCGAAGACCGCCCGATGGATTCAATTCAGTATGGGCCATGGGCAGGAGGTCAATTTGCGAACATCGCCAAACGTCACATGATGCGTAAAATGAAGTACCCGGATAATAAAGCAACTTATGGCATGCCTTATGAGGGTATTCAGAACTTGCGTCCTGAAACAAAACAAATGATCGAATTATTTAAAGTAGCTATGATGGCACCAAAAAAATAAATTTGTTAAGTTATGATCAACAAAGCCCTCTATAGTTAATGCTTCTATCACGGAAGTTTGATTTATTGTTTCTAATAAATTATTGAGGGCGCTATATTTTGATTGGTCAGATTTAATAATAAAAAGAAAGGGAAGATTATGCGTAAGATTTTAACAAAAATATGTTTGAGTAGTTCAGTTTTTTTGATGGCATCATGTGGCATGTTTTCAGATGAAGAAACAAATGCAGAAGATGCGCCTGCAGTTGTGGCAGAAGAAACAGCACTTGTTGCTGAAGAAACAGCAGTAGGTGAAGACGCGCCAGAAGTTGTTGCAGAAACTCAAGAAGTAATAAACTCTGAGCCAGTGGTATTGGACGATGAGATTGATACAGAAGAAGTTCAACGTCTGCCTTCGAGAAACGATGGACCGCATATCATTATGAGAGATGGTAAGTATTGGATTATTGCGGAACCCTCAGCACAAATATCAACTATCTTAAATTCTTTAGGCTCAAATATCCAAGGACTAAAAATTGAATCATCACCAGCATATTTACGTTTGGCGCGTGAGTTGAATTATCGCATCAATGAAATGGCGTTTAATACGGGTGCAAGTATCGATGATTATAAAGAGCTTTTTGAGAAAAGTTTGCAGACGATTGAAAAAATCGCTGTTGCAGAAGCAGAAGCAACGGTAGCAGCAAATAGAGAAGTTATTGACTGTGAAAATTGTGCCAGTATTTGTGATGCAGAAGATGAAATAGAAGAAGAGCCTTCAGCAGAAAAAGAAAACACAGAAGTAGAAAAAGAGCTTTCTGAGGAAAAATAAAAACTCATTTTCTTTTCAAAAAAAGCCCTTTGAACTCACTCGTTCAAGGGGCTTTTTTATTTCATTAAGAAGGCTTACAAACTAGTAGAACTTGAATGTAAAAGCGTTTTGTACGAAGTAGAGCAGACAAGTAGTACTGTCATTTAGAAACTATGCTCAGTTGTTTTAAATGGAGCTATTTTGATTAAGATCAATCTTGTAATGAGGACTAGATATTTGAATATTTTGTTCTTCAAAGTGACCATGAATAGCGGCTAATAGTTCATCCTTTGTCGTTAAGCGGTACTTACTTGCAGGGACAAAGACACGAAGTTCGAATGAGATGCCATCACTTGCCATGTCAGTTATGAAAACCTGCGGTTTAGGTTCATCTAAAGTATTAGGATGTTTCTCCCCTAAGTCCTCTAAAAGTTTGTGTACACGTTTCACATCAGAGTCGAGTTGTACTTTGATTGCGATAACCACTCGACTAATGGAGTCTGATAATGACCAGTTAATAAATTCTCCCGTAATAAAGCTTTTATTGGGAATAATAAGTTCGCGTCTATCCCAGTCGCGAATGGTGGTGGCGCGAATTTGGATTTTTGAAACAGTACCACTAGTCTGTCCTACTGTGACAATATCTCCGACGCGGTAGGGGCGCTCAAATAAGACGATTAAACCAGATACAAAGTTGGCTACAATCTCCTGTAAACCAAAACCTAAGCCCACACTAAGTGCAGCAATAAGCCATTGAAACTCAGACCAATTAACACCCAGTTTTTCAAATGAATAAAAAAGTCCCACAGTAATGATTAAGTACTGGAGTAGGGTAACAATTGTAAACTTTTGCCCTTGATCAAAGGAGAGCTTATTGAGGATAAAAACTTTTAAAATATTAGGTAGGGCACTAGAGCAGTAAAAAGTGGCAATGACAAAGATAAAGACAGTCAAGAGGTTTTTAACTGTAATTTGTACAATTGCGGGAGCCTCATTCACTTCTACTGTGTGGGTCCAAAGTGTGTATTGGTCTAGAATATTTAAAGCGGGGAAAAAAACTTGCCAGATGTAGAAGACACCAGCAAAGAATAAAATTTTCAGAAGACTTGAATAGCCTCTACGAGTTTCGACCATTTCATTTTCTAGGATTTTCTCTTGCTGCTCAATGAGAACCTCATGTTGCAGCTGAAGTTTTTCAGTTTCTTTAATGGCGAGTTTTTTACGAACGCTGAGTTCGGCAAGTTTTTGTCGTCTTCGCAATAAGTAACTTTGGATGAGGCTAGATAAAAAGAAAATAATGATACAGTGAATCCCCATTCGAACGGTAAGATTCTTAAGGATAAATGCTGAATAGAAATAGCCTTGAAACGCTAAAACTAAAATTGAAGACATGACAAGGATTGAAGAAAAATAAGCAAGTTTGAGGAGTTTATGAGCTTTAGCATGGATTTCGAATTCAGGGAGGAATTTTTTCCTATTGATAAAAGTATAAACAAAAATCGCGAACACGAGAAGGACATTACTAATAATACCAAATTTAGAGATGTTATCGATATGCGCATCATATACTTTATTCGAAAGTTGCCCTAGAAAGATAAAAGGCGCGACAATATAAAGCCATAGGCTGATCAGCTTAAAATAATTAGCCGATAATTCTTTATCCCAGCCAAAGCATCTTACCCCTAATCCATTGGGGCGCATTGCACTAGCGATAAAAAAAGTGAAAAAGTAAAAAATTGATAAAGCTTTGAAACTATGAGAAATACTAATGGTCGCATGAGCGCTACTATCAGCCTGGGGACTTAGAGCGAAGGAGAAATAATATAAACAAGTAGGAACGAGCAGGCTTAATGCCGTATTAGACAAGAAAAATTTGAGGGTATTTTTGAAACTTTGTACTTTACTTATTTCTGTATCTTTACTTAACAATTTGAGGTATAGAAATCTAAAAATCAGCAAAAAGAAGAAAACTAAAATAAAAGTAATGTGTGTCCATTTGTACGAAAGCCATGACGATTTGTAGCGGTCACTTAAATTCCCCCAGCTTAGAGCTAAGAAAACACTTTCAAAATCATCGGGTAAGTTTTTTAGACTAGTCAAATTGAGTACTTCAGAACTTGGGATCCAGAATAAATGTCCTTTTATATAAGTTTTGTATGATTCAACTTCGAGTTTTAGTTGCTCATTTAAAGCGTGAAGTGCGTGGACTTTATCAAAATAAAGTTGGCTAGCATCTTGGATTTGTAAGATATAATTTCTCTGGTCGGAAAACGTACTTGTGAGTTTTTTTCTAAGTGGGTCATCAAGTTTTTTGTTATTCACCAAGAGGGCATCAATTTTTTGTGGAATATGGTTCAGCGATTTTAATTCTTGTCGCCACATGAGCATGTCTCTTTCGAGTTCAGACATGATTTTCAATGTGTCCCCTTTATTCACACCGTCTTCACTTAAGTCACTTAAATTAGTAAATTTTTGTCTAAGAGCGACCCCCACAACTTCATTGAGGATACGTCTTGTTAACATATCTTTAGTGTCATTAAAGTTATTTTTTAAAAAGTCGAATTTCTCATTCTTCACTTTGAGTTGAGCATTAACTGTGGCGCGAAGTTGATTGAGTTCTTTTAGTTTTTGTAATAAAACTACATTGCGATTAAAGACAAGTTTAATTTCAGGTGATTGATCCATCATTTGCTGGGATTCTGAAAGTGCGACTTTTTCCTGTTTATTGACTTCTTGACTGCGCCGTTTTAGGATATACGCACTCCAGAATTTATTGGTTTCTTCAAAGTTAGCATATTGAGCTCCCAAAAGGGATTTCAAGGCATTCCTACGCTTATTGAGAGTCGAGAATGAACTTTGCTGAAGCCTGAAAAGTTTATTTTCAGCGTCGAGTTTTATGAGCTCATATTTTGAATATTTTTCTTTAAAGGAGGAGGTATCCCCTGGGTCAGAACTTTTTTTATTAAGAGCACTAATACGTTCGACATTTTTCAGTATTTTTTCTTGAATGGTATCGCGAATTTGTTGGTGCTTAACAATATTCTGTGTACTGATATCGAATTTTTCTTTTAAATTAAGTCCACTTTCTTTATGTTTTTTATAAGCCGTTTCAAGTTGAGTGAGGTCGAGTTTGTCGACTTGAGATTGATTAACTTTTAAGGCTTTAAACTTAAGTAATTGTTGATCAAAATCAGCTTGCTGTTCAGGAGCCAGTGCAATTTCTTTTTTAAGTGAATTGATACGCTTATTGGTATCTAATGTTTGATTGATTAAAGCAATGGCTTTTTGCAGGTTTTGCAGGGTTTGAGTCTCTTTTGCACTTAAAGAATCTTTCTTATCTTTGAGTGATTTGACTTGCCCCTCAAAGCTAGTCAGGTCTTCTTGTATATTCTCAGTTGAGCCTGATTGAGCGAATAGTGAATAATTGAAAAAAAGTAATAAAGTACTTAAAATGAATAGAGTGCGTTTCATAGTCTCCCCTTGAACACAAGATAATATAATAAGCTAATATAGCTTATGATTAAATATTTACGGAAAGATTTTTAATTATCTTTATATAGATTTAAGGGCGAAGACTTAAATAACATTATTTAAAGCTCCGGCAATGACTGCGGCATCATAATTTACCTCCATAATTCAAAAGATAATATGCATGGCCAAGAGAGTGATTAATAAGCTTTATGCTAGTACAAAGAAGAGCAAGAAATTCGAACCATCATTTTTCTGGAGTCATAACTTTAACTGATTGGATTTTCCAAGTACCAGAAGGCTTTATTAGTTTAATGAAAAGCTGGCGGCTTTCATTAAATTTATAGTCCTTGTTATGTCCTGCAATGGTACATGTCAGTTCAACATTAGCCGTATCATCTTCTACTTTGATTAAGTAATCACTCAAGGTAGATTGAAAGCTGGGAATCATAGGCGCAAGACTAGTGGATTTATTAATGAAGTCATCACGATTTGTAAAGCTCATTTTATATTCGGGGACAGAAAGTGAAAAATCTTCCGTGAGGTGCTGCTTAAAAGAGCGGATATGGCTAAATAAAGGAATACCCTTTAAGCTGGGAGTTTCTTCAGCTTGGCGACGAAGAAATTCGAATTGGTCTTTTATTTCTTGATGTGGATCAGCTTTTGGTTTAAGAAAAAACCAAGCAATGCCAAGTAAAAGTACTAGGCTAATTATGGTGATCGCTTTTTTCACTCAGGCGAGATTCCCATATCTTCTTGCATACTAGAAACGACGTGAATCATGCCCTGCATGGCCATTTCTATTTGATCATCTGCGTAACTGAAGTCTTTGGAAATAAGTTTAATGCTAAAGCAGAGTCCGAGTCCCTCGGGGAAAGGACGGAGCATCCAAGAACCTAAGGGCCAAGTGAAGTTTTCTTTGAGTATTTCTTCATAATGCGCGGCTTCAAGAGTTTCTTCAGCGTCAATGATATCAGCAAGACTCCAGATTTCGAGAATCTGATGTTCTGCAAACTCAGCAGGAGGAGTGAACTGAACGTGGACAACATGACCCGATTCAGCCTGAGCTGCAACAGCAAGAAATTCATTTTCAGTGAATGGTAGCCCTAAGCGAGCTAAAGAATCTTTAATTTTATCGTACATGTGTTGAACCTTATTTTTTATTTAGTTTAGTCCAAAACATGTATTAATAAACTATGCTTGATTAATAAAGAGCTATTAATCCTCTAAAACTTCTTCTAAGACATTAGCGACAGACCCCGATGGTGGGCGGCAGCCAATGATGTTGGAAAGAGTCATGGCTAAATCACAGGTACTGACACGACGTGCCACAGTATTATCATCAATATCGTAGCCAGCGAAAATTAAAGGGACGTGTGTATCGTAGGACCAAGGGGAACCATGTGTACAAGCAACTTCCAGACCATCAAAATGATTAATGAAACAATTAGGATCAAAAACTATATAGACATCACCCGAATGCTTCGGATGAAAATTGTTAAGTACGGCACGATGAATAGCTGTATTAGGGAGGGCATTTTGTTCTAGAGCACGGCTAGATACAGCCAAGTGAATACCAGAAATAGTCATCAATTGTTTAACTGCTGCCTGCTCAATAGCTAGGCGCTCAGAGTCGGGTCTAGCGTTCACTTCTTCAGAAAAATAGATATAAGGGTGCTCATATTTTTCAATGAGTTGGCTCTTGATGGAAAATTGTTTTTCAATGGCTTTAATAGCTTTTTCTTTAGGCCATTTATCGGGATTAATAAATTTAGCTGGAATTTTGAGACTCTGAAGGTAACCGGGGACTTCTGGGGCACCATGATCAGCGGAAAAAACGATAAGGGTATTATCAAGACCTACCTTTTTATCGACAAAACGAAATAAATCAGCTAGAAAACCATCGAGTTGATAAAGATTATCTTCCATTTCTAAGCTTGATGGACCAAAGATATGGCCAACGTAATCGGTAGAAGAAAAGCTGACAGAGAGGTAATCTGTAATTTCATCTTGTCCCAGCTTTTCCTGGACTAAGAGTTCTTTTGCAAAATCTAGAGTAAGGGCATCGCCAGCAGGACTCAAAGTTAGCAATGTGGTGAAATATTTACCTTCTTTGTAAGGGTGAGGAAATTTTTTGCCAAAGCCGGCGATATCAGTTTCCCATGGGACGTCATCTTGAGCCTTCATGACATAATTATCTAATGGACGACTAAGTTTCCAATGATTCTTTTTATATGAATTGAGTTTTCCTGAGCCATTCCATTTTTCGACCCACAGTGGGTAACGATCCATATAGTAATTAGAAGTAACGAAAGTACCGGCTGCTTTTGAAAACCAATAGGCTTTACCGGCATGTCCTGCCATAGCGACTGCCCCGCGATCTTTTACCGAGACACCAAAAATCTTTGCTTGTCCCGCAGTGTGAACTGCAAGTTCATCACTAAAAGTTGTAGATAGTATGCCCGCAGGAGAACGTCCATCTGTGCTGGCAGCTTTTTGCGTTGGGTCTATTTCAGTTTTTTTATCAACATCGGCATTTTTACTTAGAAGATGATAATCTGGATCCTCAATGTTATACTTGGTTTTTCCCGTAGAGCGATCAAGCCAAACATTGCCGACCATACCGTGTATAGAGGGGGTTGCTCCGGTGGCTAAAGTCGTGTGGCCAACGATCGTTTCGGTATTGGCATGAGGATGATGAGCATCTGTGTAGACGACACCCTCTTGATACAGATAGCGGAAGCCACCCTTTTTGAAATTCTGCATATACCGTAAAGGTAAATCAGCACGCAGTTGATCAACAGTAATTTGTAAAATGAGTTTGGGTTTTTCTTCTAAAGCAAAGCCTGTAAAGCTTGTACTAGCTAATAAAAAAGCACAGAGTTTTTTTAACATAATCGCATTTCCTAATTTAATAAATTTCAGGCAATATAATACCTGTATTTACACAAGCAATTTTTACGCAGTCAAGATTGCTTTAGAATGAGTTAAAAGTTGATTAAGCCCAATTGACGTAGGCTGACAAACTGACGTGAATCTCCAGCTAGTTTATGACCAATGATTAAGTGGTCAACTATTTTAATACCGAGAATTTCACCGGCCTCAATGAGGTTTTTTGTGCATTCGATATCCTGTGGTGATGGGGTGGGATCACCGGAGGGGTGGTTATGGCCCAAGATGATTTTGGCTGTTCCATAACGTAGGGCTTCTCGAAAAACTTCTCTGGGATGCACATGAGAACGATCCAGTAAACCCACAGAGATTTGCGAAGAACGCAAAAGTTTGTTCTTGGTATCGAGTAAGAGGATATGGAATTCTTCTTGAGTTTTTCCTGAGAGTAATTGGATCAAGTAGGGAGCAGCAGACTCGGGGCGGTTAATAGTGAATTGCTCCAAGGCTTCTTCAACAATAAGTTTTCTTGCCAAGGCAAATACGGCTTTTAAACTTGTCGCTTTAGCGGGTCCAACTCCATGGATATGTTCTAAATCTTCCAAAGTAGCTCGGCTGAGTCGAAATAGGGAATTATCAAAATGCTGGTAAATGACCCGCGCCAAATCAATAGCGGAAAGTTCACGTGTGCCACTGCCGATAATGAGGGCAATTAATTCTGATTCACTGAGCACTTCTTCACCCATCGAGAGCATGCGCTCACGGGGGCGATCTAAGTCGGGTAAGTCTTTAATTTTCTTATTCATCCAATCTCCAAGTATCATAATCTAGAACTTGGGATCCTATAAAACAAAAAAACTGCACGAAACTTATTATTAATTTCTAAAAAGCTTATTTTAAAACTTTACAAAGAGTCTTTGAGATAACAGGTTTAATAAGTTTTAGATGAAAATGGGAGCTGAGATGATTAATTTAGAGACCTTAAATGTTGAACAAGGTGTGAAATACACCAATGATAATTTGGATTTGTACCAACGTATCCTTGTGGATTTCTACAAAGATTATCATGATGCTTATGAAAAATTAGAGCATCTGAGTATTAACGATATTGATAATTGCCATATTTTGGCGCATTCATTGAAAAGCCTAACGGCTATTTTAGGAAGCGAAGAACTTCCTCCACTCTTTTATGGCATTGAGATGGCCTCCAAAGAAAAATCCGCGGATCTAGCGAGTCGCATTGAGGCTGTAAAAGCTCCTTTCACGCGTGTACTTAATGAGCTAGAAGAAAAAGGTTTTTGTTAAGTTGAAGTAAAAAAAAAATCCCCGTGAGTCAAACTCACTGGGATTTTTTAGTTTAAGCTGAATTAGTGAGCTCGGCTCACGGGTTCAACTTTAAGACTTGATTACTTTGAACCACTTGAGGAATTCATTTTTTCAATTACTTGGTCTAAAGAGAAACTTGCCGCTTTTTGACGCGGTGCGAATTCTTTGAAAGTTCCGAGAAAACCAGCAACGTATTCCTGTGCTGGAATCAAGAAAAAAACGTGATCCATCAACCAATCATAATAAGTATTAGAAGTGAAATAAGCACGCTCATAAGGATCGCGACGGAGGTTGAAGATGAGTGGGATTCGCAAAACAGTCCAAGGCTCAATCCATGCACGTAGAGTTTCCTTCTTTTTCTGTTCCATGAACATCACTTTCCAATCATTGTAACGAAGAGCGGTGAGGTCACCATCATCAGAGAAGTAAAAAATTTCATTACGACCAGATTTATCAGTTTTTCCAGTAAGCATTGGTAGAATATTATAACCATCTAAATGGATTTTATACTCACGGCCAATAGCCTTTACACCACCTTTTTTAAGATCTTCTTTGATAGTTGAATTTCCTGCCATAGCGAGAAAAGTAGGTAACCAATCCATGTGGTGAACAATCTCATTTGAAACTGACCCAGCTTTAACTTTACCAGGCCATTTTACCATAGCTGGTACGCGCCATCCACCTTCCCAGTTGGTGTTTTTTTCACCCTGGAAGGGAGTCATGCCAGCATCAGGCCAAGTATTCATGTGAACACCATTATCTGTGGAATAGAAGACAAATGTATTGTCAGCAATACCCATATCGTCGAGTGCCTTTAAAAGCTCGCCAACATGCATATCGTGCTCAACCATACCGTCACCATAGACATCTTGTCCTGAAATACCTTTATGCTCATCCTTAACGTGAGTTCTGAAGTGCATGCGAGTACCATTCCACCAAGTGAAGAAAGGCTTGCCGGCTTTATTTTGACGTTCCATAAAATCAATAGCGGCAGCTACAGTTTCGTCATCAACTGTTTCCATGCGTTTTTTGGTGAGTGGGCCAGTATCTTCGATCTTGCCATCTGAAGATGATTTGATAACGCCACGAGGACCATATTTCTTTCTGAAAGCAGGGTCTTTAGGATAATCAGGGAGCTCAGGTTCTTCTTCAGCATTCAAATGGTAAAGGTTACCTAGAAACTCATCAAAACCATGGTTTGAAGGAAGATGTTCATCTTGATCGCCGAGGTGATTTTTACCAAATTGACCTGTTACGTACCCTTCCGCTTTGAGGAGGCCCGCAATAGTAGGGTCTGCTGGGTGCATACCCATTTTAGCACCAGGAAGACCTACTTTTGAAAGGCCTGTTCTGAATACCGATTGACCCATGATAAAAGAGGAACGTCCTGCAGTACAGGATTGTTCACCATAATAATCAGTGAAAATCATACCTTCTTTGGCTATGCTATCAATATTGGGTGTTCTCTAGCCCATGAGTCCCATTGTGTAGGCACTGATATTTGATTGACCAATATCATCGCCCCAGATGACGAGAATATTGGGTTTTTCTGCTGCTTGACTAAACATGCCTAGAGATAGGATGCTACCGAGCATTAGTGTTTTGTTGAATTTCATTTAAATCTCCTAATTTTTGGATCTTATAAATAAATCCTTATTAGCAAAATTTAACAAAGGTATAATGTGACTTAAGACCCAAAAGTGAGCTGATTAACCTTTTCTTAATATATCTCATCCAAAGCCCAAAAATTTCTTATTGGAGATCAGTTCTTGCTTCTGAGATTTCAGGAATTCTCTACGAGCGAGTACAAGTTCTTTGATAAATAGACTGGAATTAAAAGGTGAAGCTTGCTCTGAGAATAGAGAAGAACTTAAGGCGAGGTACTGATTTTTGAGTTCGATCGAGCCGAAATCATTAATAAGTTCTGCCACTGATTTTAAAGAGAGTTTTTTAGCCCATTGATCCAGACTAAGAAATTGTTCACGTGTCGATTGTTGAGGGAAGTCTTTTATGAGAACTTTAAATTCGTAGGCTTCACTTTTTTTGTATTGATCGATGCGAAATTTGTAGAGCTGAATAATCTTCTTTCGGAATATTAAGATTAAAATGATTGGGCTAAGAAAGAGAAGATAGAGAAAGTTGAATTTCTCTTCCTGTAGTGGAATGGATTCTTGTGAATTCTTATAAAGAGGGTTGGGAGAAATTTTTAGTTCTTGCTTCTTTAAAATACTTTTTGCTACTTTATTTGTTGTTGGGTTCCAGCAATAAGTAATAATTTCGGGAAGAATGATCTCGCCTTCTTTTTCAAAAATATAATTAAAGACTTCCACTCTGCTTGCAGAAAAATCTCCTCGCTGCATCGAGTTATTCAGTTTGGGTGATGCAGGATAAACGGAAAAGTTTTTGTCTGTTTTTACATCAATGGGAGGAATAAGCATGGCTAGAGAATTACGGCACGTTCGTGTAATAGTTCTCTTAAGTGAATCACCTACCTTAAAAGATCCGTCTTTAATGTTTTTATCCCACTGTTCTTCAAGAGTATAATCTTCACAAGTGATAAATATTTTTTGTTTCAATGCGGAGGGTAATAGAGTACTGAGCTCTAAAACTTTTGACTGTGTGGTGACTCTCAGGGGCTCCTTACCTGATTGAGCTATGGAAAACTCAACAGTGAAAGCCGGAATGTTAAGTTCACCAGCTTTACGAGTGAATATAGCAAAACTATGGCTTTGAGAAATGAATTCCTTTCCATTTTTATCCATACGCCCAGGCAAAGGAGATCCAGGAATTTTGAAAATTATAGCATCGGCCATTTCAGGGATTTCGAAACGGGGTGTTCCAGAAAACCAAGTAGGTGAGTAGAGGACGATATCAAAATTCAATTTTTGACCGACCCATTGTTGCTCTTCTTGTTTATATTCAGTACTTACAAAAGCTTCGGAAATTTCATTTTCCTGCGCATCAATAAAGAAAGATAAGAAGAGAAATAGAATGAGTTTATTCATTATCTTTGGCCTCCTTATAGAGTTGGTACGAAAATTTAATTTTGAGGAAATCAGCAGGTTTAGTTTGAACGCGTCGCAACCATAATTCATTTATTTCATCTTCACTCATCACTTCTTCTGTAGTCGTATCTTCACCCTCATTATTATTGGCAGGCTTGTCATTGAAGACTATTTCGTCTGCTCCAAGTTTTCCGCCTGTGCCTTCATCCATTTTGTTTTTAGCTTCATCCAATATTTTTTTACGCTTTAGAGCAAGTTCTTTATTAAATTGGGCGTCGCTGAATTCAGGATTGAGTTCTAGGGAGCGATCATAAGCCTTGATAGCAAGTCCATATTTTCCCATCATTAAAAGAGAGTTAGCACTATTGAATAAGGCATCAGCTCTAGCATCTTGATTGAAGCTTATGGCAGCTTCCTCGAATTGAGAATTTTTGAAAAGAGCTTGGCCTTTTAACATGGGATCTTGGTAGAGTTTTGCGGCTTGCCCAAAGTCACCATTGTCAAAGGCCGTCGATGCTTGCTGATTGGGAGTTTGCCAAAGATCAGAGATCTTTTGGATAGGCTGTTTTTTTAGAGAAAAATATGTTGTGCCCACTAAAATTGCGATAATCGCAAAAACCTGAATTTGTACACTTCTACTCATAATTTAATCTCCAACCTTTACGAAACCACATGAGTGAGAGTAGAAGGAGAAAAGGAACTAAATAGTAGCCTGAATCTTGCCAGCGTTCGCCACCTTCTTTAAGTGAAGCTTGCATACTATTTTCAATTTTTGTATCAAGTTGCACAAGGTCTGATTTATCCACGGTCATGTGAACTAAGCTTCCTCTGAGTCTACTCGCAAGTTGATTGAGAGCCTTTATGTCGAGAGCTTGAACGATGGGGCTATCAATAGGAACTTTAGTACCGGCCGGCCCCGCGGAAGCATAGACTTGAACGGCAAAAGAAAATTGTGAAGAAGAGATGTTCTCTTGCTCTTGTTTTGTGATAGCGTCAGTAATTAATAAAACTGATCCGGGAATAGAACCCTGCTTTAAAATTTTATCTGCTAATTTGAGTGCATCGGGCAAAGCACTTCCTTCTTTAGGCATAATGGAGGGATCTAATTCAGAAGCAAAAGATGAAATAATGCGATGATCTTCTGTGAGCGGAAGCACAATATGAGCACTGCCAGCATAGGCAATTAAAGAGGCTTTTGTCCCTGGTCGTAATTCCAGTAAGTCATGAATTTTTTGTGTAGCTCGAGTCAAACGATTCGGTTGAATATCTTGGGCAAGCATTGAGGGAGTGGTTTTAAGGATAATGACGAGAGCTGCTTTATCTTCAGTGAAAGGGGAAGCTTCCTTCTTATAACTAGGTCCCGCCAGAGAAAAAATAGAAATATAAGCCAAAAGACAAAAAATATGGTGAGGACGAATACGTGATGGATTTCCCGATTCAATGAGAAGGTGTTCGAGCAAATGAGGAGCAATCACTTTGGACCATAAATGAATGACATGATGTTTTTTTATAAGCAGGTAGGCAAGCAAGGTCATGGGAATGAGAATCCATAGAAATTGAGGACGAATAAAATGGAAGTTATTCAACATTATTATCCTCCAAGCTTTTGATGTGGCGCGAAATATTTATCAATTTTATAAAATGAAAACTCGTAATGATTATAAGAAAACAAGCTAGGGGCCAAAAATACAATTCTCGCTTTGGGCGGTGGCTCACGCTATCTAATTCTCGGGTATTCAGTTTATCTATTTCGTCATAAATACCTAAGAGTTCTTTTTGATTTCCGGCCCAAAAATACTTTCCTTGGGTGATATTGGATAAAGATTTTAAGGTAG
Source organism: Lentisphaera profundi (assembly GCF_028728065.1). GTDB lineage: Bacteria > Verrucomicrobiota > Lentisphaeria > Lentisphaerales > Lentisphaeraceae > Lentisphaera > Lentisphaera profundi. Next base: position 2,645,555 of record NZ_CP117811.1, on the reverse strand, counting down.
TTTCATCTAGCGCTTGTTCTCCGGCAGCTTTAGGGTCGCCAACGGCAATGGTATGAATCACGATACCCTTATCTCGAGCAATTTGAGCTGCTTTCTCAGGAGGGACTAAACTTCCCGTATCATTACCATCTGTGAGTAAGATAAGAACTTTGTCTTCGAGTTTACTTTCTTCAAAAATACTGATAGAAAGGCCAATAGCATCGCCCATCATAGTCTGAGGGCCCGCCATGCGAACTTGAGCCTCCTTGAGCATTTCTCGGCAAATTTCTAGGTCTTCAGTAAAGGGCATTTGAATAAAAGCGGCGCTACCGAAATAAATGAGCCCGATACGATCACCCTCGCGACGGCTCAAAAAATCCTGCATAACTTCTTTTACAGAATCGAGGCGACTAACATTTTTTCCTTGGCTATTTTTAAAGTCTTTAGTCTCCATGGAACCCGACAGATCAATAGCTAAGAGCAAGTCGCGAGAGGCAAGTGTTTTTTTGAGCGGAGCCTCAATAAATTGAGGTCTGGCAAGCGCAATAATAAGACAAGTCCAAGAAAGCCAAATGACGAATTTCTGAATTAAGGTCGAGGTGTTAAGCGAATTTTTATTGGGATCTAAGCCAGTTAAATTGATGAGATCTTTAAAAAAAGGAAGTTTAATCGATGATTTTTTTTGCTTGTGTTCAGCAAATAAATAGGGAATAGCTAAAGGTAGCAAGAGTAGGCTCAGTAGCCATGGGTAAGATAGTTCAATCATAGGCAAAGCTCCATTTTGCGATGGAGGCAAAGCCAACTTTCTAAATCTCCAAAAATATTAGAGACTTGCTCTTTTGTGAGCTTGTCGGCATAAGTATTTGGTGAATAGTTGAGTTTATTCAAAATAATAAATGAATTCATGGACATTTTGGGACATTGAAGCTGAAGGAATTTCAACCATGATTCACCGCTTAAGGAGGCGCTTTTGGGATCGACGTTAAAGGCGGCTGTTTTTAAGATGAGGGGCAGTTCTTTTAAACCGCTCAGAGCATGGGATTTTTGCCATTGAATTTTAATGATTTTCAATTGCTTGAGCGCTTGGCGTCGGTAGCAGTTATTACGGTAATATTTGAGAGTGAAAATTAAGATATAAATAGCTGAAATTAATGCCATGACAGCAAGAATTATCCACCCCGGAGCAAGCTCAAATTCCATCGGAGGGATTCGATTGGGTTTCAATTCTGATAAGCTAGAATTATTCATGTTCTAGAACCACGCATGATTCTTGTGGGTATTGAGGGCTGAGATGTTCCATTACCCAAAAGACTTCGCAATTGGTCTGATACATCTTCATGAGTATTGATCGGAAGAATGGGGACATGAAATTTATTGAGTGCGTCACTTAAACTTTTGAGTCGTCCTTCAAGTAAATCGGGAATAGATTTTCTTAATTTTGAACTGCTTAAATCGAGTTCGACTTGATCCAAGCCGTCACTGACTCTAAGCGGAAAAGGATTATGTGGAAATTCGCGAGCAATTTTATCATAGATAAGTGCGAGCACGACATCGTTGTGCTGGCTGAGTTTTTGAACATGGTGATGTGTGTCTTCGTTGAGGCCAGAAAAATCTGAAATGATGATAAAAAGGGTATTATGTTTTGCTTTTCTGAGCAGTAAATTCAAGGCTTTATTGAGCATTAAAGGATTCTCTTCAATGCCTTTGTTCACAGCTAAATTTTGATTCATCTTAACTGTTTCATTTAGCATAGAACTGAGAGATTTTCGACTGCGCTGAGCTTTGAATTCTCGGATCTCGGAGTCATTAAAAATAATGCCACCCACACGGTCTCCAGAATCAATAACTTTCCACGCACCTAAAGCCAAGCATTCAGCAGCGCTAACGGATTTAAATGAGCGTTGTGAGCCAAAAAACATGCTGAGACGCTGATCTACAAGAAACATAACTTGGCGCTCTTTCTCTTCTCCGTATACACGGACGTAGGGTTTTCGTGTACGGTTACTAACTTTCCAATCAATCGTCCGAGTATCATCGCCTCGTTGATACATTCGGAGTTCTTCAAAGTCTAGACCTCGACCTCGAAGGCGCGAAGAATGACGTCCGGCCAGCACACTGTTCAAAGGCTGATTCGGAAGGAAGCTATACCCCTTGCTTTTATACTGAAGTTGCAAGAGCTGCTTCAGGCTAGTATAAGCACCTTCTGGAAACTGGTTTTTCACTGCGTTCAAACTAAAGAACAGGAACTTTTTCTAAGATGATATCAATAAAATCATCAACGGAAAGACCTTCGGAACTAGCTTCGTAACTTAGAACGAGGCGGTGACGCAGGCAATTGTGAATAACGGCTTTTACATCATCAGGAGTGACGTGATCACGTCCTTCTAACCAAGCATGAGATCGGGAGCATTTATCCAGTGCAAGAGTTCCACGTGGGCTAGCACCAACAGCAATGAAAGATGCATATTTAGGATCGAGTTGTTCAGGCTTGCGAGTGGAGCTAATTAAACGGATGATATATTTTTCTAAATCTTCAGCAACATGAATATTTTTAACTTCTTCGCGAGCAGAAAATAAGGTCTCTTGGGACATAGTTTCTTGTACTGAAGAGAGGCCTTGCTTTTGTTCATTTCGAACGAGACGCATAATCTCGAGTTCATCTTCATCGGAACCATATTCAACAAGGATGTGAATCAAAAACCTATCCATTTGTGCTTCAGGAAGGGGGTAAGTACCTTCTTGCTCGACGGGGTTTTGGGTAGCAAGAACCATGAATAATTCTGGCATGGGATGAGTTTTTCCCGCTACGGTGATTTGTTTCTCTTCCATGGCTTCTAAAAGGGCAGCCTGAACTTTGGCAGGAGCGCGGTTAATCTCATCTGCTAAGACGAGATTAGCAAAAATTGGACCAGGTTCAAACTTAAAGCGTTCTTCGCTATTTTCACCGAGATAGACTTCTGCACCGGTAATGTCTGAGGGAAGTAAATCGGGGGTGAACTGGACACGATTATAAGAGGAGGCGATATTTTTAGAAAGGCTCTTTACTGCGCGAGTTTTGGCAAGACCAGGCAATCCTTCTAAAAGTAAATTTCCGTCTGCGAGTAAAGCGATGATAAGTGATTTAACGACAGTTTCTTGCCCGATAATTGAAGCCTCAATTCGTTTTTGGAGAGCTTTCATTTCTTCATGTATTTGTGTCATGAGAACACCTTTCTAGCGAGGTTAAAAAAAAGAGCTACTGAAACGACAGTAGCTCTTCAAATTACTTTATATTTTACTGACGCGAACCAGGAGTGAGTTCTTGTAATTGTGTAAGCTTCTTTTGAAGCTGGAGCATATCTACCGTATTGTAACCGATATCACTAGCACCTAAGACTTGTCCTTTTTGGTAAGGATAATCGAAGAAACCTTTTGCGACATCAGCAATTTGTTGCTGAATCGGAACAAAGAGCCACATATTATCAGCGTACCAACGGACATACATGGATGATTCTTCAGCCATTTTTTCGTAGGGGTCAGCTTTTAAATGTGTAATGATAGGCCAGTTAGGTACAACTCTTACGCCTTGGGCAATATTACCATGGATTTGAGCAAAACTTACTTTCCAATCTTTCCAACGTACAGCAGAAAGGTTGCCGCCTTGATCCCAGTAAAAATAAGATTCACGTGGAACTTCTTTGACTTCACCTTTGAAGTAAGGGATGTAATTGTAGCCAGCGAGTTTGACACGCCAGTTTTTACCGTTGGCTTTGTGTCCTTCTTTAGACATGAGTTTTTCTTTAACATCAGGCTCACCAGCAGCGGCTAAAAAAGTAGGCATCCAATCCATGTGAGAAATCATATCATTGAATTTTTTTCCAGGCTTAATAGTACCAGGCCATCTTACAAGAAGTGGTACGCGGTGACCACCTTCCCAGTTAGTGCCTTTTTCGCCGTGGAAAGGAGTGATTCCTCCATCAGGCCAGGTAAATGTTTCAGCACCATTATCAGTCGAATATAGAACAATTGTATTATCCGCAATGCCTAGATCATCGATTTTGTCGAGTAATTGACCAACGTGACCATCGTGTTCCACCATACCATCGGCATAAATACTAATGCCAGTTTTGCCAATGCTTTCTTTTTTGAGACGAGTCCAAACGTGCATACGTGTTGAGTTGAACCAAAGGAAGAAAGGTTTCTTTGCTTTGTGAGCGCGATCCATGAAATCGAGACCATGAGCCAAGAAATCTTCATCACAAGTTTCCATGCGCTTACGTGTCATGGGGCCAGTGTCTTCGACCTTACCATCAGATGTAGATTTAATAACTCCACGAGGACCATATTTTTTATGGAATTCAGGGTCTTTTGGGTAGTAATACGTTTCTGGTTCTTCTTCAGCATTTAAGTGATAGAGGTTACCATAGAATTCATCAAAACCATGATTAGAAGGGAGATGCTTATCTTGGTCGCCAAGGTGGTTTTTACCAAAGTGAGCGGTCATGTAACCATGATTTTTAAGGAGGTCACCAGTAGTCGGTGCCCAGTCAGGAATACCGTGAGTGGAACCAGGCATGCCGATCGTGAGTAGACCTGTGCGGAAAGGTGATTGACCTAGGATAAATGAAGCACGACCAGCGGTACAAGATTGTTCGCCGTAGGCATCTGTAAATAAAGCGCCTTCATTAGCAATTCTATCGATATTAGGCGTTTGATAACCCATGATACCGTGATTATATGCGGAGACATTATGGACGCCAATATCATCGCCCCAAATGACGAGGATATTCGGTTTTTCAGTTGCTGCATAAGCTGAGCCGAGACTTAAGGCCGTAGCAGCGACGAATTTTTTTAGTGACATCATATTTCTTTTCCTATTTTTGTTTTAAGACGAGTAAAAAATATATGTGCATACTTGCTTTGAGAATTATTTTAAACCATTTAAGTAGGAAATTAACGATTCTTTAACACAATTCATTTAAAAAAAGGAGATGTTTTATTGTTTGAGCTCAAGTAAGCGAAAGGCAGTGTTGAATTTACTGCTATTAATAAGGGCATATTGAAGAGCTAGAATCTTTTTCTAAAGAACTCTATTCCTACTCATTTACCTAATGAGCAGAAAGAGCTCTTCTTGGAGACATAGAGAAGAAAGCTAATTCAATAGATTTTCTCTCGAAAATCTATCTAAAGCTTAAGGTTGAAACCCGCGCGGGCCTCAAAGTTGAGCAACTCATTAGCTTTTTTGTGATTAGAAAAGTTCTTATTTTTGTCATTCCAGATCAATTGTTCACCTGGGAAACGGAGAGCGACACAACCCAGTAAAATTGACTGAGTGAAGGGCACTGAATAGTCGAAACTACTACCAGGAGCTTCCTGATCTCCAGCTTTCGCGGCATCAACCCATTGCTTATGATGATTATCGTTCTTGTACTTCTTGCTCTCTGCACGCCAGTGACGTTCAGCTTCTTTCACATCGGTGCTATATTCCTTGCCCGTGAACGCAATCGGGCGAGGACGTCCTGCATGTGAACCGCCCATTGCGGTCATTTTGGAGCCCACAACCATGCAACCATTGCCTCCAAGTGTGAGGTTGGGGTGGGAACCTTCAGGTTTAGGGGGCAGTTTCTTACCATCATACCAGGTGAGTTTGAGGGGCTTGCCAGTAACTGGTGACTTATCGAAAGTGTACTCGATTTCCGACCAAGCGGGGTAAGAAATTCCAGCGGGTGCCGAGGCCTTGGCCTGGATTTTGTTGGGGAGTCCGAGCTTAAAGATCCAGAAGGCAGGATCCATATTGTGGCAAGCCATGTCGCCCATGGCTCCAGCACCAAAGTCCCACCATCCACGCCAATTAAAAGGAAGATATTTTTTTGCATAGTCACGCTTGGCAGAGGGACCTAACCAGAGGTCCCAATTTAAATGCTCAGGAATAGCCTCTGCGGGGGGAATGGCGGTCATGCCCTGAGGCCAAACCGGACGATTCGACCAACAATTGACTTCTAGGATATCACCGAACTCATTGCCACGCTGCATCTGTTCCCAGAGCTTGAGTCCCATTCCTGCGTGGCCCTGGTTGCCCATTTGTGTAACGACACCAAACTTTTTTGCGGCTTCCAGTAGAGTCTGGCATTCCTCGTAAGTACGAGCGAGGGGTTTTTGCACGTAGACATGTTTACCGCGTTTTATGGCTTCCAGTGCGATACAGGCATGGGTATGATCCGGAGTCGAGATAACGACGCCATCAATTTCCTTGTCGTGCTTATCGAGCATGACGCGGTAATCATCATAAATCGGCAGTTGGCCAAACTCCTTGAATGCTTGGCCAGCGCGACTCTTGTCGACATCGCAAAGCGCGACAAGCTTGGCACCGGAGCCAATCGTATTTTTCATGTCACTATAGCCCTTGCCGCCACAGCCAACCTGAGCAAAACGAAACTGATTACTAGGTGCATCCGCGCCCCAAATTTTGGAAGCGGGCAAAATTGTGATTGAGGCCGTTCCCGCGGCTAACTTAAAGAAATTACGGCGATTAGTTGAAGTTATTTTTGGCATGGATGCTCCTTATTTATGATTCATCAGTTTATAATGTAAGGCAAGGTGTTTACTCTGTACTCGATTTGGTGAGAATTCAAGGAATTGAGTTCTTTGGAAGGCGAATTGCATTGAAGAAGATTAAAGGACAGGATGCTTCACATACGAGAAGGACGCTGTCCCTCTCGAGCTCTCCCTGTAAGGATTGGCCAATGCTTAAGGAGGCGATTAGGGACGAAGCCCCGTTTTATGGCTAATCGTGATATTTTTCACAGTGATTTGAATTAAATCCGAACACTCCAGTGAAAATCAGAAAAGATCTGTGAATGGCCAAAGAATACAGCTAATTTTTTTTGAATTTTTTGAGTTCAACCATGAGTAAGTCAGGGTTAAATTTACTGCCACCGATAAGGGCATGTTGGAGTGCTTGTATCTGTACACATAAGGCCTTATTTTTTTTGTCCCGCATCAGTACTTTGAGGGAATAAAGTTCTTTTGAGGGGTCTTTGATTTTTAGCAGTTGATATATGTGAATGAGGCATTGACGTAAGTCGCCTTGAGTCCCTTCTTGCTCAATGACTTTTAGCAATTTGCGCTGACGTGATTTTTTGATGAAATAGAAAGATCCAATACAAGTGACAAAAACACTTAGGATAATTATTTCATTAAGGTAATTCATAGAGGGCTAGTGATGAGCGTTTTCCACTCTTCTTCTTTCTGCTTAAGTAATACCTGCATTTCTTTAAAATTGGTCGAATGATTAATGGCCGTATCTAAATAATCAATTTGAAATACACAAACTTTTTTGATGCGGGTGACAGAGGAGAATACTCTTGATTTCTGATCAAACTCTACAGCGGAAATTTGATCCAAGAGCTTGTTCCAAAACTCTTTCTCATGAGTCATTTCAGTTTTGAACTCTTCTTGGCCAATGACATTAGTCATCAATGCATTGACTAAATTATCACTATTCTTGAGGTGATCATTTTGTTCAGTATCCAAAGTATTGGCAACTTGATGAAAAATGAGAATGGGTTTGTTTTGAATGATACCACTCTCCCATATACCGATACAAATCAGAGGAAGGCAGATGAGGCCTAGAAGTAATTTTGGGATGAATTGAGCTTTGCGCTTTTTTGGATCCAAAGAACGACTCATGAGTGCCGCGCCGATAAAGCCTCCTACGAGTCCTCCCATATGTGCCGCGTTATCAATACCGGGTATGGACATGCCAAAGACGAAGTTGAGGACAACAATTTGCAACATATTATTCTTGAGGCTTTTAAAGGTTCTTTCAGGAACTTCACTTCGACGCATGAGCAAGAAGGCACCAATCATTCCCACAACGCCAAAAACGGCTCCAGAAGCACCGGCACTAATGACACCATCAGCATTCCAAAGTAAGCTTGCTAGGCTACCCATAAAAGCGGCAAAAATATAAATGATGATATAGAAGCGTGGGCCGAGGAGCTTTTCACTCAGGCGACCGATAGCATGTAAAAAATACATATTACAGGCAATATGAAGTACACCAAAATGTATAAAAGCACAAGTGAACAAGCGCCAAGGTTGATCCACGGTTTCAAAAATTCGGTTACTTCCCCACTTCATGAAAACATCTAAGTTCTGGGGCTGAATGAAATTGAGGCCTTCACTTGCATACATGAGGACAAAAACAATAATATTGAGAGCAATGATTACGGTAGTGACAGGCGTTTTTTTAGCATCAAAATCAAGGTTTTGCATGAATTCTTGACTTTCTTGAGCTTCTTTTTGTAGAGGCATGTGAGACATCAGCTCTTTGGCGTCTTCTTTGCTATTAAAGAGCAAGGTGAAGTTTTGAGATTGTCCTTGAGCTTTCATGCGAAGTCGCAACTCAGCACCTTGAAGTTGCAAGGTATCTATATCACTGAGCTCTATGCGGACATCGCGATCGGCCATGACTAATGAGAGGTAGCTTGAGTAGAATTGTAGAGAAGCAGCAAGCTCTCTTAGTGAGCCTTCTATATTAACGAGAACCTTAACTTGTTTCGAGACTATGTAGTCCATTTAAAATCCTGTAAGTTATTATTTGAGGCGATGAAATCAGTGGGAAGCGAGCCCTTTTCGGAATCCAGTCCAGAGTAAAATGGAAGGCAGGCAAGATTGGGAGCCATTTGCGCAATTCGCAAAAGATTATCATCTTCGATGAGTTTTAATTCCTGCTCAGGACGCATGAGGATTGTTGAAATTTGATCAAGGCCGTGTTGTTTTAAGTAATTGATTGTCAGCTTACTATGATTCAGTGTCCCGAGAGCAGTAGAGCTAACGACTATCGCGTGAGCTTTTAGAGCTTTGCAGAAATCTACCATCTCTTCTGTATCATTGATGGGGACAGCAATGCCTCCCGCTCCTTCAATGATCAAAAAATCGGGCTTACATTCTTGGCTGAAATGATCAATTTTGTCTATGAGCTGACTAAGTTCAATCGGTCGATTTTCTTCTTGAGCCACTAAGTGAGGTGAAGCAGGTGTATGAAAATTCATACAGCATAGCGTATCAATGAGCAAAGGCGCCGAAGCTTTGACGTATTCTAAGTCACTAGAGAGCAGGGCCTCTCCAAAGGGGATTCCTCCGGTTTGCAAAGGTTTCACATAGGCGACTCTATGGTCTTGATTCGTGAGCTCACGGCAAAGCCAAGCACTGGCAACTGTTTTGCCAACGCCTGTGCCCGTACCAGTAATAAAAAGTTTAATCAATCTTTTTTCTTTGGCTGAGTACGCATTTTTTTACGTGCTCGTTTTGCTTCTAGCATCTCTTTATCAAGAGCTTTATTACGCTTCACTTGACGTTCTTCGCGTTCGCCTTGGCCGCGTTGATAACGCGCATGAAAATCGATGCGGAATTCTTCGAAACGGTCTTCGCTAATAGCTAGGCGAATGCGTTCCATAAGTCTTAAATAGAAGTGTAAGTTATGATAAGTCATGAGGCGCATGCCGGTAAACTCATTGGTACTAAGTAGGTGACGAACATAGGCACGGCTATAACCAGTACAGACTTTGCAATCACATTCATCATCAATAGGACCGAAGTCATTGCGCCATTTAGAAGCTTTAATTTGTATCTGACCACTAGAAGTGTACGCAGAACCATGGCGCGCCACACGTGTGGGAAGCACACAATCAAACATATCAACACCACGAGCAACCGCTTCAACTAATTGCGGAGGAGTTCCTACACCCATGAGGTAGCGGGGTTTATCTTCGGGCAATACGGGCAACACCCAATCAAGAGTTTTGAGCATTTCTTCTTCGGGCTCACCAACAGAGAGGCCACCAATAGCGTAACCAGGTAAGTTCATATCGGCTAAGTAACGTGCAGATTCAATACGTAAATCCTGGAAAGTAGAACCTTGGACGATACCAAAAAGCATTTGATGAGGATGAAGCTCAACTTTAGCGCATTCATCACCCCAACGCTGAGTGATTTCCAACGATTCTTTGGCTTGATCATAGGTGGCAGGGTAGGGAGTACACTCATCAAAAATCATCACGATATCAGAACCCAATGATTTTTGGATATTCATGGATTCTTTTGGACCAATAAATATTTTTTCACCATCAATATGTGAGCGGAATTCAACGCCATCATATTTTAATTTACGCAATTTAGCGAGACTGAAGACTTGGTAACCACCTGAATCAGTAAGGATGGGGCGATCCCAATTGATAAAATTGTGTAGATCACCAGCTTCATCAATGATCGGAAGGCCGGGGCGGAGGTAAAGGTGATAGGTATTGCCAAGGATAATTTTAGCATCGAGCTCAAGCATGTCTTCGGAATCCATAGTCTTAACAGAACCTACAGTACCTACAGGCATGAATATGGGAGTGGGTACATCTCCGTGAGAAGTTCTGAGTGTACCTAAACGAGCCTCACCGTCTTTTTTATGAAGAGTAAAACTCATTAAGCTTCCTTCCTTTCAATGAGTTCAATACTGTAGCCATCGGGATCTTTGACGAAGGCAATCAGGGTAGTTCCGTGTTTCATTGGACCTGGCTCACGAGTAATGATCACATTATCTTCACGTAACTTATCGCAGACGGCATAGATATCTTCAACGCCTATAGCAAAATGACCGAAACCATTGCCGACTTCATAGGAATCCGTTTCCCAGTTGTGAGTTAATTCAATCACGGTATTGTCAGCTTCTTCACCATAGCCAATAAAGGCTAAAGTGAATTTTCCACCGGGGTAATCTTTTTGACGAATGAGTTTCATACCAAAATTTTCAGTATAAAATTTAATTGAATGTTCTAAGTTACCAACGCGAATCATGGTATGAAGAAATTTCATTTGAGTTTCCTTAAATATTAATTTTATTTGCTTCACTTTACTTCTTAGAGGCACATCGTCAAGAATCCCTTTGCTTCGCTTGTAAAATTAAGTAAATAAGACAAGATTCAATTATGAATAATAATGATGAATACAGCAAACTCAGCAAGCGAGCGATTCAATTTTCGATGGCGACGGGACTTATTCTTTTAGTCTCAAAATTTATTGCATGGCATTTTACGTCTTCGGCGACGCTTTTATCCTCACTCACAGACTCGAGTTTAGATTTTTTGGCCTCCATCTTTAGTTTTGCCGTTTTGACTTATTCACTGAAACCAGCGGATGATGATCACCGTTTTGGTCACGGTAAAGCCGAGGGCTTAGCGGCGATTTTTCAGTCGGGAATTGTTTTGGTTGCGGGGCTTAGCGTTCTATATCAAGGTGTTCAGCGTTTACTCAATCCGACCCCCATGGGGAAAACGGGATTGGCGATTGGCATCATGCTTTTTTCTCTTGTCTTAACTTTGCTTCTTATTACTTATCAAGAAAAGGTCTATAAAAAAACCGGATCCTTGGTGGTTAAAGCCGATCGTGCTCACTTTGTATCAGATATTCTAGCCAATGCTGGCGCAATCGTAGCTTTGATCTTTGCTTATATGGGGGTTCCACATGCGGACGCAATTGGTGGTATAATTGTCGCCATATTGATCATTAAGGCTTCGTGGGAAGTTTTTGAACATGCTTTAGAAATGCTTTTGGATCATGAATTACCCGAAGAAGAAGTAAAAGAATTTGAGGCAATCATTCAAAAGGAAACAGAGATTTTAGGCTATCATGACGTTCGTACTCGACGTTCTGGGAAGACTTTGTTTTTTCAAGTACACCTGGAATTTGAAGATGAGGTACGTTTAATGGATGCTCATGAAGTTGCTGATCGCATTGAAGATAAAGTAAAAATGCGTTGGGAGAATTCAGATTGCCTAGTTCACATGGATCCCATCAGTGCAGTGAATGAAGAGCTTATTGCTCATCGCCAAAAGCTAAAACAGAATTAATATCACTCACGCCAAATAAGACCATCGCAAGTCGATCGACTCCGAGGGCAATGCCACCGGCTTCAGGCATTCCTTTTTCCATATCTTTAAGAAAGTTTTCATCTAAATCATAAGAAATACGTTTTTGCGAAAGACGCAAATTTTGACATTCTTCAAAGCGAGATCGTTGCTCGCTTGCATCAGTGAGTTCGGAATAAGCATTAGCCAATTCTATGCCATCAACGTAGAGTTCAAAGCGTTCGGCTAAATGAGGCGCATCAATCTTCTTACGAGAAAGAGCCGCCATGGAAGAAGGATAATCATTAATGAGAGTGGGACGTTCTTTACCTAAGTGAGGCTCGACTTCAAAGCATAGGGTTTCTTCGAAATTATCCTGCTCTAAACTTTCAGCTAAAGAGATTTTTGCGTACCTCGCAAAGGCGTCTTCAAGACTTAAAACTTCAAATTGCTGCGTAAAATAATCTTCTCGAGAGCCCAGCTGCTGAGAGCAAAATTGGAGTAATCTTTGTAAATCGCTGGCGATTTTGTGATAATCGCAATCAGCTTCATACCATTCAAGCATGGTGAATTCTTCGCGATGGCGTTCACCATGTTCATGTTCGCGAAAGCAGGGGCCAATTTGAAAGATTTTTTCGGCACCTTCACAGAGCAGGCGTTTCATGTGTAATTCAGGTGAAGTACGTAGGAATTTTCCTTGAGCAGGGATGGCGTCAATATAGTCTTCTAGCGCAGGTGTGATCAGGCGCGTAGGAGTTTCCACTTCAATGAATTGCTCTTGCCAAAAAAAACTGCGTAGCGCTCTTAAGAGCTGACTGCGCAGTTTGATAGATTGTAAACGAGTCAAATTATTTCTTGACGTTAACTCGCTCAACATACTCACCATTACGAGTATCAATTTTCACCATATCACCTTCGTTGATAAAGATAGGGACATGGAGTTCCAAGCCGGTATCAGTGTAAGCAGGCTTAGTCACATTATTAGCTGTGTCGCCTTTGACACCAGGATCTGATTGGTGGATAGGCTTGATGACAAAGTTAGGAAGTTGAACATCGATAGCACTTTCTTCGAAGAAAAGAACTTCAACTTCACCATCATCAATGAGGTAATGCTGATTATCGCCAACAACGTCTTTGCTGAGCATGACTTGGTCATAAGTATCTGGATCCATGAAAACATAAGCGTTATCTTCCATGTAAGAAAAAATGAGTTTACGTGTTGAGAGGTCAGCTTTCTCGACATTGTCACCTGAGCGCCATGAGCGATCAAATGAATTACCACTCACAAGGTTCTTGAGTTTACAGCGGTAAACTGCTTGACCTTTACCAGGTTTTGTGAATTGGAAATCAGTTACTGTGTGAGGTTGACCATCAATTTTGAGCTTGATGTTTTTCTTAAGTTGCTCGACGCCGATTACAGCCATGTTGACTCCTAAGTCTTTACATTAAATTTAAATTTCCCCATACAATGCCAAGTCTTGCTTAAAAAGCAATTTAAACTGAGGTAATTAAGCTATGTGAACTGAGGTATTGAGTTATTAAAGAAAAAACGGTAATAACGAAATATCTAGTATGCGAGTTCTTATCGATTACTGGGGGAGACTAAGTTCACTCAGTTTAAGCGTATGTTTTACGGTTTTATTACCTTCTAAATCAATAATGGAAAATTCGAGATCTGGATCTGTTTGATCCCAGTTCACATTAATCATGCCGAAATGATAGTCTCTTTGGACTTTTCCAATACGTTTTGTGTTAGGTTCAAAACTTTTCCAAGTTTTATTAATACCGCTAGAGGTAATATCATATATAGGATAGAGACCCGTTTCTTCTAGTTTTGAAATTTCTCCCCAGTGTACGTCGCCACTGATGAAAACAACTCCATAAGCTTTTGTTGACTTGATGAGATTGAGCATTTTTTGCTTTTCAAAAGGAAACAGCGTCCAGGATTCATAACCATTATAATCATGAGCAAATTGGGTGCTCGAAGCAATGATCCGTAAATCAGCAGGTTTAAGTAACTCATCTTTGAGCCAAGACCACTGAGTATCACCAAGAAATGTATTTCCCGCTTTGGAATGTGGCTGGTATTGATTCTTCCATGGTGAATCCTTTTCTTTTTTATTTCGTTTCAGAATGCCGTCACGAAAAGTTCGCGTATCCAGAATAATGAACTGAAGTGTTTTACCCTTAGCCTTATAAAAATAAGACGTATATATACCTGGAGATTTACGACGAGCACTCTTTTTTTCTTCTCCCCAAAAATCGAGGAAAATTTCTTTTGACTCAACTTTCTTGGGGTATTCTTTACCGGCATCGTTTTGGCCATAATCATGGTCATCCCATGTAGCGTAAATGTGTGGAACTTTAGATTTTAAATGCACAAACTCTTTTTTAGAACCTAGCTTAGCGTATTTAGCCTGAAGGACCTTCATGTCTTTAGTGTCGCCATAGATATTATCCCCAAGGTAAACGAATACATCGGGTGAAAATTCGGTGACTTTATAAAGTATAGGCATCGGTTTATCTTGGGATCCACAGGAACCAAAGGCAATGTTTGATGGGAGAGTATCCGCATTGAGAAAAAAGAGGCTCATGAAAAGGCAGATAAAAAGGGATTTATTCATTTTGAATTCCTAGGTTTGATTAATAAGCTAGATCTAGATCAACGAATGGTGTGACAAGCCTACAAAAAAATCGAAGTACAAACGTAAGTACTTCGATTTTAAATAGATTATTTCACTTAAACTAAAGTGAGGCGTCGAATGCTTGTTGAATATCAGCAATGATATCATCGATATGTTCAAGGCCGACTGAGATCCTAACTAAGCCAGGGCTGATACCAACTGCCATGCGATCTTCTTCACTCAATTTTGAGTGAGTTGTAGACGCAGGATGAGTGGCAATCGTACGAGTATCCCCGAGGTTAGCCGTAAAGGAACACATTTTGAGGGAGTTTAAAAATTGACGTCCACGATCAATACCGCCTTTAATTTCAAAAGTCACAATACCACCGCCCTGATCCATTTGTCTCTTCGCTAGTTCATACTGAGGATGAGAAGGTAAGAAGGGGTACTTGGCAAATTCAGTGTGATCTGAAGCTTCAAGGAATTTAGCGAGCTCTAAGGCATTTGAGCAATGACGATCCATACGAACAGCTAAAGTTTCCAAACTCTTGGAGAGAATCCAGGCATTCATAGGGGAAAGCGATGGACCGCTATGGCGGGCAAAAAAGCGTAATTCTTGAATCACTTCTTTACTACCTAATATAGCGCCAGCAATTGTACGGCCTTGACCGTCGATGAATTTAGTTGCGGAATGCGCAACAATATCGGCACCAAAATCTGCGGGACGTTGTAGGTAAGGAGTCGCAAAACAGTTATCTACCGCAAAAAGGACATCATGCTTCTTAGCTAAGCCTCCAAGCCATTCGAGATCAATTAGATCAAGCGCAGGGTTGGAGGGAGTCTCAATGAAAATCATTTTTGTATTCTCTTGAATCGCCGCTTCCCAAGTTTCTGGAGAATCCATGATATCTACATAGCTATGGGTAATTCCCCAGCGCGGCAGGATTTGTGTGAGGACTTGATGAGTAGAACCAAAGAGGGAGCGCGAAGCAAGGATATGATCACCTGCTTTACAGAGTCCAGCTAAAGTTACAAACATTGCCGCCATGCCAGATGCAGTAGCTAAGCCATCTTCGCAGTTTTCCATTTGGCAGAGTTTCTCAATAAATTCATTATTATTGGGATTTGAAAAACGTGTATAGATATTCCCAGGCATTTCATCAGCAAAAAGCGCGCGCGCTTGTTCGGCATCTTCAAAGGTAAAACTTGAAGTCATATAGATAGGCGCAGAGTGTTCGCGGTGGGAAGATTGTTCGCACTGGGTACGAATAGCGTTGGTTTCAAATTTTTTATCAGACATGCTTAGGTTCCAAATGATTTTAAAAGTGCGCTATAATACACGATAAATGCACGAGGGCAAAGTTAAGTTTTTCTTCAGTAAAACAAATCATACTTATTTTGTATGAGCCGAACTTACACCTTATGTACAAATTATTTTTAGTAAAAGAATGAGTAGGTACTCACTAGCTTAAATAATTTCCAATTAAAAGATATTGCATCAGGAAAATTCTAAGAATCGTCTTAAGCGAAAATCAGAGTGAAATAAAAAAATCATTTTTTTATTAGTTCTAAGTTGATTTTTTACATAAATGGTATATTTTGTGTATGTAATTACATATTTGTCCTTTTTTAATAAAACAAAGACCATATATGTAATCATAAGCTGGCGAATATAAAGAAGGGTTTTTTAACTATTAATTGTCTCATTACGGATGATTTGACAATTGATTATTTTTTAAGTAAAAGTTAAGGAATTCAAAAATGAGTATAAAAAGTCTAGGGGACCCTTTTGATGGGGACACAAGTTTAACCCATACCGTAAGTTGTAAATGTGAATCCTGCTGTGCGGAGAAATCAGCTAGGGCACCGCTAACAGATAAAGAAAGAACTATTGCTCTTGAGAAACAAGCTGAAAATATGGAGACGATTAGTGTTCAAGATTTCAACAAAAATACTGTAGATAGTGAACTCAAAAGTTCAGATGACTATTTTGATAGAGCTATTGAAAGTGCAATTGTCAGAGGAATTTTTGGTCATAACGATAGGAGCCGAAGAAAGTTTTTAAAACTAGTAGGAACGGGGACTTTTGCATCAGTATTATCGACGATGTTTCCAATGAACGACCTCAAAGCACAAGCAAAAGAATCGATCGGAAAGCTTGAAAAAAAGAAACTAAAAATAGGTTTTGTTCCAATTACTTGTGCGACGCCTATCATTATGGCGAAACCTATGGGTTTTTATGATAAATATGGACTAGATGTCGATGTGATAAAAACTGCTGGTTGGGCTGTAGCTAGAGATAAGTCACTAAATGGTGAATACGATGCATCTCATATGCTCTCACCTATGCCTTTGGCTATGACTATGGGTGCAGGATCAATTGCTGAGCCATACATTATGCCGACCATAGAGAACATTAATGGCCAAGCCATAGTGCTCCATACCAAACACAAGAACAAACGCAATCCAAAAGACTGGAAAGGCTTTAAATTTGGTGTTCCCTTTGATTATTCCATGCATAATCTACTGTTAAGGTACTATGTCGCGGAACACGGTTTAGATCCAGATAAAGATATTCAAATACGAGTTGTTCCACCACCCGAAATGGTGGCAAACCTACGTGCGGGTAATCTAGATGGTTATTTGTCACCAGATCCATTTAATCAGCGTGCGGTCTATGAAAAAGTGGGCTTCCTCCATATGCTCACTAAAGATATTTGGGAAGGTCACCCATGTTGTGCTTTTGCTTGTCCGTTAAAATTTGCAAAGGAAATGCCAAATACCTTTGGAGCGCTATTTCGGTCAATTATTGACGCTACAGAGTTTTCAGCTAAAGCGGAAAATAGGGCGGAAATCGCCAAAGTTATCTCTCCCAAAAACTACCTTAATCAGCCCGAAGTTGTGGTTAGACAAGTACTCACTGGACGGTATGTGGACGGATTAGAGCGGAAAGTTTTTAATGAGCCAGATAGGATTGACTTTGACCCATTCCCATGGCAATCAATGGCAGTTTGGATTCTGACCCAAATGAAACGTTGGGGTTATGTAAAAGGTGATATTGATTACAGAGGCTTGGCTGAGCAGGTTTATATTGCCACTGATACTGCAAAAGTAATGAAAGAGTTAGGTTATGATGCACCTAAGACCAGGTATAAAAAACACACCATAATGGGAAAGGAGTTTGATTACGCAAAGCCAGAAGAATACATCAATAGCTTTAGTATAAAAAGGTAAACATTTGAATTCCTTAAACATTAAGGCAGCCTTCCTCTCAATAGTGATATTGTTTGTAGGGCTCGCCTTTTGGGAGGTACTTAATCAGCCTCCCAAGGAAACAGTTGAACTTGATGAATTTGCATTGTTAATGGGTGGAGAAGATAAGGAGTCTAGAGTTCCTCCTCCCTCTAAAGTATTTAAACATGCTTGTAAAGAATTGAGCGATCCTTTTTACGATGCAGGACCTAATGACAAAGGAATAGGAATTCAGCTTTTCTACTCTTTAGTTAGGGTACTAATAGGTTTTGGTGCAGCAGCGACTGTAGCCATTCCATTAGGTTTTGTCATTGGGATGTCACAATTAATGTATAAAGCCTTAAACCCCTTTATTCAGATACTTAAACCTATATCACCTCTCGCATGGATGCCTTTAGCATTATTTGTTATTAAAGACTCTGAAATGTCGGCAATTTTTGTGATATTTATATGTTCTATTTGGCCAATGCTACTCAATACAGCCTTTGGTGTAGCTAATGTTCGAAAAGACTGGGTAAAAGTAGCTCAAACTCATGAACTCAGTAAGTTAAAAACAGCTTTTAGCGTGATACTGCCCGCATCGGCACCAACAATCTTTACAGGGATGCGCATTTCAATTGGTATCGCATGGTTAGTAATTGTTGCTGCAGAAATGCTTGTCGGTGGTACAGGAATTGGTTACTATGTATGGAATGAATGGAATAACCTTGATCTGAACAGCGTGATTTTTTCAATTATAATGATTGGAGTAGTAGGAATGACACTAGATTTAGTATTGAATGCTCTATCTCGTCTCGTTGTATATGAGGAATAAATGATGAAAAGTTTTCTAACATTAGAGTGTTTAAGTAAAAAGTTTCCCGGGAAAAAGAAAGAATCTGATTATGTAGTTTTCGATGATATCAGCTATACCATAGAGGAGGGTGAATTTGTTTGTATTATTGGTCATTCAGGTTGTGGAAAATCGACTATTCTCAATGTCTTAGCAGGATTAGATCAACCATCTACAGGCTATATATCAATGGATGGCAAGGAAGTTATTGGCTCGAGTCTGGACCGAGGAGTAGTCTTTCAGAACTATAGTCTTTTACCTTGGTTATCAGCCTTAAAGAATGTTACTTTTGGTGTTAAAGCACGCTTCCCCAAAAAAAGTAAAATTGAAGTCCAAGAACATAGTTTAAAATATTTAGAAATGGTGGGCTTGGGAGAAAATGTACATAAGAAGCCTTCGGAACTATCGGGGGGTATGCGACAGCGAGTGAGCATTGCTAGAGCTTTCGCTACCCATCCTAAGTTACTTTTACTCGATGAGCCATTTGGCGCTTTAGATGCCTTAACACGAGGGAATATACAAGATGAACTCATCAAGATTTGGAGCGAAACAAAACAGACTGTTTTTATGATTACTCATGATGTTGATGAAGCAATTTTACTTGCGGATAAGATTATTTTAATGTCAAATGGGCCAGGCGCCTGTATTGCGGAAGAGGTGATTGTGAATATTCCTCGGCCTAGGCAACGAGGCAAAGTAATCGATGATCCTGGTTATTATAAAATACGTAAACATTTAATAAAATTCCTGGTGGAACGATCTTCGGATTTTACAGGTGATAAAGTCCGAAAAACACCATTGACAGTAGACCCCACTAAAATTACTTGAACTAAATAAAGGAGAATAAAATTAATAATAAATGCAGAAGTTTAAATTATATATAGGTGCTAAAAATAAAAAATAATTGGAGATATGAATCAATGAATAAATCAATAATGACAGAAAAAATAATTGCGGCAAAAGAAAGCAAAGAGCTGACTTGGGAAACTATTGCTAAAAAACTTGAAGTAGCTCCAGTTTATTTAGCATCAGTTTGTTTAGGGATGAATAGCATAGTTCCTGAGAAGGCAACAGTGCTTGGCGATTTTCTTGGATTGGACATAGAAGTAATTAAAGCCTTATCTGAGTTCCCACCGAAAATTTGGGATCAAACAGTTGCGACAGATCCACTAATTTATCGCTTTTATGAGATAGCAGGTGTTTATGGTGAAAGTGTAAGGCAAGTCGTTCAGGAAGAATTTGGAGATGGCATCATGAGTGCTATAGACTTTAAGCTCGATATCGAAAGGGAAGAAGATCCTAAAGGTGATCGAGTCAAAATCATTCTAAATGGAAAATTTCTCCCCTATAAAGCATGGTAGAAAAATAATAATATCTTGACCATTATTTAAATTTTAAAGAGTATAATTATGCCCGAATCTAAAGCTCCATTTCCACCTTTCACGAGAGAAAGTGCTATCACAAAAGTTCGCATGGCAGAAAATGCTTGGAATACGAAAGATCCAATGAATATTGCTATGGCCTATACTATCGATAGTAAGTGGAGAAATAGGTCTGAATTTATTAATGGTCGAGATAATATTGTTTCATTTCTTAAGAGGAAATGGGAAAAAGAACATGAATACAGATTGATCAAAGAATTGTGGGCTTATTCTGGAGAAAGAATCGCAGTTAGGTTTGCCTATGAATGGCATGATGAAAATAATACCTGGTTCCGAGCCTACGGTAATGAAAACTGGAAATTTGATAGTAATGGCTTAATGAAAACTCGATTTGCTAGTATAAATGACCTACCGATTAACGCATCTGAACGTAAATTTTTTTGGGATATAGGGCCCCGGCCAGATGAACACCTTGGATTAACAGAGCTAGGTCTATAAATTTTTGTTTTAAAATCGCACTGATACTAAGATTTATGAGCGTTAAACATGATTTAGAAGCAATAGAATTGAGACTCAAAATTTTAACAGTTAATTAGTTGATTAGATCAATAAGTTTTCTTCTATATATATAATAGTTGTATTGAGCCAGTTCTTCATGGTGATCTACATACCATATAGAAGGGTCAATTTGCGGGAAATAAACAGAGCCTTCAAAGTCACCTTTTATAACACTTATATATAAGGCATCAGCATAAGCGAGTGCTTGCTTATAAATTTCAGCACCACCAGTAACAAAAATATCTTCACCATTAGCGGCACTTATCGCATCTTCTATATTATTAAAATAATTTGGACCGCTATGACTTTTCGATAAAATCAGAATGCGATCATTAGAAAGATCCTTCCCAGAGATCTCAAAGGTCTTACGTCCTACTATAATAGTATGTCCCTTAACATTGCTTAGGTAGCGCTGATATTCCTCTGGGATATTCCATGGTAAGCTTTTTCCCGTACCGATAAGCCGATTTTCATCCATAGCACTGATAATTGAAAGCATGTAGCTCACCTCTTTGTTGTTGTTTTACAATGAAAGCACTTAGAGTCTAGTCAAGTTTAAGTAGGAGCTAAGCTCTGTTTCAGTAGTGCATTCCTGATTTTTAGCAGGAAGCAAGCTTGAAAGCTCATATTTCTAAAAAAGATCCCCAAAAGCTGTAAGTGACTGGCATGAGGGGCTTAGGTGAAGGTTGAGGCTAGAGCTGAATAGAGAATCCCCATAAAAAGTAAATAAAAGATAGCAAAGGGCATTGCAGAAAAACGAACTGAGGATATTCTAAGGCCTCGTCAGAAACGACGGGCAAACAACCGGGCCGAAAGCGAGCTAGTTGAGAGTAAAAAAACGAAGATTTTTGATAGTTGAATTATATGATAGTAACGGGCTCCTAAATCATTTATGATTTAAGAGTTAATTTTTTCGAGAGAGAAAACTCAATAGAATAAAAAAAGTAATAAGTCAGAATCAAACACAATCAAATTGATTGGAGAGTTTGATCCTGGCTCAGAATGAATGCTGGCGGCATGGATTAGGCATGCAAGTTGAACGAGAACTTAACTTCGGTTAAGGGAAAGTAGCGAAAGGGTGAGTAACGCGTGAATAATCTGCCCCCAAGTTTGGAACAACAGTTGGAAACGACTGCTAAAACCGGATGTGGATATAAGGTCGCATGATCTAATATCTAAAGGAAACGCTTGGGGATGAGTTCGCGTGCCATTATGTTAGTTGGTAAGGTAACGGCTTACCAAGACTATGACGGCTAGGTGGTCTGAGAGGACGATCACCCACACTGGGACTGAGACACTGCCCAGACTCCTGCGGGAGGCTGCAGTCGAGAATCTTCCGCAATGCGCGCAAGCGTGACGGAGCAATGCCGCGTGATCGAAGACGGCCTTCGGGTTGTAAAGATCTGTCAGGGGGGAAAAACGATGATGGTACCCCCAGAGGAAGCCACGGCTAACTACGTGCCAGCAGCCGCGGTAATACGTAGGTGGCGAGCATTATTCGGAATTACTGGGCGTAAAGGGTCCGCAGGTGGTTAACTAAGTCAGATGTGAAATTTCAGTGCTCAACACTGAACCTGCATTTGAAACTGGTAAACTAGAGTATGTGAGAGGTAAGCGGAATTTGTGGTGTAGCGGTGGAATGCGTAGATATCACAAGGAAGACCAAAGGCGAAGGCAGCTTACTGGCACAATACTGACACTCATGGACGAAGGCTAAGGTAGCGAAAAGGATTAGATACCCTTGTAGTCTTAGCAGTAAACGTTGTACACTCGATGTTGGTCTGGTTAGTCGGATCAGTGTCTAAGCTAACGCGATAAGTGTACCGCCTGGGAAGTACGGTCGCAAGACTAAAACTCAAAGGAATTGACGGGGGCCCGCACAAGCGGTGGAGCATGTGGCTTAATTCGAGGCAACGCGAAGAACCTTACCCGGGTTTGACATTGAGCGACGTTCGGTGAAAGCCGAATTCCCTTCGGGGCGCGAAAACAGGTGCTGCATGGCTGTCGTCAGCTCGTGCTGTGAAGTGTTCGGTTAAGTCCGGCAACGAGCGCAACCCATACCCTTACTTGCTAACAGGTAATGCTGAGAACTTTAAGGGGACTGCCCGTGTTAAGCGGGAGGAAGGTGTGGACGACGTCAAGTCAGTATGGCCCTTACACCCGGGGCTGCACACGTGCTACAATGGCCGGTACAAAGGGCAGCAACCTAGCGATAGGAAGCGAATCCCCAAAACCGGTCTCAGTACGGATTGGAGTCTGCAACTCGACTCCATGAAGATGGAATCGCTAGTAAATGGGCATCAGCTACGGCTCATTGAATACGTTCCCGGGCCTTGTACACACCGCCCGTCACATCATGGGAGCTGAGTTCACCCGAAGTCGTTGCGCCAACCTGCTTGCAGGAGGCAGACGCCGAAGGTGGGCTTAGTGACTGGGATGAAGTCGTAACAAGGTAGCCGTTGGGGAACCAGCGGCTGGATCACCTCCTTTTTAAGGAATGAAAAAAGACTAACCTCTATTTAGAACTTCGGTTCTATAACATGAGTGCTTTTTACATGACTTATTACCCCGTTACTATCATATAATTCAAATATTGGACCGAGCGACAGCGCTCAGTCTTCGATATAGATCCTTGAAAGGAAGAAAACAATAGAATGAAAGAGTCAAAGTATAAAGTAAGAAACAATTTATACCAAGATCGCAAACCAAAGAATACAAGATAGAACGACTTAGTAAGAAATAGGTGTGTCGCCGAAAATGTTAATTTTTTAAGATTTTTGGTGGACAAGCTAGTAAGGGTGTATGATGGATGCCTTGGCACTAACAGGCGATGAAGGACGCGTTAAGCTGCGAAATGCCTCGGGGAGCTGCAAAAGAGCTTTGATCCGGGGGTATCCGAATGGGGAAACCCAACTGGAGTTATGTCCAGTTATCTCTGACTGAATAAATAGGTCAGAGAAGCGAACCTAGGGAAGTGAAACATCTCAGTACCTAGAGGAAAAGAAATCAACCGAGATTGCGCTAGTAGCGGCGAGCGAACGCGCAAGAGCCTAAACCTAAGAGCTTGCTTTTAGGGGTTGCGGGACCTGCAATATTGTATTGAAGAGATAGCTGAATAGTTTGGAAAAACAAACCACAGAGGGTGATAGTCCCGTAAGCGAAATTTCTTTAATATATAGCGGGTATCCCAAGTAGGGCCGGACACGTGAAACCCGGTCTGAATCAGGGAGGGCCACCTTCCAAGGCTAAATACTCGTTAGTGACCGATAGTGAACCAGTACCGTGAGGGAAAGGCGAAAAGAACCCCGTAAGGGGAGTGAAATAGAACCTGAAATCATACATCTACAAAGTGTGGGTCATCTTTATATGATGTACCGCATGCCTTTTGCATAATGAGTCTGCGACTTACTGTATACGGCAAGGTTAAGTTATTAAACGGAGCCGAAGCGAAAGCGAGTACGAATAGTGCGATTCAAGTCGTATGCAGTAGACCCGAAACTGAGTGATCTATCCATGAGCAGGTTGAAGCCCGAGTAACATCGGGTGGAGGACCGAACCAATACGTGCTGAAAAACGTTTGGATGACTTGTGGATAGGGGTGAAAGGCCAATCAAACTCAGTGATAGCTGGTTCTCTCCGAAATAGCTTTAGGGCTAGCCTTGAGTGCTTCTTTACGGGGGTAGAGCTACTGATTTTTCGCGGGCCCTTACCGGGGTACCAACAAATATCAAACTCCGAATACCGTAAATTTATGAGCTCAGGAGTCAGACTATGTGGGACAAGCCGCATAGTCAAAAGGGAAACAGCCCAGATCGCCGTCTAAGGCCCCCAAGATGGGCTAAGTGGAATTAAGGATGTGGAGTTGCTTGGACAATCAGGATGTTGGCTTAGAGGCAGCCACCATTTAAAGAGTGCGTAATAGCTCACTGATCGAGTGATTCTGCGCCGAAAATAATCGGGACTAAAGCCCATTGCCGAAGACGCGACCCAGCTTGCTGGGGGTAGGAGAGCGTTCTATGCAGGAGTGAAGCTTGATGGAAACAACAGGTGGACCGCATAGAAGTGAGAATGCAGACATAAGTAACGAAAAACTGGGTGTGAATCCCAGTCACCGAAATCCGAAGGTTTCCTGGGCAAGGTTCGTCCCCCCAGGGTTAGTCGGACCCTAAGGCGAGGCCCAACGGCGTAGTCGATGGACAACAGGTTAATATTCCTGTACTAGTTAAGTTTAGTGATGAAGGGACGCGGAAGGAAAGTGCAAATGAGTGTTGGATATCTCATACCAAGCAGGCAATTCGTAGAGTAGGAAAATCCGCTTTACATAAGAACCAACTGTTACGGGGCGAAGAAACCTTCGGGTAGAAACGCTTTGCATGGAACCATGCCGCCAAGAAAAGCTTCTAAGCGTTTGATGCTTAATTATCCGTACTAAAACCGACACAGGTAGGAAAGTCGAGTAGACTAAGGTGCGCGAGAGAAACCACGTTAAGGAACTCGGCAAATTAGCCCCGTAACTTCGGGAGAAGGGGTGCCCCCTCAGGGGGGCCGCAGTTAAGAGGTCTGGGCGACTGTTTAGCAAAAACATAGCACTCTGCAAACTCGAAAGAGGAAGTATAGGGTGTGACACGTGACCAATGCCAAAAGGTCAAATGGAGAGGTTAGCCTTCGGGCAAAGCTTCGAAATGAAGCCCTGGTGAATGTCGGCCGTAACTATAACGGTCCTAAGGTAGCGAAATTCCTTGTCGGGTAAGTTCCGACCTGCACGAATCGTGTAACGATCCAGACACTGTCTCAACGTGGATCTCGGTGAAATTGTAGTTCCGGTGAAAATGCCGGATACCCGCAGATGGACGGAAAGACCCCATGAACCTTTACTGTAATCTGATATTGTTGTTCGGGCAGATATGTGTAGCATAAGTGGGAGACTGTGAACTTACGTCGTCAGGCGTAAGTGAGTCGTCAGTGAAATACCACCCTTATCTGTCTGGGCATCTAACCCCACGTCCGTGAATCCGGATGGGGGACAGTTTCAGAGGGTCAGTTTGACTGGGGCGGTTTCCTCCTAAAAAGTAACGGAGGAGCTCGAAGGTCTACTCAGTATGGTCGGCAATCATACGTAGAGCGTAAGGGTAGAAGTAGGCTTTACTGTAACACCGACAGGTGGAGCAGTTGCGAAAGCAGGACCTAGTGATCCAGCGGTGGAAAGTGGTATCGCCGTTGCTCATCGGATAAAAGGTACTCTGGGGATAACAGGCTTATCGCACCCAAGCGTCCATAGCGACGGTGCGGTTTGGCACCTCGATGTCGGCTCATCACATCCTGGGGCTGAAGAAGGTCCCAAGGGTCCGGCTGTTCGCCGGTTAAAGTGGTACGCGAGCTGGGTTCAGAACGTCGTGAGACAGTTCGGTCCTTATCCTCTGCGGGCGCAGGATATTTGATAGGAGCATTCCCTAGTACGAGAGGACCGGGAATGAGTGACCTCTGGTGTTCCAGTTGTACCGCCAGGTGCATTGCTGGGTAGCTACGTCGCGAAAGGATAAGCGCTGAAAGCATCTAAGCGCCAAGCCCCCCTAAAGATGAGATATCCCAGGATTTATCCTCTAAAGGCTACAGGAAGACTACCTGTTCGATAGGCTGGAGATGTAAGCATAGCAATATGTTCAGTTGACCAGTACTAATCAGCCGTGAGGCTTGTCCACCTCTTTTTTACTTAGCACTCAAATGCTCAGTAAAAAAGACAATAAGCACACACACAAATTCGAGTTAAGTCGAGTTTGCGATCTTAATCTTTCCACACTAAGTTTTCTTCCCAACATTTTCCGGCTGGTAACCACAGCGGAGGAGCCACACCCGATCCCATCCCGAACTCGGTAGTTAAGACCTCCAGCGCCGATGGTACTGCAGTTAAGACTGTGGGAGAGCAGGTCGTTGCCAGCCTTTTTTTTTGCTGCCTATTTATAGGCAGTTCGGCTAAGACCGGAAACATTCTAGAGCGTATATCATTTGATATACGCTTTTTTTTGTGCCCAGACGACTAACATTGAATGACTACTGTAGCAGAGGCGATTGAGTCTGTTATATAAAAAAACTACTGTCGTAGGGTATTTCGATATTCGGTGTTATTATATTTATAAGTTTTTCTTGTATAGTCCTTTATATAAAGGTAAAATGACTGAGGCTTGGGAAAGTTTCGGCACGCTGAAACCGTGTACTACGTACTTAGGTTAGGTTTTTCAACTACCGTAAGGGTAGATTGGGCACTTCGAAAATCCGCGTGAGAGTAAGAATCTTTCTAAGATAGAACTAGAAGAAAAGTCAGAGCTAGATGACCTGACTTACTCAACTCGATCCCTATGAAAAAGTGCGAGCGTAAGCGATTTTCACTTTATTACTATTTATTATAATTTCTTGAGCTTGATGATAAGCATCGTTATACGATTCATTATCATCATTTGAGTTAAGTAGGGACACCTACAGCTGCTTTTTCAGGAGAGTAGAACTCATGTAAGTTGAGACCACCAACAATACAATTATTTTCGTTGAGAAAGAGGCTAGCGTGTAAATTTGTGCAGACATTATTGTGAATGAATTCCAAATTTTTAAGAAAGTGTACTTCTTCAGTACTCAAACGACTGACTCCATATAAGATACGGACGTCGGCCTGGGATTTATTTTTCATTTCGAGTAGGTGTTTGAGTTTGTGGGTGAATTTTAGAATAGGGGTGATCAAAATTAATTGTTTTTCTGATTGTTTGAACATCCGATCAAAATGAATCAGTAGTTGATCGTGATTTAAAAATTGTGCCATAAGCTCCTCCCAGAGTCATAATTACTTAGTTGAGCCTGTAGCATACGAGTTTTTTTTTAACAAAGCAAGTAAATAGAACGATCTGACTTAATATAAAATAAATATGAATTTAACATGGCTTAGTTCTGCAAAGAAAAATTGCATTGATTTCTGCAGAAATAGTCAAGCTTTTGGGCATCTCTATTGAGTTTTTAATACGGTTATTTAAACTCATACTTCGTACTGCTTCAGTAGCCCAAAGGCATCATCAAATCCTCCTTCATAAGGATAGTTGGATAAAATAAAGCGACTTCCTAAATCATTGAGGCCCGTGTCTGAAATAGCGTAAACGCCTTTTATTTTCACCCCGAAAATTTCAGCCATGATCGTTGCTTTTTAACGAGCGCTACTCATAGCATCTTTCATCAGTTGTTTTTCGATATCTTCCCTTTTTTTAACTATCGAAGGTACAGCGAGTAGAAAAGAGCTTATCAACTTTCAATAAACTTGCCATAAAGGCTGGGTACATATCTAAATTCATTAATGTAATGGTGTAGGTGCGAGAGAAGCGGTAGGCAGAGATCTCGTGGTTTGAATTTGAAGATTTACTTTTGTTGTAATTACGAATGGCTTAATTATTTAATTCTGAGGCATCAATGACTTTGCCCTCAATTTTATATTCAGCAAGAATTTTTTAATGAACTCCGATCGTTCTGCAAATACTTCCATAGCATCAGTAGACTTAAGTTCAGTAACTTGTACTTGGAAATGGATAGTGGCTAAATCAGGTTTGATATCTATTGTTGCCGAACCATTACTGACAACAAAGGGTTCGGAAGGCATGTCAGTAGCCATTAAAGTACTTAGAGAGATGACGAGGAGAAGTATTTTTTTTATGAAAATCCCTAGGTAAATTTTGCTATTAAAAGATAATATTTGAGTGTTAAAAAATGAATAAAATCGAGCTATCTTTGTGTGATTAGGGGGTTATTTTTGCGTAATTAGCAAAGGGTTAATGAGAATATGAAAGAGCGTGTATTAATTACAGGGATTAATGGTTTTTTGGGCAAGAAATTGGCGGAGACTTTATCTTCTGAGTTCGAAGTTTACGGGGTTTATTTTAAATCCTCAGCAAGTGAAACAAATTTTAAAGTGGGTAGATGTGACATTCGCAAATTGGCTGAGGTTAAATTTGTCTTAGATAAAGTTAAGCCCCAGAGAGTTTATCATCTAGCAGCACTAAGTGATCCCAACGTCTGTGATCGTGATGCAAAACTTTCGAAAGAAATTAACTATTTAGCAAGTATTCAATTAGCGGAACTTTGCGCAGATCGAAAAATCAAGCTGGTATTTACGTCAACAGATTTGGTCTTTGATGGTGTAAAAGGCCATTATTCTGAACAGGAAGCTGTCAATCCACTGAGTCGCTATGGGGAGCAGAAAGTAATGGTAGAGGAATTTTTAAAAGAAACT
Organism: Lentisphaera profundi; assembly: GCF_028728065.1. Taxonomy (GTDB): domain Bacteria; phylum Verrucomicrobiota; class Lentisphaeria; order Lentisphaerales; family Lentisphaeraceae; genus Lentisphaera; species Lentisphaera profundi. Next base: position 2,616,792 of record NZ_CP117811.1, on the reverse strand, counting down.
CCAGGAGCACTTATTTGTCGAATGCCGCTGATGTATAGTACAGATTTATCTAATAAACGATCAATGCTTAGCTATATTAAAGAGAAAATTGATAAGGGACAAAAAGTTACTTTGTTTACTGATGAATATCGCAGTGCGGTTAATATAGATTGTGCTGCTAAAGCCTTGTTGTTAGTAGCTGATGTAAATGAAAAAGTTCTTCATCTAGGAGGACCTAAACGACAAAGTCGATATGAAATGGGCTGCCAAATTGTTGAATACCTAGGGCTTGCAAAGCAATATATTATCCCCTGTTTACAAAAAGATGTTCCAATGTTAGCAAAGCGCCCAGCGGATGTAAGTTTAGATAGTTCACTCGCCCAGTCACAGGATATAGTAGCAAAAACGCTATTAAAGAGTCTAGTTAAATAAGGAGTATGACTTACAGAACTTTATGTGAATCAATAAAATGCATAAAGTATTAACCTGAATTTAACAAACTCTGTCGAGTAAGCTTGGCTTTAGTAACTAGAATAAGTTAAATACTAAAACTTTGAGTGGAAAAATGAAATTTAAATTAACTTGTGACAAGTGTGACCATATCATGGATTTGGAAGGAACGATTCATGTGGATCGTTTTACCTGTGTGAACTGTGGTAGTAAGATTGAACTTCGTGCGGGACGAATGGAAGAAGGGGTTCGTATAGCAGGGAAATATCAGACTTTATTTAAGATAAACGATGATGGCTATAGCTCTAGCTTTATTTGCAAAGATTTAAATGATGACGCACTACATATTCTTAGAATATATGATAAAACTTTGACCAAGTTAGTAAGTAATGCGAAAGAATTCATGGATTTAATTGGCTCAGTTTCTTTTTTAGCGGGTGAAAATCATATGCCAATAATTGATACCGGCATATCAAATGAATACATGTATCAGGTTATGCCTTTTAGAAAATTAGAGAGCATTGAGCAATTGATAGCGCATGGTTTTGTATGGGAAACTGAGCAAGCCTTAGATTTGGTCTATGAATTACTTAAGTCACTGGAAGAAGGTTTCGAAAAAATAGGGACGGGGCACTTTAACCTAAATCCAAATAATATTTTTATTTCGAATAAAGGAAAAGTTCGCTACCAAGGTTTTGGTTTAGCCCCTCAACTACTCGCAGAAAAAGACTTTATAAGCTCAGATCTCCAAGTGTTTGATATTTATTATATGAGTCCTGAGCTTGCAAATGGGACGCATTATCCAAACCAAGCTAGTGACATTTATTCAGTGGCTATGATTTTGTATTATATGATGACTGGTCTAACTCCACGAGCAGTACATGGAATAAACAATGAGAGAGTCAGTTACGACGATTTAGATTTTCCTACTGCCATTAAAAATGACTTAGATAATGATTTTATAGATATATTCACCCAGATGTCTGTAAAGGATTCTTCAAAACGTTTTCAAACATATCAAGAACTTCGTGTTGCTTTAGAAAGTTATTACTCTAAAATTGGCCATTCCTACCTGCCACAGATGGAGGGTGAGAAAACCGATTTATACAAAAGTGAACTCTACTTAAGTAAAGTGACAAATTTACTTAAGTCATTAGCGGCAGTTAAACTCAAAAGTATAGATGCTGCCAATACTATGAGTTCAATGACGGCGAGACGTAAGATGGCAACACAGACCGCCTTAGATATTGACTTAGATTTAAGTGTAAAAATGAATAAATCTAAGCGCGTTAGACGACGACGTTTAGCGGCACCTTTAAATCCAAAGAAGATTCATCGCAATAAATCTAAACATCATATTGCAGAAACTAAATCAAAATCCAAAGCGATTTATTTTATTATGGGTTTTGTGGTTTTGGCAGTTTCACTCACGGCGGTAATTTTTTCTGTTATGCCTGATAAGAAGAAATCGGAACCCTTACTGACTCAAGAGAATAGTGAAATAGAGATTGATTTAAGTGTAGCTGATAAGAGTAAGAAAGAAAATATCATTCAAGAGACTGAATCTGTACAAACTTTTAAAATTAGTAAAAAATTCTATGAATTAGAATTGAGGAATGCTGAGCCTGACTTTGAGACTTTGGATAAGCGTTTATTAAATGATAGAGAGAAAGCACTTAAACCTGAACAAAAGCTTCTTTTGGAGAAATATGCTAAACGCATTGATCAAGGGAAAATAGATGAGCAAAGACGACGTATTATTGAATTAAAATCGGAAGCTGGAAGTTTAATTTTTAATAAAAAATATGATGATGCGATAGCTCTTTACTTAGATTATGATGGACCATTTGCTGAAGAGACTGCTGAATTACGTAAAGACTTAGCGCGTGAAGTAGAGCTCAAGAATAAACAACAAGTGCTTATTGATCAGCACCAAGAAATAACACTAGAAATAACACTAGAAAACATCAGTAAAATTGACTTGGATAATAAAGCCGAACTTATTGCAGAATATTTATTAACGGATGAATATCTTTTAGCTTTAATGAAGAGTAAAGAATTGTTAGAATTGGATAATACTCCAAGAATCAAAAAATTCGTTGATATGGTGGATCGCAGCTCTAAAGTATCGCTAACCAATTTAATTATGACTGGTTTAGCCAGTGCTGAAGATAGTGTAATTGAACTCGAATTTAATAATAAGCTCTTTAAGGCGGAGGTCTTATCCTGTGATTTAGATGAAGCTAAAGTTAAGCTTGCTATTAATTTGGGTTCAGGGATATTAAAACGTGATTATTTATTAGACGATTTACCCTCAAAACAGTTGGTCAAGTGGGTGCAAGCAGAAGATGAGGATAGCCGACTGTTCCTACAGGCAATGTACTATGTATATAATAATAAATTACTAGAAGCAGATCAGGTGATGAGTCAATATAGGGGCCTATTTCAAAAGGAATTATTAGATGAATTTGCTAAACGTTTGAGTTTAGATGCCAACGTTGAACTCGAAGATTTATTTGCTACGTTTAATTATCCCTATTTGAAAAAAGAAACAAAAGATCTAGCGCCCAATGATCTCATTGCATTTGAGCACCTGCTGAAAACAATCTTAGAGAAATATGGTGAACGTGCGAGTTTCAATGGCGGAAATCAAGTCTTTCAGAACTTACAAGAACAATTGAAGAGTGATATCCCCTTGACTAAGACGGTCCAAGTTTTTGTGGGAGTTGATGGACAAACTAAATTTAAAATCGAAGACCTTGTGAGTAAAAATAATTTAACAATTCGTTTACTTCCTGGCGAATATGATAAAGATCTGAATGTTTCAGGGAAAAAGATAAATATTATTGGAACAAAGAATTCTATCATTCAAGGGAACGTAATTCTAGAAGAAGGCAGTGTACTCTTAGAGAATTTAATTATACATGGCGACCTTATTGTGGGAGAGAAGTGCTCTGGTGTTAATATAAAAAATTGTCTCATTGAAGGTGCTATTCTTTTACGTGAAGATGTGGATAAAATGAAGATTGAGAATTCGATCTTTCATGGGATTAATGGTAGAGAATCTAAAAAAGTAGAAGTTTTAAACAGTGTGATTCTCAAGCCCCTTCACGATTTACGGTCAGTGATTAGTGGCATTGCTGCTTGGGAGTTTGTTAATTGTATTATCAATTCTAACGAAACCCTCATCAACTTTGACCGCAATAGTAAGAAGGGAGAGTATTCTTACTGCCTCCTTTATACCTCTAAAGTACTTGGGAATAAACGTGGGGAGAATTATTACTCCTTGAAAGAAGCTGATGGAGAAGTAGGTGATTTTAATAAGTGTCTCTTTGTGAAACCGAAATTCAAAGACCTTAAAGCGGGAGACTTTCGTTTATTAGAGCTGAGCCCAGGCTATCAACAAGGTTATAAAAAACAAGATATTGGTGTAAAAATGAATGAAGATTTAGATCTACGCTAAGGCTATGCTTCTTAATTCCTGCAATGCGGATTTGACGCAGGCGATGACTTGCTTATATTTGCATAATTTAATTTAGGAAAAATCCATGAATTCTTTTTTTATTGTCGGAACAATTTCATCACTTGATACGCTACATGAGCTCAATAAAAATCCTCAAAAATTAAAGGGCTGTGATGTCGTAGAATTGCGCTTTGATGAGCATATGGAATTGAGTGAAGCAAAAGACGCTGCCAAAGAAATCAGCCAACATCGACCCGTATTAATCACCATTCGTACAAGCAAAGAAGGTGGTACATGGAAACTTGATGATGCACATCGCTTTGAATTTTTCAAAGAGTTTTTCGAGATAGCTACTTATGCAGATATTGAGCTAAAAAGTGAATTATTCCAGCATCAAAAACGCAGTGATTTCCCATCAGAAATGACTGTGATTGGCTCTTTCCACAATTATAAAAAATGTCCTAGTGAAGCGGAAATGAATGAGCTCATCCAGCAAGGTGAGCAATGGGGGATTGATATTGTGAAGTTAGCTGTATTCTGCAACAAAGCTGATGATCGTCAATCTTTGAGCAATGTACTCGAGGATCATCCAGAGTCGAACTTAGCACTTATGGGAATGGGGCCAGAAGGGCTTGAAACGCGCTTTAGTTTACCCCCATTAGGATCGAAATTCACCTACGGTTTTTTAGATAAGCCTGCGGCGCCAGGTCAGCCCTCTTGCATGGCCTTGGCTCAAAAACTTAAATAGCATCAAACATTTGTTTTGATAGTTTATATTTATTAGGGTTTTCTGTAAGGTAATGAAAAAATTTCCTAATTAAGAAATGATAGAAAAATATATAAACAGGAATTTATTTTAATGAAAAATGTATATGTTAAGCTTAATTTAAGAAAATCAAAAATACTAAGGACGGGATTATGAGACAAAATGTACTGAATCGACAAACACTCATGAATGAAGAGGCAAAAAGTCGCTTTATCACAAAGACATATTTAAATTTATTTGGCGCAGTGATGGCATTCATGGCTATTGAGTCATTCTTATTAGGCAACGCACAAGCTCGTGACATTGCGATCCGTGCGATGCAGGGTAGTTGGTTACTAGTTTTGGGCGGTTTCATGCTAGTATCATGGATAGCAACTTCTATGGCTCGTTCGCGTAGCAAGCCAGTGCAGTATGCAGGCCTTTTTATATATTCGGGAGCCTATGCCTGTTTATTTCTGCCTCTTATGATGTACGCCTTACAAGTGGCTCCAGGTGATGGTTTAATTTTCAAAGCGGCAATGATTACCTTATCAGGATTTATAGCCTTGACGGGTATCGCCTTTGTAACCCGTAAAAACTTCTCATTTCTACGTGGCTTCCTGATGTGGGGTGGAGTACTAGCGATGATTGCTATCTTCGCAGGTATTCTGATGGGCTTTAATCTTGGTTTATGGTTCTCTGTAGCAATGGTGGGCTTATCTGGAGCAGGTATTTTATTTACTACGTCGAATATTATTCACGAATATAATGAAGACGATTATGTAGGAGCAGCCTTAGAATTGTTTGCCTCTCTAGCAATGATGTTCTGGTACATTTTACAGATTGTCTCGAGCCTTCGTGATTAAAAATTAATCACATCAATTCAAAGAGGTACACTTTATCGTGTACCTCTTTTTTTGATTAAACCCTCAAGCAGTAAGCCTTAGAAAAGGACTTAAGAAGGACTAATAATTTCTTGAGCCAAGAATTATTTAAGCTTTGAGTTTTAAAACTGCGGCGAAAGCGCCGTCGTGCTGTGCGCAGGGATAGAGTTGCTTTGATTCACTGAGCTCAAATTGAGGGTGTTGATCGAGGAATTGTTTCACTTGCAGTGAGTTTTCCTCATCTTCGATTGAGCAGGTGGAATAACAAATGCGTCCTCCAGGCTTGAGCATTTTACTTGCTTGAACAAGAATCTCATTTTGTAGCTTGATAAGCTCGTTCATTTTTTTACTTGAGAAAGACCAACGTGCATCAGGCTTCCTACGTAAAACACCCGTATTGGAACAGGGGACATCGAGTAATATGGCATCAAACTTATTGGTCCACTCACTTTCACGCGCATCGAGGCATTGCACCGTGACATTCTTTTGATGAGCTAAATTTTCACGTAGTTTCTCTAGACGTTTTTCAGAGATATCTGAGGCAAAAACTTGACCTGTATCCTCTAGTAATTGTGCAATCATCAGAGTTTTTCCGCCAGGTGCCGAGCATAAATCCGCAATAATTTCATTTTTTTGAGGGTTAAGCAAAGAAATACAGAGGCTGGTAGCGGGATCCTGGATATAGAAGTTCTCTTGTGGCGTCTGAGAAATGAATTTTGAGGCATCGTGGATCTTGTAGAAAGTGAAGGGGCTATCCCAAGCTAAATCATTTACAGGACTCAGGTATTCAGGAGGATCATAATTAATGAGTCGACAATTAAGTTCGGCTTCGAGTCCTAAAATTTCGGCGAAGTCAGTCACTTGTTCGGACTTAAACTTTTTTCTCCAATGATTTTCTAGTTCGGTGCCGAGATTTAAATCTGTTTGCGTTTCGCGCAAAAATTCTTCTCGTTGATCCACAAGCTTATGAAAAAATGAGTTGAGGAAATTGGCCTCGTGTTTGGAGAGGATTTTTTTTGCGGTTTCAACTGCGGAATCCGCAAAACCCTGAGGCGTAATTTTATCCATGTAGAGCATGGCGGCCATAGAGGGGAGCAGTAAGTGCATGACGCGACCTCGTGGTCGTTTGGGACTCAATTTTGCAATGATCTTCTCGAGGGTCTGCTTTTTGCGAAAAACACAGAGGCAGAGTTGGCTAGCGCGCTTGAGCTCCTGTTCGTTTTCGCCTTGGCGGCGGAGACGATTGAGTTCGAGATCAAAGTTATGGCTTTGCGTCCAGTTCTTGAGGAGTTGATTCGCAAAGGTGAGAGTTTTTAATGTTTTATTGTCTTTCATAGAAAAGGGCTTAGTTTGAGCTTATTAATTTTAACAAGTGAATAGGGTTTTGTGAAAAGTCAATTTATCGAATTCGGACTCGACCTCGTGGCGCGAACGTTTATGTATACTATGCCATACGATGGAGCTAGTGTAGGTGCCTTATTGGAGAAGCAGGCGAGTACACAATTATCATGGTTGGCTGGAGCGGCAGGCTTCCAAGCCCTTTTTATGTATTTATTCATTTTATCCAAACGTGCAGAGTTTACAAAACAGCAATGGATTAACTTTGGCTTGTTTTCTTTGCCTGCAGTCACATTCACTCTGATGGGAACTGATTGGTTTCCATTGCAAGGTGCACGTGAGCAAGGCTGGGCCTGGTTAGCGAGTTCCGCATTATTGTTTATGGGCTTTCGCCAACACTTAGATTTCAAGAAAATTCCCCAAAATTTGCGGGGTGCGCAAAAAGCCTCCAAAGAAATAGAAAAACACAGTGGTTTAAGTTTGAGCCGAAAAGCGATGATTTCGAGTTTAATTGCCTTGCCACTTTTGGGTGTAAATGGAATGACTTATGCGGCGGCTATTTTAGTTTTAATGTGTATTTTTCGAGTAAATGCTCGACGTGCGTGGTTAGTCTCCTTAATTATTTCAGCTCCAGTGCTCTTCATGCAGCAATTGAGTACGAGTAGAGACTTTTTTAATTATCAGGCACCGAGTTTTGTCATCATCATACTGGTTTACCTTGTGGGGACTTTAGTGGCATTCATGGGCGCAGTCTGGATAGAGAAACTTTTGTTAGCAGGAAGAGAACGTCAATTGGCTTTTGCTCAGATGGTTCCCGCGATGTTAGTGCTGGCTTACACGGCTCATTTTGAGAAAAGGCACGTTTTTACTGGAATGCCGGTGATGGGAACTGAAGCAAAACTCATTGTTTGGGGAGATGAGGGCAAAGCGAGTAATGTACGTAATGAAATGTTAGAGATTTATGCCAAAATCAATGATTCCCTCAGCCTTTATCAAGAAGATAGTGAGATCAGTCAAATTAATAAGAGTGCTCATCTCGAGCCCGTGAAATGTTCTGATCTGCTGTGGGAGAATGTGATCTTAGCAAAGACGATGTACGATTTAACTGAAGGCAACTTTGATGTGACAGTTGGGCCTCTGATGCGCTTATGGGGTTTTTATTCAAAGCAAGGCAATGCTCCGAGTGAAGAAGAAATTGATGAAGTCCTCAAAAAAACTGGCTTTGATAAACTCGTGTTAGATCCTGTGAATAAAACAGTATTTTTCAAAGTGAAAGGCATGGTTTTGGATTTTGGTGGTATTACTAAAGGTTATGCCGTTGATAAAGTTGCGGAGCTCTTAATTGAACGTGGATATAAGCGCGGCTTAGTTGACCTCGGAGGAAATATACGAGTTTTAGGTGAATCACCTCCAGATAGGGATGCTTACCCCATGGGAATACGCGATCCTCGCAATAAAGCAGCGCAGATTACTCGTGTTGAGATGTTGAATAATGCGATTGCCACGAGTGGAAACTACGAACGCTATGTAACTTATAAGGGAGTGCGTTACCCGCATATTATTAATCCTAAAACGGGCCGACCGCAGATGGGAGTGGACTCTGTGAGTGTATTATGTCCCGAAGCAGTCTATGCAGATGCACTTTCTACAGCATTATTTCTTGGTGGCGTGCCATTATTGGATAAGTTAGATGGTACATTTAAAAACATTTCAGTAATGATGTTAGATTTTGATGATCAAGGGCAGCTGAAAAAATCAATTTTACGTGGACCTCAATTTGAGGGAAACACTTTAAGTTTAAAAGGAGATAAATAATGCGTATTATTTTGTTGGTATCAATTTTTATAAGTTTCATCGCCGGGGCAGCCGAAAAACTCCCTCAAGATAAAAGCCTACAATTAGGCGAACTTAAAAATGGCATGAAGTATATTTTGCGGAGTAATGAAAAACCTCCAGGCAAAGTATCGATTTATCTTCACGTTGGGTCGGGTTCTTTGGATGAAGAAGAGAATCAGTTGGGTTTAGCTCACTTTTTAGAACACATGGCTTTTAATGGTTCAGAAAATTTTGCTCCAGGAGAATTGATCAAGTACTTCGAGTCAATTGGTTTAACTTTTGGTATGCATCAAAATGCCTTCACTTCTTTTGATCAAACGACGTATTCTTTGGACCTTCCTGCTGCGGATGAATCAACTATGGATAAAGGCTTGCTCTGTATGTCGGATTTCGCTTATCGACTTTTATTAGTTGAGTCTGAGATCGATCGTGAACGTGGAGTGATTCAAGAAGAAGAGGTAGCACGCGATAGCCTAGGTTATAGAATGTTGAAGGAGTCGTTACCACAAATCCTTCCTAATTCTCGTATAGCTAAGCGTTTACCTATTGGTGATATGGAGATTATCAAAACAGCTCCTCGTCAACGCTTTGTCGATTTTTATAAAAAATGGTATAAGCCAGATAATACCACATTGATCATTGTGGGAAATGCCGACATGAAGATGGTCGAAAAACTCGTTGAAAAACATTTTTCAGGCTGGAAAGGCCAGGTTGAGAAACATGCTAAGCCAGAAGTGAAAGCTTATACCGAAGACCGCATCGTTATCTTAACTGATCCAGAATTGACGACATCTGAATTAACCCTTTATGGAATTGAGCCTGAAGTAGAAGTACTTGAAACGGAAATGGATTATTTCCGTAGTTTACAGGATTCGGTTATTTCATGGATGATGAATCAACGATTAGCCAAACTCAAACAAACAGGTGAAGCTGCCTTTCTTTCTGCGAGCATTGGTCGTGGAGATTTGTGGAATGCGGCGACTATGAGTCACGTTGGTATAGAAGCTAAAAACGATCGCTGGGAAGAAGCCGTGAAACAAGTTATGACGGAGCTCAAACGCTTGGAGCAACATGGCTTTGATAAAACGGAGTTAATTAAAGCTAAAAAAGCTCAGGTATCCTCCCTCGATAAAGCTATTCAGGCTTATGGAAATCTAAGTAATGGTCAAATTATTAAAGCCATTAATAATGATGTGACTCAAGGTGTTTTATCCATGTCTCCCATGCAGGAGAAAATCTTTTTGGAGAAGTATTTGGATAAACTTAACCTAGTGCAATTACATCAGATTTTCGATAAAAATCATGGTCAAGGTCATCGTCTAGCAATGGTGCAGATGCCTAGTACGGTGGATGTACCGACGAAAGAGAAAGTAAGAAAATTACTTGATGATCTAGCTGAGATAAAAATAGAAGCAGGAGAATTTGCTGCGATTAAAGATCAATTACTAGAAACAGCACCCGTAGCCAAAGAAATCATCAAAGAAACGGTAGAAAAAGATTTAGGCATTAGTGAATTTCATTTTGAAAACGGAGTTGTCTGTCGTCACCGTCATATGCCCTACGAAAAGGATCAAGTTTACGTGGAACTGAATATCGCAGGTGGCGTCATAGAAGAAAAAGAAAATCAACTCGGACTTACACGTATGGCTGCTACTGTACTCAATCAAGCAAGTTCTAGTTTAATGAGCTTTAGCGATATTCGAGATTGGCGCATTGGAAAGAAATTTAATTTGATGGCAAAAGTAGAGAGTACTCGAGTACATTTCTCTTTGAGTTCAACTAAGAAAGATCTTCCTTATGCTTTAGAAATGCTGCATATGTATCTCACGGATTATAAGATTGATGATAAGCTTTTTGAGCAAGCTAGAGAGCAAGCATTAGTCTCTTTCAAACAATTACCACGTAATTCGAATGCGATGCTGAGTAAAGGGCTTTATGATAGCGTTTGGAGCCATGAAAAACGTTTGGATCCATTTTTCAAAGAAGACTTCCTAAATTCAGTACAACGCTCTGTTGTGGAAGCTTGGATTCAAAAAGTCCTTTATCATAATCCGATAGAAATGAGTATTGTCGGAGATATAGATTTAGCTGAAAGCAAAAATCTGATAGCCAAGTTTCAAGGATCAATCGATAAACGTCGTGAACTCAAAGAAATATCTTTTGATATAGCTCAGCCGATCGGAGATGTTTCAGTGAAGACTGCTGTAGAAACGAAGGATCAAAAATGTTTGATTTTGAGTGGCTGGAATATAGTTGATGTCAATGATAAAGATGGTTTAGCCCTCTTTCTTGCCGGTAAAATAGCATCGACACGATTATTTAAAGAGATTCGCGAAAAGCGCAATCTAACCTACTCAATTTTCAGTACTTATGCACCTTCACGCCCTTTACGTCAGAGCAGTAAATTTTACATCTACTTCACCGCTCAAGTGGATAAAGCTGAACAAGCAGCAACAGAGGCACGTGCAGTATTGACTCAATTAAGAGATGAGGGCGTTGATCCTGATGAATTGGATAAAGTGCGTAAGCAAATTAAAAATATTCTAGAAGAAGAATTAGTGAAGCCAAGTTTTTGGGCAGGTAAATTGGGATCTTTAGATATTGAAAAAGATAGTGTGACCCGTTTCAAAACCTTGCAAGCAGATTATGCCGCAGTGACTGCCGAGCAGATTCAAGCTTTACTTAAGCGCTGCTTCATAGAAGAAAATTCTTTCCAAGTGATTACCATTCCACAAACTGAAAAATAAACTATCGTCATAGAAGGATCTTAGGGGTCAGCCTTTTCTGGAATCTTAGTTTTTTGAGTATTTGTCACTTATATTGAGCTTAAAACGTATTTATAATAAGTAGAATTAATATTGAGAGATGATGACTGAGCCCCCGGATGAAACTGAAGATTTTGTAAATAAGGTCCATGATTTGGGCCATTATTTTGAAAAGGCTTTTGATGGATCTGAATCCGAAAGTCCCCTCTATGACAAGTTTTTACTGAATGAAAAGCGTTATGAAGACTTAGAGAAAGTGGACGAGGGGGGAACTAAATCAATTAGCGTGGTTTATGATGAGCAAACTTATCGGCCGATTGCGATGGCAAAGCTCAAGGAAGAAAGTGATAAAGGAAAATATGATAGTTTTTTAAGTGAAGCATTTCTTACCGCATCATTAGAGCATCCTAATATTGTCCCTTTGTACGAAGCGGGCTTAGACAAAAATCACTGCCCTTATTTCACCATGAAGCTGATTGAAGGACAAAATCTAAGTGATTACATAAAGCAAGCGAAAGAAAAAGCTGCTGATTATACTCTCCAGCATGTGATTGATATATTTCTTAAAGTATGCGATGCGATTGCCTTTGCTCATTCAAGAAATGTTATTCACTTGGATTTAAAACCAGATAATATTCGTCTGGGAACTTATGGTGAGGTTTTGTTATGCGACTGGGGAATAGCCAAGTTATTAGAAGAGGGTGAAGTAACTTCTCATACTCAAAATAACTTGGACCCCAATATCATTAATGATCATACCTTAGATGGTGTGATCAAAGGGACTTTAGGTTTCTTAGCCCCTGAACAAATTGAGTCGAAAATAGGACTGAAATCAAAGCAGACAGATATTTATCAACTTGGTGCAATTCTCTATAATATGCTTTGTTTAGAGAAGCCGGTACAAACGAAATCAAGTAAACAATCCATTCAAGATACTTTAGAAGGCAATATTATTTCTCCAAAAAAATATTCGCATGACTATTTTCAAATACCAGAGAGTTTAGTCGCCGTCTGTATGAAAGCCTTGTCCAAAGAACCACAGGATCGCTACGTGAGCGTGGATGAACTTAAGGATGAGATTATTCATTGGCGAGAAGGTTTTGCAACTGATGCAGAAGACGCAAGTTTCCTCAGAGCCATCAGCCTATTGATAAAAAGACATAAATTAGTGTCATTATTGCTAGGGTGTTTCTGTGTATCGACAAGTTTTTTTGTTTTTGAAATTAGAAAAAATGAACAAGAAGCGATTAGTAATGCAATTTTAGCTGAGCGTAATGCTCAGCTCGCTCAAGAGAATGAAAAGAGAGCACTGAATGCTTTGGAGATGTATGTAAAGGAAAAAGCCTTGTCCAAACAGGTGGGGATCGAGGCCTCACCCCGTTTAGTCGATATGGGCGTAGTGCATTTACATAAAGGCCATTTTATGGAAGCTCAAAGAGTCTTTAAAAGAGCAAGGAACTTGGATAGGAATAATGAGGTGGCGCTCTATTTTCAAGCTTTGACCCAGTTTGTTCGTCAAGATTTCAAAGGTTTTTTATATTATATGAGTAAGAAGACAAGCCTTACAAAAGATTCGCGTAAAACCATTTTCTTGGCAAGGAAATATATGGAGATAAAGGGGGATAGGAATCGTTTAGAGTTCACAAAATTACTTGCTTTAATTAATGAGATGCCTTTTACTCGACCGGCGTATTTATTGGCCTTAGATCATCATCAGACTCATCCGCCCAACAGGGAAAAGCATCAGCTTATTCAAGTTATTTTAGAGAAGACAAACCCCCAAGTGAAGGTCTGGGATTACGCAATTAAAAATTTACCTAATGGCTATGATGTTGATTTCAGAAAAACGCCCAAGGTCCGTGTTTTAACGGCTTTACGTGGACTACCTCTAAATAAAATGAACCTTGATGGCTGTGAATTACAGGATGGTGAAGAGATTGCTATTTTAATTTTAAAAGAATTAAGTATGCGGAATACACAGATGAAAAAATTAGGTTTTATTCTTAATATGCCAAGTTTGGAGAAACTCATACTTAGTGAAGGCGACCACTCCGGCTGGGATTTCTCTAAATATCCAAAGATCCAAGTAGAACACCATTAGGATAAATCGGCGCTTAAGCGACGTACTTCTTCACTTAATTTAGCCTGCATGCGTTTTTGATAGACATAGACCGTATTACGTGGCAAATCCATATCTTCGGCTATGTCAGTTGCAGATTGTCCTGCTTCGAGAGCTAGAAATACTTCAACCATTTTGTCGGAAATTTTTGAACGTAAATTTTCGAGAGCGATATTGACGATATAGTTTTGCCATTCGCGTTCAGCCATAGCTTCCATTTCCGGTAAACTATCTTCGCGATAATAAGCCCAGTGTTCACTCTCAAAAGCTTTTTGTAGATATTTTTCTTGTCGCTGCTGCTGGCGAAAGTAGTCGAGAGCTGTATTGCGTGTGACGCGACATAGCCAGGAGCGAAAACGTTTGTTTTTATCATAATTAAAATCGGGGAGTTTTTTCCAGAGTTTGAGCATGACTAACTGGACAATTTCTTTCGAATCGTGATGTGAGAACCCGCAGCCTAAGCAGACCATGAAAATGTACTTTTCATAATAATGGACAAAGTCTTCCCAGGAGTCTTCATCATATTGATTGCTAAGTCTTTGCAGTAAAGTAAAGCGAGTATTGAGGCTTTCGTTTTTCATGTTGTCCCATATATCTTTATCTATAATACGTTATGAAAAATGTTTTTTTGAATATTCTATAGTTTTGGAATCATCTTAGGTATAGATTGATATATAGAGACGCATATTTTTTAATTATAAGATATTTTAATTTTTTTTACTCATTCTGTCACTTTGGTATATTTCGCAAGCGTACGAAGTTAAACATAGTTAAAGGATTATAAAATGAAAAAGAACTTTTTTACACTGATCGAATTACTCGTAGTGATTGCCATTATCGGGATTCTAGCTTCAATACTTATGCCCGTTTTAGGCAAGGCTCGCCAAAAAGCTATATTGGCATCGTGTACCTCAAATTATAAACAGTATAATACGGCCTTATATATGTTTGGGGATGATTATAATAATCAAACGCCACCAGGGGGTAAAATGACGGGGGGACAATGGGATCCTGCGGAAGCTACAAATTCTCTCATGGTAGCAGGGAAAGCCGTGGGGCACATAGAAAACCTTGCGCTTTATATGGGAGTAAATCTAGATACGACTTCTATTGCAACAATTGAAGAAAGTACCTTGAATGAAAGTATAATGAAGGGTTTTATTTGTCCTGCAGACGACGATGTGAAGGATACTTTTTCAGTAAATTTAGGAGGTTATTATGGCTTTATTGCCAAGCATAATTTTGGAACGAATGATGCCATGTACAGTCAAGAAAATACGGTGAACTTTGCTAATGAACTGAGCAATGTGGTTTATCCTTCTCAGACAGTAACAGTTTTTGAACCAGAAGTACAATTTACTAATACCGCAAGACTTTGGTCAAACGGGAATCGTCCAAGTATCTTAGAATGGGCCTTATTGGGAAGTGGTAGTGCATGGGGGGCGATGGTCCTAACAGATAGGCATCAAGGAAAAATGAATGTGTCTTTCGTCGATGGCCATGTTGGAATCTTGGATAACAAAACCAATGCAGGTATGGCAGAAGCTTATCTGAACTATGGTTTATAAGGAATTTGATCTTTTCATGCTAGAAGGTAAAGCCTCAGCGAACTTACTGCGTGGGAAAGTCATAAGGGGGGGAAGAAGCCCCGTAATGAGTTCGGAGGATAAAACGATTATTTGTAGACTGAAATCTCATCTAAGTTTGTCAACTTATCTTTTTTAACAATGGTGAGGTTCGGTGCGTAGGACATGCCTGTATCAAATAAATAATTTTGCAGTGTCTCCATGTAATTTGTCTTAAGATTAATGAGTTGAATACGTGAGTCCTCTAGACGATTTTGACTACGGAGATATTCGAGAATGGCCATCTTGCCACTTTCCCAGCGGTCTTTGTAAAGTTCGAGTTGCTCTTCATTAAATTTGATTTCTTGGATCTGTACCTGAATAGATTTATTGAGCTCGTTGAGTGCTCTTTCAAGGCGCCGTAAACTCTGGAGGCGCTGATTATATAATATCTTATAATCGAAGCCATTCTCACGCAAGTTATTTTTGGCAATTTTAAGCTGAGCTATTTCGGCTCGATTGCCCAGTGTCCAATTTAAGTTTACCCCTACGGTAGTTTCTTCATCACCTCTTAAGTTGATATTTTCGTTGGTGTCATTCTCTAGGTTATGTCGAACAAAGAGGCTGACATCAACTGAATTCTTTTCATCTCTATCCTCGAGTTCCCGATCGAGTTTGATACGTGATAATTCAAGATTCAGAAAGTCTTCTGAGTTTTGTTGAGCATATATCATGTCTTCCGCGCTATTGGGTTTAGCGAGTGAGAATTCGAAATTTGTTTCGACTTTAAACTCTTCTTTAGGAGCTAAACCCATAAGAACTTGGAGATTATCAAGTTCATTTTTTAAGTTGACACGTGCTGCAATGACTGAAATTTCATCTCTTGGGACATTGATTTTTGCAGATGAAATATCTAAGGGATCTTCACGGGCAATGGCCATCTCTAAATTCTTTTTAGAAGTTTCTAAACGACGAAGAGAAATGTCGAGAGATTTGCTTATACGGATGAGCCGATAAAAACTATTCATAACATCGCGGACGAGATCACGCTTAGAACGCTTGAGTGAGTTGAGACCAATAAGTTCATCAGTATGTGCATTGCGAATGCTTTTGAGTGAGCTACTGAGGCTACCTCCGCCGAGTATTTGCTTTGAGATAGAGAGAGCAAGGTCGGTATTATCAGTATCGGAATTGCCATTCTGTGAGTGCGCACCAGTTACATTAGCCTCGAAACCTGCAGGGAGAGGCTGATTGAGTCGGAAGGATTGACTATCCGAGCTACCATCAGTTTTAGAGCTCGCGGTTGAACTAATACCTAGATCATAAGCGGAACGTGCAATGGCGGAGTTTTGAACCCGGTTTTCTAAGCTGAGCTCGGAGTTTTTAATAGTCTGTGAATTTTTCACAGCGTATTCAATGATGGTATCAATGCTCCATGTTTTTTGCTGAGCATGAAGGGTACAGGTAAAGAGTAGGATAAATAATAAGTTTTTCATTCGCTTCTCAAGGCTTCCACAGGGTTAAGTTGAGCTGCATTTTTTGCGGGAAAGAGACCGAAAACTAATCCGGTTGACATGGATGCAGCAAAGGAAATAAAT
Source organism: Lentisphaera profundi (assembly GCF_028728065.1). Classification (GTDB taxonomy): domain Bacteria; phylum Verrucomicrobiota; class Lentisphaeria; order Lentisphaerales; family Lentisphaeraceae; genus Lentisphaera; species Lentisphaera profundi. Next base: position 2,600,050 of record NZ_CP117811.1, on the reverse strand, counting down.
AATAGAGGGATAGAAAAAACAACGGGGATATCTAAGGCTGAACAGGTTACAAATACCACTAATAAGGAGAGCAAGACACCAAATACACCTCCTGTTGCAGAGAGAATCACTGACTCAGCTAAAAATTGCATGAGGATATTGTTTTGAGATGCGCCCGTCGCGCGGCGAATGCCAATCTCGCGAACGCGTTCACGGACAGAAGCAAGCATGATATTCATGATGCCAATGCCACCCACTACCATTGAGATAGAAGAAATAATAACTGTTAAAATATCGAGTAGTTTTCCTGCTTCTTCTTGTTGACGAAGGAGGTCAATGGGGATAACGATTTCAAAATCTTTCACGCCGTTATGAAGTCCTTGAATGATTTTAGAAATATTAGCACCGGAGCTAATGAGCTGATTTTCATCTTTAACCTGAAGTTGAATTTCATCTAATTGACTGCGTAATTTTTGTTGATTAATACGGGTTAAGGCCGTGTGTAGAGGAATAATTATATCAGTGCTGGAATCTTTTAAGCCAGACGACTCAAGACCCTTGAGGTTAATATTCTGGTTCTTGAGGATACCCACAATAGTATAAGGTATGCCACCGAGAGTGAGCGTGTTTCCTATGACGGGGGAATCTACTGTAGAGGCAATTCCAGGGCCAACAATACAGACTTTAGACGCAAAGTTTTGGTCAAAAGGATCAAAATCACGCCCCTCACTAAGCTTAAGGTTATTGACCTGTAGAAAATTATCAGCAACAGCACGAACACGAGCTTTCAGGGCATGGCCATCGTTAAGTACGGTCATAGGAGTTTCTCGTACGGCAGAATAAGCTTGGATATCATCTTGCTGGATGAGAGTTTCATAATCTTTGAGACTTAATCCCTGTGAGCCACGTATGCGAGCTTGGTTGAGCTCAGCGTCCTTAAGTGGGAGGTTAGTAAGCTTCACTAAATTTGAGCCAAGAGCTCTAATTTGATCGGCTTGCTTCTTTTTACTACCAAGCGAAAATGAAGACATACAGATGACAGAACTCACCCCAATGATGATGCCGAGCATGGTAAGGAATGAACGCATTTTATGGGGGAGAAGCCCTTCGCGAACACCTGCCATGATAAGTTGCGGTAAACGTATGCCATAGTTTTCTGTGAGCTTTTTTGGCATATCATTGTTAGGAGGAAGGACAGAATGTCCTGAATCATCAATCACTTCACCATCTTTCATGGTTATTTTACGTGTTCCAGTTTCTGCTAACTCGCGGTCGTGGGTAACCATAATAATGGTCTTGCCTTCGCGGTTGAGTTGGTGCAGGATCTCCATGATTTCTTGACCCGTTTTAGAATCGAGTGCACCCGTGGGTTCGTCGGCCATCAGGATATCGGGGTTGTTAACAAGTGCACGGGAAATAGCCACACGTTGATTTTGACCGCCAGAAAGCTCTGTAGGTTTGTGCCCTAAACGTTCACCAAGGCCCATTTTGGAAGCGTAAACTTTTGCGACTTCTAGATTGTCGTCTTTCATCCCGCCCGCATAGGCAAGGGGGAGAGCAATATTCTCTGTAATGGTGAGGTGTGGTAAGAGGTTAAATTGCTGAAAAACAAAACCCACGGTACGATTTCGAAATGAAGAGAGTTCTTCATCCTTCATCTTGGCCACATCAATGCCATTATACTCTAAGCTACCACCATCGGGAGTGTCGAGTAAGCCAAGGATGTGCATGAGAGTAGATTTACCAGAGCCGGAACTTCCGATAATCATGACAAACTCACCTGTCTGAATATCTAAATCTACCCCATCAAGTGCTTTTACAGTTTCTTCACCCATGTGATAATGGCGTTGAAGTCCACGTATTTTAATTAACTGATTACTCATGGTTTCCTCCAGGATAGAGGAGAACTTCATCTCCTTCACTTATGCCATTTTCGATGCTGAAATTAAAGTGATCAAGGACTCGGCCTTCGATGTTTTTACGACCATTGCGAGTTTGCACAAATAGTCCAGTTTCAGTATGAATGATTGCTGAGCGTGGGATAGTGAGGTAAGCGCGCTTGTCTGCAAGCTTGAAAGTCACCGCGGCACTCATTCCAGGGTGGAGTTTTAAGTTGTTTTTATTGAGCTCGATTTTGACATCAAAGAGGTAGACACGACTATCACCATCAGAGCTTTTAATCCAAGTGTTACGATCTTGACCAAGGCCAGAAATACTAGTGACTCGGCCTTTAATATTTTTTTTAGGATAAGCTATAAATTCAATATCTACCGCCATGCCTTCTCTAATTTTATCATAATCAGATTCATTGACGGTACAGTTGACCTCCATTTTCGAGGGGTCCACTATATTGGCAATAATGACGTTTTGACCAATGCTATTTCCCGCTTGGTAAGCAAGGAAAATACCGCCTGCGCTGAAGTCACGCCTTTTTTTGATTTTCAAATAGCCTTCAGAAGGTGATTTGATTTGAGTTTGTACAGCGATTTTTTTCTTGTATTTAAGGTCAGTGTTGAGTGAGTTGATTTTTGCCTTTGTTTCGTCAATCTGATTCTTCAATGAAGCTTCTTTTCTCTTGCGCAATTCAATTTGCTTTTCCAAGGCAACTTGGGAATTTTGGATGTTTTGATCGAGGACTTTGAGTTTATCTGGATCAACGCCTTTCATTAAGGAAGTATTTTGAGTAATCACCTGACGTAAGTTTTCTTTGGCAAGTTTAAGGTTCTTGATATACTTATCGTAAGCCATGATAGAGATGAAGCCTTTTTCATAGAGCTTGGTTTCAATTTTTAACACTCGTTCAGCTTCCGCACGCTTTAGTTTAGAAAGTTCTAAGTCTACCTGCATAGTTTTTACTTCATGAGGATGAGGTTTAGCCTTTTCATAATTATAAATTTCCTCAGATCTTTTTAGTTTGTTGCGATAAGTTCTCACACTCGCATCGTAACTTTTTAGATTGAGCTCAGTAGTGATTTTTTGAAGGTTGAGTGCTCTCTGTAAATTTGCCACCTCATTTTCAAACCCGCGGATTTCATCTAGCATGCGTTTGTTATCAATAGAGGCAATTAATTCACCTTTTTTAACATAGGTATTATTTTCGGTAATACTGAGCAAATTACCGCTACTACCACTGACAACATCTTTTTTAATTGCAGGAGCCACATTGCCGTTCTCAATCAGAGTTTGTCCTTGTTCAGTCATTTGTACGGAGACGTACTTTAAGGCCATTGTTTGCGGGCGATAAATTATTAAAGCAATAGTGATGAGCAAAATTAAAAATATAATGATTTTTTTCATAGTGCCTCGCTCAAGGGTATTTCTACTTTGGCAATGGAGCCTGGTTTAATCAAAAATTTTGCGAGTGAGGGTAATTTAATTTCGTATACAGCAAAGACTTTGCCGCTGGGCTCACGGGAAGAGTAGGGGTCAGTACTTTGTTCAATTTCATCCTCTTGTTCAAAGTTAAACCCTGGTTTCCCAAGCTTGCCGGTGAAGAACTTGCCCTGAATAGAAGGGATGGTGATTTTGACAGTAGAGTTCTCTTGTATCATGGGGAAGAATTTTTCTAGAACTTTAACTTTGACCGTCATGAATTCAGTTTCTGGTAAGGCGAGTATACGTGTCCATGATCGGACTTCAGTACCAACTTCTACTTTTTGAACACCATTCGTCGACCATATTTTTTTGTAGTGTACAGTACCTTTTGTAGGGGCTTTGATCACGAGACTGTCGTATTCCTTCTTGAGGTTATCGAGATTCGTCCTGTGATTACGAAGGATGATTTCTGTATTTTGAAGATAATTTTTATCTTCTTCAATATCAATGGGCATGCGTTGTATGACTTGATCGATATTGTCTTTAGCAAGTTCAAAATCAATTTCAGCTTTTGCGATTTCCGCAGAGCTGGCACCTTTCTCTTCTTCGTCTAAAGCAATTTTTGATTTCTCGAGCTTGAGGACGGTTTCTTCATAGGAAAGCTTGGCTTTCGCCATTTCTGATGCGGAGAGTAGATGAGAGGGTTTAGCTTTAAGACGAGAGTAAAGGAATTGCTCATTATCTAACTGAAGTTTGAGAGCTTTGTAACTGTAGCGCTTACTGATGAGTGTTTTGTTAAGTAGAGGTTTAAGAATAATATCTTTGCTGATTCGTGCCGATTCAAGAGAGTTGTTGAGGCGCAGTTTGTCAAAATTGAACTCATCTTGAGTTTTTTGAAGTTTTGTTTTTGCGGTTTCTACGGATTCTTCACGATCAGCAAGGGTACTTTCGGATTTAATGAGTGTTTCATCAAGTTCGGTAGCATCTAGGCGAGAGAGTACATCACCTTCTTCGACTCGAGTTTCTTCAGGGATAAGCCAAGAAATGGTCGTTTTATCTGAAATATATGGAACAATGACCAAGTTTTCACGAACTGCCGTCATCTCACCGCTGAGAATAAGTGATTTTCCAGTAAATTCTTCACTTTTAGTATCTTCTTGTTTAGGCCAAGGTGCAGATTTTTGGAAGTTGATACCTGCGTATTCTTCTGGATTATTGAAAAAGAAATACTGTTCTTGAAACTCTCCTGATACTGGGTGCATAGTTCCATCATAAGCGAGATAAGTCTTATTATCTTTGTGATGCACTAATGCGGCGGGAGCAGCAAGGCGTGAGTCTTCTTTGGCCTTGAGTGTTACGATGCCCGTCATTCCTGGACGTAGCCATTTAGGGAGAGTCTCAGTCTTGAGCGTAAGTAAGTAAAATTTAACACCAGTGGTTTTAACTGCTTTTCCCCAGCCGACTTTAGTTTGGTAGGCAATATCTTCTGGTGTGGCGGAAATTTTTGTAATCTTGACTTTAAGTAATTCATCAAGACGGCCACTGATTTGAGCATAGCCCGAACTTCCGACTTTAAAATTTTTAACTTTGTTTTCGGGTAAATATGCAGAGAAATAAGTGGAACGAAGGTCGGGAATAGAGGCTAGAGTTTGACCCCAATAAATCGTGCTACCAGCTTCAATCGGAGTGGAAATAGAGGCATATTTCACAAAACCGTCGACCTCGGCTTTTTGGACTAAGTTTTCTAAGCGTTCCTTATATTTTTCTATATCCTTATCAAGTTTATCAAGGTATTTTTCTTGTTTTTTGATTTTTGATTCGGCAATTTTAATTGAGTCCGATAAACTTTTTTGCGAAAATTCATATTGGAGGCTCAAATTCTCAAGTTTGAGTTCTGCTTTTTTTACTAACCTCGGGTCTGCCTTCTCTTGAGTGACGGAGAGTAGTGCTTGTTGCTGTTTGAGACTATTATCTTTGAGTTTATAATTGAGTTCAATGGCGGCATATTCAACGGAAGAAATATAATTTTTGTCAAAACGAATTTTGGCTTTGTCAAGTTCTTCTTGTGCGGCTTCAAAGTCAACTTCAGCCACTCGCAGGCTACTTTTTGCGAGTTTCACATCTTCTTCTTTCGGTAGGTTGCGGAGTGCGCTTAAAGTGACCTCTTGGGTGAGTACGGCTTCTTTGTGATCTTTAATTTCATTTTTTAAATCTTTAATCTTATTGTTGATCTCAAATATCTTATTTTTATAGGTAAGTTCAGAGGCTGTTTTATTGTGGACTTTTTGATCGTAGCGATGCTTGGTACTTTCACTATTGAAACTGAGTACGACATCACCTTTTTTAACCCTTGCGCCATCCTGTAAAACAAAATCAATAACGGAGGTACTCCGACCAGCGTCAAAACTCTGGGCACTTTTTGCCTCAGTCTCGACTCTTAGATTGACCGAAGGTCTATATGGACGCAAAGCAGCTTTTTCTGCAAAAACAGAAAAGCTAAAGATGAATAATATTAGTGAGTATTTGCTGAGCAAGTAAAAGTCCTACGATTGGCGGTGTTTTATGTTAATGACTGATTCTACTTATATATTACGAAAGAAATGGCGATTCCTAACACTTATATGTGTTTATTTTTTATTAAGATGAGCGGTCTATATGATGGCTAATGAGTCCTTATGATATGGTGAAGAAGGTAAAAATCAACTTTTTTTTATGATTTATAGCTCTAAAGAGAGTACACCTCAAATTTAGCTATTGTGACAGGAGAAGAAAAGTTTTACAATACCCAGCTGTATTTAGCTTGGAGATAAAATTGAAAATAGCTCATATTATTACCCGAATGATTATTGGGGGCGCTCAGGAAAACACTTTGCTATCCTGCATGGGACAGGTGAGAGATGGTCACGAAGTTTTCCTCATAACCGGTCCGACTTCTGGTCCTGAAGGGGAATTACTTAAGAAGCATGACACTGAGGGATTGAAAATAATCGAAGTTCCAGATTTGATCCGCAGTATTAATCCACTAAAAGACCTGCGCTGTTACTATGCGCTTCGTCAGATTATTAAAGACGAGAAATTTGACGTCGTCCATACTCATGCCTCAAAGGCGGGGATTATTGGTCGTGCAGCTGCGTGGAAAGAAAAAGTATCTGCGGTCATCCATACAGTGCATGGTCCTCCTTTTCATCGTTATGAAAAAGCGTGGAAAAATAAAATTTATATTGAAAGTGAAAAGTTTGCAGCGAAGCGTTGCCATCAACTTTTATGCGTGGCCGATGCGATGACAGATCAATATGTGGAAGCAGCTGTGGCGCCACGTGAGAAGTTTAAAACGGTTCATAGTGGAATGAATTTGGAGCCATACACAGACGAGCCAGATGTTTGCGGAGTACGCAAAGCCGTTCGAGAAGAATTAAATTTAGCTGATGATGCCATAGTAGTGGTGAAAGTTGCTCGCCTTTTTGAGCTAAAAGGGCACGACTTTCTGCTTGATGCCGCTGAGGCAGTCTGTAAAAAACATCCCCAACTTCATTTTATTTTGGTTGGCGACGGCTTATTACGCTCAGAAATTGAAGCGGATTTAGAGCAGCGTGGTTTGACTGATCGTTTTCGTTTTACGGGCTTAGTTCTTCCTACAGAAGTGCCACGTTATGTTATTGCCGCGGATATACTTTGTCATTTATCTTTGCGAGAAGGCTTGCCACGAGCAGTGGTCCAAGGCTTAGCAGCTGCGAAACCCGCAATTGTCTTTAATCTGGATGGAGCACCTGAAGTGGTGAAGCACAATGTAACTGGCTATCTCTGTGAGGCGGAAAATTTAGCAGATGTTGAAGCTGCATTAGTAGAGCTCTGTGAATCGCCTCAAAAACGTCAAAGCATGGGGCAGGCAGGACGTGATTTAGTTAAGAAATTATTCAGTACAAATCGTATGGTGAAACGCCTTGAAGAAGAGTACGAGATCCTCCTAGGAAAAAGCGCTAAATAAAATTTCAAAGTTTTTTCATAAATGGTATTTGACTAAATAAAGTCCTCATGTATACTTCCGTCGTCTTGAGGCGTCCCCATCGTCCAGAGGCCTAGGACACCGGGTTTTCATCCCGGCGACACGGGTTCGAATCCCGTTGGGGATGCCATTTTTTTTCAAGATTGATGCTTTATGCGTCCCTATCGTCCAGAGGCCTAGGACACCGGGTTTTCATCCCGGCGACACGGGTTCGAATCCCGTTAGGGATGCCATTTTTCTCCAAGAGAAAATATGACATTGCTTACACTCCTCTTTCAGATTATCACAAGAAGTTTATACATTATGTATATGGCTTGATTTTGTATGGACAAAGCGACATATTAGCCTATTATGTTGGCAACTATTTAATATGAAACTAGAAACGGAAAATCGACGTGTTGGACTCAATACAAAGTGCTATCGAAGACCTTAAGCAAGGTAAAATGATTGTGGTTGTCGACGATGAAAATCGAGAAAATGAAGGTGACCTACTGATGGTTGCTGAATTCGCAAATCCTCAGGCAGTTAATTTTATGGCCATGTATGGTCGTGGCCTCATTTGTGCTCCCATGACCCAGAGTCGAGCGGATGAATTACATTTATCGCTAATGGCAGACTATAATGATTGTCCTTATGGTACAGCATTTACCGTTTCTGTTGATGCAAAAAATGATACCACTACAGGCATTTCAGCTGGTGATAGATCGAAAACACTCAAAGGCTTGGCAAATTCCAAGTTTTCGGCAGACGATTTTATGCGTCCTGGTCATATGTTCCCCTTGATTGCAAAACCCGGTGGAGTACTAGAGCGTGAAGGTCATACGGAAGCGGCGGTAGACTTGGCAAAGCTTGCCAGTGCTGAACCCGTTGGGGTCATTTGTGAAATTTTAAACGAAGACGGCACCATGGCACGTCTTCCAGAACTAAAAGTCTTTGCGCAAAAACATGACTTAAAGTTGATCTCCATTGAAGATCTAGTAAAGTTCTTAAAGAAACAATAAAACTAAGGAGCTCAATATGGGCCGCAAAATCGAAGGTCTTCTTACAGGAGAAGGCAAAAAATTCGCTATCGTTACTGCTCGTTTTAACGAACTCATTACTTTCAAGTTACAAGATGGCGCCATTGATTGCTTGAGACGCCACGGTGTAGCCGAAGCAGACATTGATACAGTTATCATTCCAGGTGCTTTTGAGATTCCGGTAGTCGCGGATAAATTGGCAGCAACAGGTAAATATGATGCTGTAATTTGTTTAGGAGCCGTGATCAAAGGCGAGACGCCTCATTTTGATCAAGTCGTTGCAGGAGTTACTTCTGGCGTGGCTCAATTAGGTTTGAAACACTCACTTCCTGTTATCTATGGTGTCCTTACTACAGATACAGTTGAGCAGGCTTTAAATCGTGCTGGTGTTAAAGCTGGTAACAAAGGCTGGGATGCAGCTCTTTGTGCTTTAGATACCTCATCGGTATTAAGCCAGATTTAATAGCTTCAAACATATTTTCAAAAAAGCTCGAGTTCTTAGGACTCGAGCTTTTTTGTGTTTGCCCAACAAAGCTGGGGCGAAAGGAATAGGCGATGTAGCAGGACTAGCCGCCTGTTACCCTAGCAAAGGCAAGGCTTTAGGAATCATCGTGAAGTGATGAGACTTTAATGAGTCCCCCATGTCAAGGTGGGTATTTGTTTAGGGGATTAAAGACGATTTTTTTGTAAAGCGATATAGGACTCTAGCTAAATGAGTATTAATTTATAGAAAATGGGAGAAGTCAATGAAGCAATATATTTTAGGAATCGATCAAGGGACGAGTAGCTCACGAGCTTTTTTGTTTGATGAAGAGTTAAATTGTTTAAGTCAGGCTCAGCAAGAAGTACCCTTAATATATCCCAAAAATGATTGGGTTGAACAAGATGCGGAATTGATTTATTTAAGTGTATGTGAGACAATTGAGCAATGCTTAGAAAGTGCAGGTATTTCAGCTCAAGAAGTTTCGGCCATTGGAATTACCAATCAAAGAGAGACGAGCATTGTATGGGAACGCAGTAGTTCACGAGCGCTACATAATGCGATTTCTTGGCAGTCAAAGCAGACACAAAAAATTTGTGATGGACTTGCGGACTTAGAGGTAAAAAGTAAAACAGGTCTCTTGGTAGATTGTTATTTTTCGGCACCTAAGATTCGTTGGGTTTTAGATCATTGTGATGCGCAAGAGCAGGCTGAGACCGGGGAGCTTTGTTTTGGCACGATTGATACTTGGTTAATATGGAAACTCACTGGTGGAAATTCTCATGTAACAGATTTGACGAATGCTTCGCGAACGATGGCTTTTAACATTCATAAACTGCACTGGGATGCTGAAATATTAACTCGTTTAGATCTTCCCCCAAAATTATTCCCTAAAGTTCTGTCTTCACGAGATAAGTTTGGTTTTGCTTGCGAGGGACCCTTTAAAAATATGTCCGTGCCAATTTTGGCTGTAGCTGGAGATCAACAAGCGGCACTTTATGGTCAAGGTTGTGATCAGCCGGGAATGGTAAAAAATACCTATGGGACGGGATGTTTCATGCTCATGCATACGGGTGAGAAAGCCGTACAATCTGAGTCGGGTTTATTAACGACATTAGCCTGTTCATCGCTGGAGAAGCCCCAGTATGCTTTGGAGGGGTCGGTATTTATCGCAGGAGCGGCCATACAGTGGCTGCGAGATAATTTACAAATCATAGATGAGGCTAAAGCTAGTGGTGAATTGGCTGAAGAACTGAAGGGCAATGGAGGAGTTGTCTTTGTTCCTAGTTTTAGCGGCTTAGGGACTCCCTATTGGAAGTCTCATGTAAAAGGTGGCTGCTTTGGTCTAACTCGAGCGACAGATAAGCGACATATCGCACGCGCGGCACTGGAGGCGATTGCATTTCAAAGTAAAGATTTACTGGAAGTGATGAAGCAGGATTGTGGAAGTGAGATTCATTCTTTACGAGTAGATGGTGGAGCTTGTGCAAGCGATTTTTTAATGCAGTTTCAGGCAGATCTTTTAGGTGTGAGCTTAAACTTACCAGACTTTACAGAAAGCTCAGTTTTAGGGGCCGCGCGACTCGCTTTAGAGGCTTTGACGGGGAGGGAATTTAGTATGGAATCACGTGCAGAGAAAAGCTTTACAGCTCATGCCTGTCCACTGCAAATGAAGGAATTGTATAGTCAATGGCAAAAAGCACTCGATGCCGTGATTACCTTTAGTGAGTAATTTCACAGGGTTTGCCAATTCAAGATTTTAGTTTATAGTGCGAGCCTTTTGACCAAGAGGTCTTTACATCACCAAACTGTCCCGAACTTACGATTCGGCTAACACAAGGAAATTACTATGTATACTGTATGTGCATTATATAAGTTCGTGCGTTTAGAAAACTATCAAGAATTACGCGAACCGCTTCATGAGATAATGGAACAAAATAAAGTTCGAGGAACCTTATTACTCGCCTTAGAAGGAATAAATGGCACGATTGCGGGATCCGCAAAAGGCGTTGAGACGGTGCTCAATTATTTAGAGAATGATTGCCAACTCAAGCCCATCGAATACAAGAATTCATTTAACGAAATAGCTCCTTTTAAGCGTACTAAAGTTAAGCTCAAAAAAGAAATTGTGACCATGGGAGTAGAAGGAATTGATCCTCTACAATCAGTAGGGACATATGTAAAGCCGAGTGATTGGAATGAACTCATTTCCGATCCCGATGTTATTTTGGTGGATACCAGAAATGATTATGAAGTCGGAATCGGGACATTTAAAAATGCTGTGAATCCTAATACTGAGAGCTTTCGCGAATTCCCTCAATATGTCAAGGAAAATTTAGATCCAGAAAAGAATAAAAAAGTGGCCATGTTTTGTACTGGTGGGATACGTTGTGAAAAATCTACAGCCTACTTAAAAGAGCAAGGTTTTGAAGAAGTGTATCACCTCAAGGGTGGTATACTGAAATATCTTGAGGAGGTACCAAAAGAAGATACCATGTGGGAAGGTGAGTGTTTTGTTTTTGATGAGCGCGTGGCGGTTAATCACAACTTAGAGAAGGGTCAGTACGATCAGTGTTTTGCATGTCGCTATCCAATTACTGAAGAAGATAAGCAACACAAACACTATGAATTAGGTGTGAGTTGTGCAGGTTGCTTTGAAAAATTTTCGGATGAACGTAAAGAGCGTTTTGCTGAGCGTGAACGACAAGTACGTTTGGCGCGGGAACGTGGGGAAGAGCATATGGGTGCAGAAGTTATCCAATCGGCAGAAGCACGTCAACAAGCAAAACTAGCTAAAAAAAGCATGATCGTGGACAGAAAAAACGTCAAACACAAAGGAAAGAACAATGAGGTTCGAGAAGGTTAGAACTTCTAGCTCCTATAGGGTGTTACGCCTCCTTAAATGCAGCAGCCCAGAATGGCAAATGAACTCTATAAGCTCTAAAAAATTGATGCCTAAACTTAAGCACAATCGTCCTGAATGTATAGGCTGTTGTTTATGTGCAGAAACAGCTTCAAGTTATTTTTATATGGATGATGAGGGTTTGGCATAAATACATGACTTTAAGCAAGAAGGGGTATTTCAAGTGACTGAAGCCTTTGAGATGGATAGGTCTGAGCTTGAAGAAGCCGTACGGGGTTGCCCAGTCAATATCATTTCTCTAAATTAGATGTAGACAAGGACTAAATCGCGAGGTTAATAAATACTTTATAGAGGTCAAAACCATCGCCGAATTGGTAGCCGATACCAAGTCGGCCAACTTCTAGGAAGCTGAAAGTCCACGGATCCTTGAGCTTTAATGAAAAGCCACCTTCGTAGGTTTGGCGAACATCGACATCTTTCTCGGGGTCATCAGCTTCGAGGGAAAAATTATCAAAATAGACACGCGTCATAGCGTATGCAGCGAGATTAAAATCGTAATCTAAAAAACTACCTTTAATGGGAGTTTCTAGATCGACACCAGTCTGCCAAAAAGTGAGTGTAGATTCAGCATTGTCATCTTCGGATCGGGCTTTTGCCAAGGTAATACGATTAACCCACCAATGCTGGAGTTCATCGCCAAATTGATATTTGAAAGATGAACCCACCGCCGTTACAAGTGTATTCACACTACTATCGAAATCATGAGCGTAACCGAGATCAAAAAAGGGTGCAATGACGAGTTGTTCGTTAATACGAAAACGGTACTCTATACCTGGAATGAAACTCCCTACATTAATAGAGTCGGGAGCTTCGTGATCAGTCATGCTCCAATTATAAATACCGATATTGATGGGAAGGCGTAAGCGTAGTCCCTCACCATCTTCTTGGAAGCGATAGGAAAAGGGGATTTTCATTAAAAAAGCCTGCTCTCCCGAAACTTCATAAACACCACTACCTAAGTAATTCCCAAACGCATAATGAACTGCAGGGGGATAGTCGGCGAACAAGGGGTTTGAACACAGTATAAATATATAAATGAAAAATTTCTTGATACTAATGTTCCTTTTGTGTCTGCTTATTGCAATGTGCTTATTAAAGGAAAGCTATTCAAGTAGAAATGTGTATTTGCTTACTATATTTTAAATGTATTCTAAGCTAGGATTTTGTCACAGGCCTTTCCTTTGAGGAAGAGCGTAGAGTAATTAAAAAAAGCATAGGTTTCAGTAAGTACACAGCGTTCAGGCTCATTAACATCGAGAAGGTAAATTCCACTAAGCCATTCATTGTCTTGACGATAGTCATGTATTTCTTCTATACCTGCATAAAAGCTATAAAGCTTGATGTTATTAATCCATTGGATGTCAAAGATACAGCTCTCTTCTATGTAGTCATTGATTTGATTTTTTATTTCAATAGCTTGAAATAAAAGTTCTTGGTTAGGGCCATTTGAATCACCGGCAATCCATATATCCATAACTTTAGTGAGCTTAGAGTTATTTAGGCTCTGGGTATTTAAACGACAATGCCAGGCATATTTTGGCTGTTGTGGAAAATATTCTTTTAATGCTTTACATGGTTCGTATGAAAAATGAAAGTTATGAATACTGAACATGTGGGACTCCATTTAATTAGGGCATGTCTAAAAATATGGGGAGCTTTACTATTAGTTCTAAAAATAAAATGAATGTCATCTATTGATTTTATCAATAGTTCCATTTGAATTACATATATAAATGTATCTAAAATAAGGTGAGCGAGCTTCACTCACCTACACAAAATTAGTGAGATGACTTGACCCTTTTTTTAACTTTACTCTCTTTGATGGATTCGAGGTAGGCAATGAGGTCACGCAGGTCACTCAGTTTTAGGGCACGAGCAATAGGAGGCATGCCAGAGCTAGGACCTTGTTTATTAGCCACATCCTTTTTCATGATTTTTAAGCTTTCACTTGCGGTTTTAATCTGGTAGGATGTATCATCTTCTTTAAGCAGGATGCCAGCAATCGACTTTCCCCCTTTTGTATTGACAATAAAAGTACCAAAACCCGGTGCGATCAATTTATTAGGATGAATGAGTGATTCCATGATCGTATGCGGATTTTGTCGAGTACCAATACCATCTAATGCGGGACCTTGAGCACCTCCTTTGCGATTGATTTGATGACACTGAAGACAGGCACCTTGTCCTTCGAAAATAGTTTTCCCCGAATCACTATTTCCACCAGAAGTAGTGAGATTGTAGGCATTGTCAGCAGTAGAGTCAAACTTTGCGATCAGTGTTTTGATGGTAGATGAATCAAGTGTTTTCATTGCGAGGTAAAGATCAAGAAAAACTTCGGGAGGAAGTACTTCTTTCTTCTGGGCCCATATTTGAGCTAATTGTGGATGAAGATCAGAGTGCATGGCAAGACCTTTGATGATAGCTCTTGATTGAGGGATATTTTTTGTACTTAAGTACTTGTATTTAAGTTGGTTATAGTTCGTTAATTTATGTGCGTAAGAAAGTTCAATGAGGCGACCTTGGAGTATCTCATTCTTTTCTTTTTTAAGCATCACGGGAATGTATTTAATATACTTGGGGTCTTGTGATAAAAGGGTATTGAGGGCAGAGATACGAATATTAGCAGGTGCTTTGGTATTATTAACTTGCGCTAAGAGAGTTTTTGGAGATAAGGGTAATTTAATATCCTGAGCAAGTTTTAGCGCTAAGTCTAAAATTTTGCCATTACTATCTTCTAAGACTTGTGTGAGGCCTTTGCTGATAGTAGGGATGATATTGATATTCCTTTTTGTAGTCGGTCTATAAAGAGAAAAAATGGGGTCGTTCTCAGGAGGCTTAGACCAGCGACTAAGAGCGCGTAAAGCAAATTCTTTAATCTGTTTATCACTTTTCGGGTTATTGACAATCGCAATGGTGTTACTAGCATTTTGAGCAGTGCCGAGCCACATATTAGAGAATAATATTCTTCTTTGAAGAGGAAGCGAATAATTGCCGATATTATGACTTTCTACCGCGAGTGCGGGCATGGCTGCCATAATCTGCTTATCGTAAATGGCCCGAATGGCTTCTTCGCGAATAGTTTTATTTTCATCTTTGACAAATTTTGCGAGTTCCGCAGACTCCAGTTCACGTAAGACTAATACCGCAGCGAGTCTTAGTTCGGGATCCTTATTATTTACTTGCATAATGGCACCATCTTGATCCTTGAGGCGCGCAAGAGCACGTACACTGATATGGCGGATGATATGCTCTTTGCCCTTATTAGTGGCGATGAGTTTCCAGAGTGCGGGTTTAGCTTTCTCGGTGCCAACTTTTCCCAAAGCAATAGCCGCTTTAAGTTTAACGCGTTGAGAAGGGTCGGATAGAGCTTGAATGAGTAGAGCTTCATGACTTGGCGAACTCGTGAAGTCTCCAAGACTTTGACAGATATGTTGACGAATAATGGTTTTTTTATCATTTATGAATTGAGTGATAAATGGGGCAGTTTCTGCAGTTCTAGCTCGCTGTAATTGAGCAAGGCCCCATAAGCCGTGCAATCTTTCTATGGTGCTGTCGCCCTTTTGGAGAGCCGTTTTAAGTGCACTAATATTTTTTCTTTTGACTAATTCAAATTGAGCATATTGGCGAACACGCATGTCGGGGTGTGTGAGCAGTTGTTCAGGATTTTGAACTTTAGAAAAACCCTTAGCAAAGAGTTTTTTAGTTTGTTGCACAGAAGCTTTTGCTGTTCCCTCGGGGTATTCGATGAATTGTATACTACCACGATCATTTACAGACCAGCCACCACCAAAATCTGCAATATAAATTTTCCCGTCAATGCCTAGGTTTACATCTGATGCAACGATTTGACTGATGACTGGGTCAGCCACATCAGTTTTGAATGATGCCCCCTTTTCGGAGAACTTAAAGCGAATGATATTGGAGCGTGCAGTACTGGCACGAAAATTTGAGACAAGAAAGCTATCTTGCCATTCGCTGGGGATACCTTCACCAGTGAGGTAAGTAATTCCAGAGGGGCCATTTTGAAAATTACTGAGGGGGGGAGATACCAAAGTGGTTGTTTGGGCTGTTGTGGTTTGAACATCTGGTCTTCAATCCAAGGAGACATACCATTGAATTCGGAGTGATCTAGGCGCGATCGATATTGGTGAAGACCTTGGTGTTCCATATACCAGCCAGAATCACCACTTTCAACGGCATATACAGCGCGAGCACGATCACCGATATCACCCGTATTATCAAAGGTGAAGAGGTTGCCGTGTTTATCAAAAGCAATTTCTTGAGGATTTCGCAAGCCAAAATGGAAGACTTCAAAATTTGTTCCATCGGTATTACAGCGAAAAATGGCACCTCGATTGGGAGCAGAAAATTTCTTGCCTTCTTTACTGGTAACGTTATAACCTCGGTCACCTACAGACCAATAAAGTCTACCATCAGGGCCTACTGTAATGCCATGCATATCATGACCCATCATACTAAGGCGTGGTCCAAATCCACTTAGTAGTTTTTCTTGCTTGTCTGCGATACCATCGTTATTGGTATCTGTGAACTTCCAAAGGTGAGGGATACAAGTAAGGTAAATTGAGTTCTCATGTTCTATCGCAGAAAATGCAATTCCATCAGCGGTGTTTCTCATCATGCCATCGGCAAACTCTGTGCGCTTATCAAAAATACCGTCGCCGTTAGTATCAGTTATTTTAGCGATGCGTTCACTATGACGATTGAAATAAGCTTTACCAGTTTTTGGATCATTTTCCATCATGGCAATACGTTCTTCAACAGTAGTATTTTTAAAGTCTTGTTGAGTAAATTGCTTAGCTCCACGAATATCTACAATTTGACCATTTTTTTGTCGTGGAGATTCTACGATGTAAAGACTGCCATCATGTCCTAGCCCAAAGCTAGTCATGTTTTCGACTAGTGGCTTCGCGGCAATTTTACCACTTTTAGTAAATTTCGGATTGTTCACTTTGCCAGTGAAATCTTGCATTTTATAATCGTTTGCACAAAGAGGGACGATTGAGCAAAGCGAGCTGAAAATAAAGGTGTGAAGCAATTTAAACATCATTTGATCCGGTTAAAAATTATCATGTAATTGTATACTACATAATAATACGCTGCGACTAACAGGAAATTATTTCTTTTGGAATGATTTTATTATTTTCACACAGGAGTAATACAAGTATTTGTCGTAATCATACAGTCGGTTAGTGTTGATTATCTACGCAGAAGGTATGAAGGGAATGAATTTTTAGATTAAGAGCAAGAAAAAAGCGAGAAGTGATTCTCGCTTTTATTGTAAACTTCAGCTTTTTTCGTCAATCAGTATTTGCAGATCATTGTGATCGAAGGAGTAACGCGTTGAACAAAAATGACAGCTAACTGCAATTTCTTCTTTCTTATCTCTCGATTCAATGAGTTCCTCGAGATTTAAGGTACGTAAAGCACCAAAAGTTTTTTCTTTGCTACAATTACATTGGAACACGGGTGTAGGGCAGGAATGAATGGAGTATTCTTGGTTACTTTCGTCTTCATCAAAGAGTAATTGAATGAGTTTTTCAACATGATTATCAAGTTCAGGCGCAGTATCAAGTAAGTCTCTAAATGCAGCAGATTTCATTCTTTGGCGAGCACGGTCAAGTTTCTCTAGATCACAGCCAGGAAGTGCCTGAAGAAGGAATCCTTGGCATAAGCTCACGGGATTTTCTGGATCAGGGCGAAAATTAGTTGCTACAGTGAGTTCAGTTTCTACTTGTTCAGAAGTCGAAAAGAAAAAACCAAGATCATCACTGAGTTCTAAGAGCTGTGCTTCTGTGGTAGATGAACTAATTAAGATCTTACTAGAAGAGCGAACTACCGAGATTTGACCATTTTCACCATAAGCTTGAGCTACACTTGCTGTAGCAGTAGCTAAATTAGTATTGGTAATTAAGCCTCGGACATCAGAATTTGCCCCTACATCAACAACCATCTTACCAATAGGGCCATCGTATTGCCAGCTGATAGTGAAACGATGATCATCTTGTAGTAAAGGGGAAATGAGTAAGCCAGTGCCTAGGGCGCGACACAAGAGTAAGCCTGAAACAGGATCACAGTTATGTTTGATAATGCCCGTTTCAACAGCTTTTGTGGCATGAACGGCGCTAAAGCGCGCGTTCAAGCCTTCGACAATACCCCTGTAAAGGAAGTCGTTCATTTACTTCGCAGCGACCATTTCGCTGGCAGCTTCGTACATCTTGTCAAAGAGGTCAGCTAAATGGCTTTCTTCAGTACATGAGAAGGCAACACGAATATTTGCAGCTCCAATAGATATAGTACCAATGCCTTTGTTTTTAAGTAAGTATTGACGGTACTCATTAGCATCTAAGCCATGCTCGAGCTTCATCGTCATGAAATAGCCAGAGTTATACGGGTAAGGGCTGAAGTATTCCGCAAAACGACTATCAGAAAGGACCTCTTTTACTTTTTCGTAGCGAGCTTTCATAATATCGAATTTTTCTTGCTTCTGGCGCGCATAATCACTATTACTAAAAGCTTTGAGGACAATGCGTTGAGAAAGGTGGGAGATATTAGAAACAGTTGCGCGAATTGCACCACCTGTTTTTTGCTCAAGTGCTTTAAGGCCAGCAGTTTCTAAACCTTTCGCCGCATAAGTAAGGAAGCCACAACGTAAGCCCCAGACATAATCTTCTTTAGTGGCGCCATCTACTTTTACGGCGAGTACACGCTCGTGAAGATCGGAAAAATAACCAAAAAGTGATTCTTTGAGGACGTCTTCTTCGAAAAAGAGTCCGAAGTAAGCATCATCACAGAGGACGACAACATTTGTACCTGTGTCAGCAACGGCTTTAACTGCGTCTAAAATACCATCCACGTCTTGCTTTAGAACAGAGTAGCCAGTTGGGTTATTTGGGAAATTGAGAATGGTAGTGATCTGATCTTTGCCTTTAGCGGCTTTGAGAAGAGTTTCTTTGTAGCTCTGGCTATTGAAAGTACCGTCTTCATTGAAGAGCGTGAAGAATTCCATGTTGACGCCAAGAGTCACATTAAAATAGAGGTTGTAGTTACCCCAAAAGTGATCTGAAAGAACGAGCGTTTCACCTGGATTCATAAAGAGTGAGCCAGCGAGAGAAATACCATGTGTAAGGGCATTAGTCACAACTGGTGAAGATGCCACTTTGCCAACCATGGAAGGATTTTTCTCTAGCTGGAGTTCTTGCCACTTGTTACGAAGGGCAGGAAGACCTGGAGAAGGTGCATAGGGGAGGTATTCCGCATTTTCGATATCGTTAACTTGTTCAGTAATAGAATCAAGTCCCATAGCCTTGCCGCCTTCAGTAGCAATACCAATAGTTGCATTATAGAGATGGGCATCTGCCTTAGCTTCAGCACTTTGAGCTAATATTCCAGCAGAGGGGAAGAAAATGCGTTTACCGTAATCGGAAAGCATTTCAAGTACATGGGGGTTTGATGCAGTAATTTGCTCATTGAGTTTCGCAGCGAGAGGGCTCATACTTAAATCCTTCTTTTAACTATAGTTTATAAAATTTCGCGCTAATCTAATACCATTTTTTAGATTTATAAGTGAAATAAGGAGGCTTTTAAATTAAAGTTTCCAATATTATTAAAAAAAAATTAATAGTTTTCTATGGATATAGGTAAATAATTGGTAATCATGTGTTTGTACGAGCTTGATTCGCGGACTACAAGATTTATTATAATAACTATTAATGTTAATAAGTTCGCAGGCTTATCATGAGTACAAACATAGGAAAAAATTCAGTGAGTAGAGATTTTATAGACCACCAAGTTGTGGAAATGCAGAAACACAAATGGTTAGAGTCAGAGAAAGCGGGTGCCGATTTAGGCGAACAGGCTTTACTTGAATGGGTCGATAAATATTACGACAAATTTTCTAAAGCGTATTTTTCTGGAAAGCTAGTTTAACTTTTTTACTTAGTCATCTTTATAGATAGCATTGCAATTATCTTCCGGTTTTGGAAACCATTTGACCAAGAAATCTGAGCATTGCTGAGGTTTAACGGGCTGAATGGTACATTGATTTTTCCCTTCTAAAAATATACATGAGTTATCTTCACGAGAGATAAGTGTAAGTCCTTTTCTATCAGGGCGCAGTTGGGTATATTTATCTAAAAAACTTTCTTCGTCGATATTGAGAAAATTTGCGATAGTCGCAATTTCCGCATCATTCACTTTGACGATGCCGGGCCAGCGACAACAATTGCCACAACGTTGGCAGTTCCATGTACCCATTAATTAATCTCTTAGTTTATTATTAGCAGGCTAAAGCCTGTGCTACATACGGAATTACTGATTCTCATTTAGCATAAAAAAGCCTGTGCTACAAACCTTTTAAACAAAAAAATCCCGCAAGTCAATGACTTGCGGGACTCAGAGCTAGAATAAAAAGAGCTTAGCTGAAGAAAGACTTCATTGCGTCGCCGATATCAGAAGGTGATTGCACCATCTTGATACCACAGTCCTTGAGGTACTGTACTTTTTCTGCGCCCGTACGGTCGCCGCCACCAACGATTGCGCCAGCGTGGCCCATGCGTTTGCCGGGAGGAGCCGTAAGACCAGCGATGAAGCCGACTACGGGTTTCTTATAATTTTCTTTGATCCAAAGAGCTGCTTGCTCTTCAGCGTCACCACCGATTTCACCGATGAGAACGATACCTTCAGTCTCAGGGTCTTCTGCGAAGAGTTTTACAACGTCAAGGTGCTGAGTACCATTGATGGGGTCGCCACCGATACCAACACAAGTTGTTTGACCAAGGCCAGCTTTGGTGATTTGATCAACTGCTTCGTAAGTAAGTGTACCAGAACGTGAAATGATACCGATCTTACCCTTTGAGTGAATGTCAGCAGGCATGATACCGATTTTGCCGATACCAGGAGTGATAACACCAGGACAGTTAGGTCCGATGAGACGAGTCTTGCTGCCTTTCATAGCGTGCTTAACTTTCATCATATCGAGAACAGGGATACCTTCAGTGATACAAATCACGAGATCGAGTTCAGCTGCAACAGCTTCGAGGATCGCATCTGCTGCGAAGGGAGGTGGTACGAAAATAACAGAAGTATTAACTTGCTGCTTTTCTACTGCTTCAGCAACGCTGTCGTAAACAGGAGTGCCATCAAGATCTTGTCCGCCTTTACCAGGAGTTACACCAGCGACAACAAAGTTGTCCATGTAATCCTTCATGAGACCTGTGTGGAAAGCGCCTTGTGAGCCAGTGATACCCTGAACAACGACGCGAGTTTTTTCTGTAACTAGAATAGCCATTATATAATTTCCGCGATTATTTTTTTGCTACTGCAGCAACAACTTTTGCAGCAGCTTCGTTGAGTGATTCAGCTGTCTCGAAAGTGAGGTCAGACTGAGCGAGTAGAGCTCTACCTTCAGTAGAGTTTGTACCACTGAGGCGGATAACGATTGGCAAAGTAATGTTACCAATGTTCTTAACAGCTTCAATAACACCCTCGGCAACGAGGTCGCAACGAACAATACCACCGAAGACGTTGATGAGAATACCTTCAACGTTGGGGTCTTTGAGGAGAATACGGAAAGCTTCTTCTACACGTGCAGGAGTAGCAGTGCCGCCAACATCGAGGAAGTTGGCAGGTGAACCGCCAGAGATTTGGATCATGTCCATAGTTGCCATAGCGAGGCCGGCACCATTTACCATACAAGCGACGTTACCGTCGAGCTTGATGTAAGCGAGGTCGTGCTTAGAAGCTTCAACTTCCAAAGGCTCTTCTTCTTTTTCGTCACGAAGTGCAACGATGTCTTTTTGACGGTAGAGAGCGTTTGAATCGAAGTTGACTTTACCATCGATAGCATAGATTTTGTCATCTTCTGTTACAATGAGAGGATTGATCTCTACGATAGAGCAATCTTTTTCGATGAACATGTTATAGAGGTTCTGAGCGATACCAGCAACGATACGTGCGTTCTTGCCTTTGAGCTCGAGAGCAGCAGCAACTTGACGACCGATGTAAGGCCAGCAGCCTACAGAAGGATCTACTTTGATTTTAGCGATTTTTTCAGGAGTGCTTTCAGCAACTTCTTCGATGTCCATTCCGCCTTCAGTTGAAGCGATGATGAAAGGGCATTGAGTCGCACGGTCGATAGTAATTGCGAGGTAGTATTCTTTAGCAATATCTAAACCAGGAACGAGGATGATTGTACTTACGTGACAGCCTTCAGGGCCAGTCTGGTGAGTGACAAGATCCATGCCGAGGATATTATTAGCGTGTTCAACAGCTTTTTCGGGAGTCGGAGCAAATTTAACACCGCCGCCTTTACCGCGTCCACCAGCGTGAACCTGAGCTTTAACTACACACTGACCGAGTTCAGTTGCATATTCTTTAACACCTTCGATTGAATCGAAAACTTTTCTTTCAGTAACAGGGATACCATATTCTTTAAAAAGATCCCTAGCCTGGTATTCGTGAATAAGCACAGTTATTCTCCTAATTTATGTACATTTTAAAGTCGCAAATGCAACATAAAGCAATGCGCTCACCTTACTAATGGGAGCGCAGAGAAATTCGCGAGAATTTATGTCAGAGTTTAATTACTTTTTTAATTGAAGCTTAGGTTTAGGCTTCAAGTTGGGGTCAGTAATAAGGCTAGAAGGGGGTTCTTCGGCATTAGAGTTCTGCTGTACTGGGGGCGTTAGTCCACCACTAGGAGGAGCAAGGCCACCACCAGGAGGAGTTAAACCGCCTCCGGGAGGAGTGAGAGGAGCTTTTGAAGAGTTGCCTGGGCGTGCATTGCTAGTGGATATAGTTTGGCTACGCGCAGTTTGTGTCGTATCAGTTGAGAGGGTCTCGGGTTTATCAATTTCTTCGGGGCTGAAGAAATTAGAAGCATTACCGGGTTTATTTTTTGAAAAGCTGATACTTTTCTTTTGTATTTTAGCGCCATCGCCATCGCTATCGCCATCGCCACGACTGGCTTCAGCTTGTTGACTGAGGCTGGGGCTAGGACGGTCGATGTGAGTTTCTTCCCCAGGCATTTTAGTAGAGGGAGCGGGAGCAGATACGCCAGTGATCTGATCAAGTGTGACTTTGTTGCGTTTAAACTTCCCATTGATTTTATCTTTGAAGAGAATGTAAACAACGACTAAAAGACCTAGGAAAACAATTGCGCCAATAGCAAAAATTTGAAATCCTGCGAGAGAACCCTCTCCAGATGAATCATCAGAGGAAGTAGGCTTTTTCAGGGCTGCTTTTGCTGCGCGTTTTGCTGCCGCAATTTTTGCCGCCGCCTCTTCTTCTTCGGCAAGTTTCTGTAACATTAGTTCTTGCTCTTTAAGTTTATCTTCTTCACTAAAGGCATCACCCTGTAGCTCAGCAATGCGCTTAGCATTTTCGATTTCTTCATTTTTCTTGTCTAGTCGAGCTTGTGCGATTTTTTGAGCTTCTGCATTTTTTGCATCGTTAAGACGATTAGCTTCTGCTTGTATAGCATTTGCTTCGGCTTGGAGTTTTTCATTTTCTATATTTTGCTTTTTGGTAAGGAGCTGGGCCTTGTCATTAACTCTGGAAGTAATGAGGTCGCTAATGAGGTGCCAAGTATGGTTTATGTATACAAAACCATTTTTTTCATTTTGAGCAATGAGTTTATCTGCAATGGGCTGTACGTTTTTGTTGAGAGTGATATTAAATGAGTAGCGTTGTTTGGCTATAAGAGTATCGATATATTTTTGTCGGTTAGTTTTGACTTTATCGGGAAAAAAACTGTCTCGAAGAGCGGGGTCTAGTATATTTTTAATGGCGTACTGACCACTGAATCCGACAAAAAGAAATTCTCGAGTGATTCTTTTGATTTTCCCTTTAACGGCAACTTTTCTGAAAGGGTCATAGGTGAATTCAACGTAATCACCTTCATTATATATAGGGAAGGTTTCTACGGCATCTTTATTAAGTTGCTTGACGTCTAGTTTAGGGTGGAGTTTTAAAGTATAAGCTCTTGCCTGTTTGTTGGCCTCAGTGGCTATGTCTGTTATAAGAGCGGTTTTATCACTAATAACAATGCCAGGACTATTGGCTAGAACGTCATCCAATGTTTTTTCAATAATGATGGCGGGATTTTCAACGAACAGCTGATTAGGGAATTTAGTTAATTGAAGAAAAATTGCTTGGTTTATTTCCGCACTTTTTTCTGCATTGATGATAATTTCCAAGGCGAAAGTAGAAGATGTTAAGAAGGAGAAAAATAAAAGGGCTAAATGAAAGTGCTTTGTCATGTATGAACCGAATATATTAAAGAATAGAAATTGAATAAGTAAGTATAAATGAAAATCAATTACTTTGCCAGTCGAAAAGGTCTGGAGAATTATCACTTAATGAATTTGAATTAGATTTCAAGGATTTTTTTATGTTTTTGATATAGGTATTGCCTGTTAAGTCCTCTAAATCATTTAAGATGGAGTCTGCCCGTTTAATAACGGATTTTGGAATTCCAGCTAATTTAGCGACGTAAATACCGTAACTTCTATCAGCTGCACCTGCTTGGATTTTATGTAAGAAAATAATTTTACCTTTGTTTTCATGCACGGCGACACACCAATTTTTCACCTTCGGTAAGCTCGCTCCGAGTTTAGTAAGTTCGTGGTAGTGTGTAGCAAATAAAGTAAGGCAGCCAGTCTCGTGTAAATGTTCGGCTATTGCCCAGGCTAAACTTAGGCCATCGTAAGTTGAAGTGCCACGACCAATTTCATCTAGGATGACTAAGCTTCGAGAGCCGGCGTTATTGAGGATATTGGCGGTTTCAACCATTTCGACCATAAAAGTACTTTGTCCACGACTTAGGTCGTCAGCGGCCCCGATGCGGGTGTAAATACTATCAGTGATGCCGATTTCAGCTTGAGAACAGGGAATGAATGAGCCCATTTGTGCCATGATAGTGAGTAAAGCGACCTGGCGGATATAGGTAGATTTACCGGCCATATTGGGGCCCGTAACGAGATTGATAGAGGCTTGGTGATCATCCATTTGAGTATCATTAGGGACAAATGTGCCAGCATCAATGGCTGCTTCGACAACGGGGTGGCGGCCGTCTGATATGTCAATTTTCTTTTCAGTGCAAAGAGCAGGACGGGTATAGGAGTGTTTTAATGCCACGTAGGAGAGATTGGCAAGGCAGTCAAGTTCAGCAAGAGCTTTGGCGGTAATTTGGATCGCTTTAGTTTTTTCAGTCACCATTAAACGCAATTCTTGGAATAGTTCATACTCTAGAGCTTTGGCTTTTTCCTCTGCACCTAAAACGGAATCTTCGATTTCTTTAAGTTCGGGGGTGATGTAGCGTTCCGCATTTGCAAGGGTCTGTTTGCGAATGTAGGATTCAGGGGCTTGAGCCGAATTGATTTTTGATAGTTCAATAAAATAACCAAAAACACGATTGTAGCCAATTTTAAGTTTTTTAATGCCGGTACGTTCTTTTTCTTGAGCTTCAAAGCGGGCTAGCCAAGCTTTGCCTTCGCGACTTCCCTTACGGAAGTGATCAAGCTGCTCATTATAGCCATCACTGATAATGCCTCCATCTTTTAGCGTGGCGGGAAGTTCTTCGCTAAGGGCATTAAGCAAGAGCTCGGTTAATTCAGGGAAACTATAGAGTCTACTTTTAATGTCAGTTAAAAGATCTGAGTCTACATAAGCAATTATACTTTCTATATCTGGGATGGCTTTTAATGCCCAAGTAATGGTTTGAAGCTCCCTTGGGTTAGCGGTGCCTAGATTAAGTCGAGTCAGAATACGTTCAATGTCCCTAACGGTACGAAAGCTTTCTCGTAGTTCCTCAAGAAGCATCTGGTCAGAGCAGAATGAGCTAATTGTATCTTGGCGTTGACTGATTTTTTCGATATTGGTTAATGGACGCAAAAGCCAGTCGCGCAATAAGCGGCTACCCATGGGCGTAGAGCATTCATCAAGTACAGAGATAAGTGTGGAATTTTTAGAGTCTCGAAAAATAGGATCAACGAGTTCTAAAGTACGTTGAGAGACGCGATCGATGATCATGCAGTCATTATTTTGGATTAAGCTTAGGCTGGTAATGTGATCTGCAGATCTTTTGAGATTGGTGAGTACGTAGTCGAGGAGTGCGCCAGCGGCCGTTATGGAGCTTGTTTGATTCCGGCAGCCAAAGCCTTCGAGAGTTTTGACAGCAAAATGTTTGAGTAAGTTTTGTTGAGCTAAATCCGAATCAAACTGCCAAGAAGCTATAGGGCTGATGCTTGTGGCATCAGGAAGAGCGAAGGGGAGATCATGAATGTTGAGATCTTCAGCTACAATGAGTTCAGACGGATTGGCACGATGGAGCTCAGCTTCCAAGCTATGTGGGTCGTTGTGTTCTATGATACGAAAGTCGCCAGTGGATAAATCTAGGAATGCTAAGCCTGTATTTTTTTTACCAACATGAATGGCGGCTAAAAAATTGGCCTTAGAAGAACGTAAGACATTATCTTCAGTTACAGTGCCAGCTGTAATGACTCGGGTTACTGCTCGTTTTACAATGCCTTTAGTTGTCGCAGGGTCTTCCATTTGTTCGGCAATCGCGACTTTGAGCCCGTGTTCTAGTATTCGTGGCAAATAATTATCTAGAGCGTGATAGGGAAAGCCTGCCATTGGGATGGTATTTCGACGAGTCAAAGTGATGCCCATGATCTCAGAACCACGTTCAGCATCTTCAAAAAATATTTCGTAGAAATCACCTAAACGGAAAAGCAGTATGGTATCATCCGTCAATCCCTCTTTTGCGTCAAGGTATTGACGCATCATCGGGGTTAACTTTACATTTTGTGCCGAAGCTTTAGCCATTTAAAGGCGGCAAGTTCTAATATCAGTTGCGATAATGCCTTTGGCGCCGAGAGCTTCTAGTTGATCCATGCTGGAGTTAATTTCGCCACTAGGAATCATCGCTTTTACGCCTTTCCATTCAGGATCATGAAGAGCAGAAATGGTAGGTGACTCTAGGCCAGGTACGATTTCACAGGCTGCTTCAACTTTGTCGCTTGGTATATCATATTCAAGCATGACGTATTGTCTAGCAACAATGATGCCACTTAGACGTTTGATAAAAGCTTTAGCGGATGTATTCGCTTCCAGATTTTTGTCTGCAGAAATAAGGATGGCTTCTGAGTGTAAGATGACATCACCAACTGTTTTGAGGCCGGCTTGCTTGATAGTTGTACCAGTTTCGACCACATCGGCGGCTGCGTCTGCAATACCAAGTTGGATTGAGATTTCAACAGCACCATCAAGTTTAACAATGTCGGCATTGATATTGTTGGCTTTGAGGTGATTTCTCACTAGAATAGGATATGAGCAAGCGATTTTTTTGCCTTCAAACATCTCAAGACCAGGGAACTCATCTTGGCCAGGGATAATGTAACGCATGCGAGATTTTCCGAAGCCAAGGGCGAGAGTCTCGTCGATGTTGTCGAAGTTTGTATCTTGTACAATATCTCTACCTGTGACGCCAAAAGTAAAAACACCACTTGATACATAAGCAGTTATGTCTTTTGGACGGAGAAAATAAAATTCTACATTGTTGGTATAGTCGGTGCAGACTAGTGCTTTTGCACTACGGCGAATTTTGTAGCCAGCGTTTTTTACCAAGGCAATTGCGCCCTCTGAAAGAGCGCCTTTATTTGGAAGAGCTATTTTGAGCATGTGTTATCCTAATGAATTTATTGAACATCATAATTTTGAAGAAGATAAGTCTATTCATAAAACTTTCTAGCAATTCATCTCTATTTCCTGAATATAAAGAATTTATTTGAGAAGGCAATGGGCGTGCTTCGTATGATTGAACTATTAGAAATTGTACATCGCTTGGTTATATGATCTCTTTAATTTTCCTTGAATACAGCTGCTTTGTCAATATGTGATATGTACTCTTGAAGTGAAACGCAAAAAAGCGCAGCCTAGATGGCTACGCTTTTTAATGTATCTTAAACTTGTTGGTGTTTAAGCTTCGATGTTAACTTCTTCCTCTTCAGGTGCACCATCCTTTTTTAAGATAGTTTTTACTCTATCTAAAATGGTGGTTTCTAGTTTTTCATCAGACTTGATAGCGTCTTTTGATTGCTCGCGACCTTGGCCAAGTTGGCGTCCTTCGAATGAGAACCAAGAGCCTTTTTTACTGATGATTTCGAGCTCAACGGCGACATCGAGGATAGAGCCAGCGCGGCTAATACCTTCGTTGTACATGATATCAAATTCAGCTTTGCGGAAAGGTGGGGCAATTTTGTTTTTAACAACTTTAACTTTGACACGGTTACCAAGTACTTCTCCAGCAGGATTTTGGATGACTGCAGCACGACGGATTTCCAGGCGTATTGAAGCATAAAACTTAAGTGCTTTACCGCCTGGAGTGACTTCTGGATTACCGTACATAACGCCGATTTTCTCACGCAATTGGTTGGTAAAAATAAGGCATGTGCGAGTTTTGTTGATCGCACCTGCTAAGCTTCTAAGTGCAGATGACATTAAGCGTGCTTGTAAACCTACGTGGCTATCGCCAATTTGGCCGTCGAGTTCAGCTCGTGGAGTGAGTGCTGCGACGGAGTCAATTACGAGGACGTCAACAGAGTTGCTTGAGATTAAAGTTTGGGCAATGTTGAGTGCATCTTCACCGCAATCTGGTTGTGAAACGAGCAAGTCTTGAGTGTTGACTCCGATCATACGAGCATATTGGGGGTCAAGAGCATGTTCGGTATCAATGAAAGCGCATGTGCCACCAGATTTTTGTGCATTGGCAATGGTATGTAAGCATACGCTTGTTTTACCTGATGATTCAGGGCCATAGATTTCGATGATACGGCCGCGTGGCATACCGTAGACGCCTAGTGCCATGTCTAGTGCAAGGGCGCCAGTAGATATAACGGATACATCTGAATGTGGCTTATCGCCTAACTTCATGATTGCGCCGCTGCCGTATTCCTTGTTGATTTGACTGATAGCAAGACTGAGGTTGCGTTCGCGATCTTTGTTTTCTGTATCTTTTTTAGCCATGACGATCTCCTAATGAAGTTTGATTAATAATTACTAACTAATAAAATATAGGCATATATTTAATAGTGTCAATAGTCTTTAGTGAAATTATTTCTGTTTAATTTGTAAGCGCAGCTGATTTAGAGAGTGGCTGACACTGTGTTGTCTGATCATGTTGCGGTCTCCGCGAAAAACACATTTTTCTACCTTGATTGCCGTTGGAGTGAAACTTGCGATGTATACGAGTCCTACTTGTTTTTCTTCTGATCCTCCATCGGGACCAGCGATGCCTGTAATAGCAATGCCACAATCGACTTTGTATTTGTTGCGAAGGCCTTCGGCCATGGCGTAAGCGCATTCATGGCTCACCGCACCGAATTTTTTGAGCAAAGACTTTTTTACTTTTAGGTGAAGGTTTTTCCAGTCGCACGAGTAGCTAACAATGGCTCCTGAAACAACATCAGAACTACCTGGAATAGCAGTGAGAGCAGAGCTGACAAGGCCGCCGGTGCATGATTCTGCAGATGCGAAGGTCCATTTTTTGCTACGTGCAAGATGGAGGATTTCTTCTGCGAGGCTTGGTTTATTGAGTATTTCTTGTTTAAAATTAGACTTACAGAGTTTCTCTACTTCTTGAACTTCAATATTTTGCGGTATTCGCAAAGAGAGTTTAACTAAGCCTGGTTGAGCGCAAAAGCCAAAATCTATTTGAGGGTATTCTTCTTTTATGGGGGAGCAGCGTCGTTCAACGGAAGATTCTGTTTCGCCTGCAATAATATAGTTGAGTTGTGTGAAGCTTTTTTTACTATTAATTAAAGCAACAAGTTCATCGTTTAGCATAGGACTGAATTCTGAGGGAGGACCAGGTAGCAGGGCGATAAGTTTCGAGCCGTATTTAATTATTTGGCCATAGGCGAGGCCTGTACTATTATTGAGGAGCTTGGCCGATTCGATGTGTTCGGATTGATTTTTGAGCCACTGTTCTTGAGGAGTGCGTTGGCGCTGTGCCATGAACTCTTCTAGTTCAGTTCGAATTTTTTCAGAATAATTGATCTTTAGCTTTAAAGCATCTGCTACGGCACGTCGAGTGATGTCATCGCTGGTGGCACCAAGGCCTCCGCAGATGATGACGAGTTCATGATTCTCCATGGCAGTAAGGAGAGTTTTTTTGATTAATTGAGTTTCATCAGGAATGGTACTGCTTGACTCAAGTCTCCATCCCATTTCATTCCATTTCATTCCTAGCGTGATAAGATTTGAATTGAGAGTTTGTCCTGATAGGAGTTCGCTACCAGTGAAAATTGCGTGGGTTTTCAAGAATATTTCCTTATTTTTACGTATCTTATGAGCGACTAAAAAAGACTTAATTGAATGATACACCTCTGCTTAGTAAAGAACAATCAAAAGGAATTTCATTTAGCATAAAAAATTACTTGAAATAAGGCTGTAACTCCTGTACTTTGGTCGCGAAAAAAATAGATTAAATTTTAAGGTAAATCAATGAAATTCACAATTGAACGAGATCGTTTAAATAATGCCGTTAAAAAAGCAGGTAGCGTTATTTCTGCACGTCCTACTGTGTCCATCATGGGCCATTTTCTTTTGGATGTACAAGCCAATCACTTGGTGATTACTGCAACTGGTTTAGATCAAATGATCACTCTCACATTAGAAGCTAATGTTGAGCAAGAAGGTAAAGCTACTGTATCAGCAAAAATTCTTTCGCAGTTAGTTCAGCGTTTACCTAATGGCGATGTGTCGGTAAGTTTAGACGAGCGTGGTATGGTCAATGTTGTTTGTGCACGTAATTCATTTAGCTTACAGAGTCTGGATCCTTTACAATTTCCGCTTGAAGGCCGTGAAGAAAGTCGTCGCGAATTTATGATTAGTACCTCACAGCTTTGTGGCAATATTGCTAAGTGTTCTTATGCAGTATCTACTGAAGAAGCCAAAGCACCGATGACAGGTTTATTACTTACTATTACAGACGGAACTTTTACGACTGTGGCCACTGATGGTCGCCGTATGGCCTTAGTAGAAACAGTTATTGGTTCTGATAATTCACTTGATAGTGATTCGATTTTACCTTTGAAAGCAGCACAAGAACTCCCTAAAGTTTTAGAGGGTAGTAGCGATGTGAAAGTTTCTTTAGGTGATACCCATGCAGTTTTTAGTACTGATGATGTTGTTTTTCAGACGAAATTACTTGAAGGTAACTTCCCTAATTACCGCATGGTGATGCCTCCTGGTTTTGAGAACCATGTCACAATGCCACGCGATGAATTTTACGCCGCACTTGATCGTGTATCACAGATACTGGATAAAAATCCTGCAGTGAAATTAGCACTTACGCCAACAGAAGTTTTGGTTTCTGCAATGAATAATGCAGAAGTTGCTGAGAGTCCTATTCCTGCTTCTTATGAAGGTGAAGGCTTAGAACTTTCTTTTAATGCGTCCTTTTTGATTGATCCTTTAAGACATCTTGAGTGCAATAAATTAACTTTGCGTTTCAATGATCGTTTAAGTCCTACAGGCCTTTATGGTGACGAAGGCTTTCTTTATGTGATCATGCCTTTGCGTCATAACTAATTTATGGGATTTATTTCCCGAATTCAGTTAAAAAACTTTCGTAACTATCCCGAGCTTGAGCTAAACCTTGAGCCCGGGATTAGTGTGTTTAGGGGACGTAATGGCCAGGGGAAAACGGCTTTTCTTGAGTCTTTGGGTTTTTTGTCATTACTGCGTTCGATTCGTAGTTCGAATACGCGGCATTTAAAAAACTGGCAAGGCGACTTCTTTAGTCTTCGAGCCTGTCTTGATCGTGTGACTCGGCCAGAGTTAGATTTGAGTGTGTATTATGGTGAGAAGCGCCAATTAAGTCTAGATGGCAATCGTGTTGCCACAACGAGTGACTTTATTGGTGTTGTGAAAAGTGTGGCCTTTATGCCAGAAGATATAGAAATCGTCAAGGGTAGCGCTTCTTGGCGTCGTCAATATATAGATATTCTTCTCTCGCAGTTATCGCCTCATTACTTGCAGTCTTTAAAGCATTATCAAAAAGCCCTTAAAAGTCGCAATCAAGTCTTGAAGCGTGGGGTCAATGTAGAAGTTGAGCTCGATGTTTGGGATGATATTTTAATGGAACATGGTTGCGAAGTTCTCGAGGCGCGTTTGGAGTTGATGCCGAGATTGTCTGATGCGGTTAACTCTCTTGTCAAAAAGATGCTTAAGGAAGATTTTGTCTTAGATTTACGTTATAATAATTCAGTAGCTAAAGGTGCGAGTGATTTACGTGCCTCCTATCGTGAAAAGCTAAGAGAGAGTCGAGAGCGTGATAAGCTTTATCGGGTAACTCACCAAGGTCCGCATCGTGATGATTTAGCGCTTAGTTTAAATGGGCGCTCATTATCACATTATGGATCCGAAGGTCAGTGTCGTTTGAGTTCTTTGATTTTAAAAGCTGCGGCAGTTGAATTATTATTGCCTGTAGAAAAACCAGAGTGTTTGATCTTGTTGATCGATGATGTTTTGGGTGAGTTAGATGAATTTAGTCGACGAGCATTCTTAAAGTGCGTAAGTCGTGGTGATCAAGTTTTTATTGCTTGTACAGATATTCCTGCAGGTTTGGAGGATTATGAGTATACAACATACGAGGTTGATGCAGGACGTGTAGAGCGTCAGTGATTGAGGCACAAAAAAAGCCACTCGAATGAGTGGCTTTTAAAGTGTGTAAAGAAAAAACTATTTCTTTTGAGCGAAACGACGATTGAAGGCGTCAATACGACCTTCCACATCCGCGTTACGAGCAGTACCAGTATAAAACGGGTGACAGTTTGAGCAGATACCAACTTTTACTTCTTTACGAGTAGACTTGATGTCCCAAGTCGTACCGCAAGCACAGCTTACAGTTGCTTCTGTATACTCTGGGTGTATATCAGTTTTCATGTTTATAACCTTTGAATATTATTAAAAAGTGAAATTTAGACGCGTATAATAGCGCGAGTTTATTTCTTGACAAGAGGGATAATAAAAAAATATCCCTCTTGGTCAAGTGAGTTTCTAGTCTTCCATTTCCGCGAGAGCAGCTTTGCGACTTAAGCGCATGCGACCACGGTCATCGATCTCAAGAATTTTTACAGATACTTTATCGCCTTCATTTACTACGTCAGTAACTTTTTCGACGCGGTAATCAGCAAGTTCAGAAATGTGAAGTAGGCCTTGGTTGCCACCAGCGATTTCAACGAAAGCACCAAATTCTTTCACGGATGCAACTGTACCGCGATAGATTTTGCCAGCTTCAGGCTCGAAGCAGTAAGACTCTACTTGTTCGATAGCAGCTTTAAGTGCGATTTTGTCTGCAGTGAAGACTTTGACTGTACCGTCATCTTCAACATTGATTTCAGCGCCAGTCTCTTCACAGATTGCTTTGATGTGCTTGCCACCAGGACCAATAAGAGCACCAATTTTTTCAGGATTGATTTTCATAGCGTGAACTTGTGGAGCGTGATCAGAGATTTCTTCTTGAGCTTTAGCTAGGCAAGAATCCATAACGTCGAGGATATCCATACGAGCAGTTTTGTCGCGCATCATAGCTTCGTACATCATATCGAGCGGGATACCGGCAATTTTAAGGTCGAGTTGGAAACCAGTGATACCGTCACGAGTACCAGCTACTTTAAAGTCCATGTCACCGTAGTGATCTTCAGAACCGAGGATATCAGTAATCATTACGTATTTGTCACCCTCTTGAACGAGACCAACAGAAATACCAGCAACAGCTTTCTTCAATGGTACGCCAGCATCCATGAGTGCGAGTGAACCACCACAGATTGAAGCCATTGAAGTAGAACCGTTAGAGCCCATAACTTCAGAGATAACACGTACAGTGTAAGGGTAGTCAGCAGGCATCATTTTAGCTAGGCAACGCTCAGCGAGGTTACCGTGACCGACTTCGCGGTTACCAGCAGACATGATACGACCACATTCGCCAACTGAGTAGTTAGGGAAGTTGTAGTGAAGGTAGAAAGTTTTGTCTTTACGACCACGAATAGTTTCCATCATCTGAGCTGCTTTCGCATCACCGAGTGTAACTGTAACAAGAGCCTGAGTCTCGCCACGTGCGAAAAGTGCAGAACCGTGAGTACGTGGCATGATGCTGTGCTCAGCACTCAATGCACGGAGATCTTCAGCGGCACGACCATCAGCACGACGACCTTCTTCGATGATGAGGCGACGGATGTTCATTTCTATGAGGTGGCTGTAAGCTGCTTTGAGTTCGCCATGACGTGCTTCGTCAAATTGAGCTTTTAGTGCTTCTTCTACAGTAGCGAATACTGCGTCGAGTGCTTCACCGCGTTCAGTTCTGTCTACAAGAAGACAGCCATCGTCGATTTTACCTGAGATAGCAGTTGCAACAGCAGCTAAGACATCTTCTTCGATTTTGTCAGTAGCGTACTCTTTTTTAGCTTTACCGAATTCCGCTTGGAGTTCGAGCTGAGCTTTCGCCATGATTTCAACTTTAGTGTCAGCATACTTGAGTGCTTCGAAAAGACGCTCTTCTGAAAGCTCGTCACAATCACCTTCGATCATGATTGTTTTACCAGGAGTACCTGAGTAGATAAGCTCGAGTGAGCTGGCTTCCATTTGCTCAGTAGTTGGGTTAACAACGAACTCGCCGTCAACTTGACCAACGCGCATTGCGCCGAGTGGGCCTTTGAAAGGCATGTCTGAAAGCATGAGTGCTGCAGAAGAACCAAGCATTGCGAGTGTATCCGGATCATTCACTTTATCATAAGAGAGAACGATTGCTTGAATTTGAACTTCGTGGTAGAAGCCTTTAGGGAAAAGTGGGCGAAGTGGACGGTCAGTCATACGTGAAGTCAAAATCTCGTGCTCAGAAGGGCGACCTTCACGCTTGAGATAACCACCGAGGAATTTACCTGCAGCAGAGTACTTTTCACGGTAAGCTACCATGAGAGGGAAGAAATCAATTCCTGCGCGAGGTGCAGATGAACATGCAGTTACGAGAACAACAGTTTCGCCTTGAGTTACAGTTACGGCAGCGTTAGCGAGTAAAGCCATTTTGCCGGTTTCAATAGTGATAGGGCGATTGTCGCCGAGATCAACAGTTACAGATCCAATTTTAGACATGTAATAATCCTTATATGTTATGCTCATAAAGAGCGGTTTGTTTTATGTAACCGGGCTGTTGAACCTCTTGAAGAAGACTCCCCGTGGGAATACTCTGCAAGAGACTCAAAACATCACTATAAATGATGCTTCTAGGATCAGTTCCGGTTTTCGGGCTAAAGGTAGTGCGATTGGAGCAAAAAAAAAGGCCTGAATAATCAGGCCTTAGAGAAAAATTAGCGACGAATCTTTAATTTATCAGTAATTTCGATGTAAGCAGCGTGGTTTTCACTGTTAAGGTAACGAAGAAGTTTTTTTCTGTTGTTAACCATAGCAATAAGTCCGCGACTTGTGCTGTAATCTTTTTTGTTCTTTTTCATGTGCTCAGTGAGCTCAGTGATACGTCCAGTAAGGAGTGCTACTTGCACTTCAGGAGAACCTACATCGCCTTCTTTACGTTGAAACTCTGCGATGATTTCTTGTCTTTTTTCTTTAGTCATTCTATATATCCCTATATTATACAGGCTGTTGCCCATCAGTAATAAGTTCTTGTTTATTTGCGAGGCGGCTAGGATATCGCATGCTTCTATCTTTTCAAGTAAGATTGCGGAAATCGCAAATGATTCGCTATAAGTGCAGTATAGAAGAGAAAAATGGGTACATGTGATTTTAAGGATCTAATATGAGCCAAGGCCTTGGTATTGGTAGACCGCGAAGAGGGATCTGTCTTAGATTTATTGCCACTTAAGAACTTAGCCAAAATGGTGACAGTAAAATTTTGATTACTTTGTGCGGTGAAAATACTTTATAAACCGACTTTTTTAGAGTGAAAAATTTGCGATCTTTACAAGTGAGGTATTTAATTAAAAGGTTTACTGGAAGCAGTTATAAAATTTCAATTTAAGGGTGATAAAGTGAAAGAGTTATCAAAAGATGATCGCTTAAAAAAGAATTTGGGTCTTTTTGATGTTTACGCGATATGTACAGGAGCCATGTTTTCGTCAGGTTTTTTTCTGCTGCCAGGTTTAGCGGCGGCAAAGACGGGCTCTTCAGTGGCTTTAGCTTATTTAGTTGCAGGGATATTAATACTCCCCGCCATGTTTAGTAAAGCAGAATTGAGTACAGCATTGCCACGTGCGGGTGGAACCTATTACTTTTTGGATCGTAGTTTAGGTCCTATGTTTGGTACAGTGGGTGGTTTAGGCACTTATTTATCTTTATCTTTGAAGACAGCATTTGCCCTGATTGGGATAGGAGCTTATGCCTCATTTTTTATCGAATTACCTATAAAACCTGTGGCAGTTGCACTTACGGTGGGTTTCGTGTTTATCAATATTACAGGAGCCAAAGAAACGGCTAGTTTACAGCGCTTTCTAGTTGTGATTCTAGTCACAATTTTAAGCTACTTTATTGTTCAAGGTAGCTACGATGTTCTTGCAGTTCAGCCCGAGGAGCTTGTTGCCGAGCGTTTTGATGTTTTTTTTACGAATGGTATGGAAGGTTTTCTTTCAACCGTAGGCTTTGTCTTTGTTTCTTACGCAGGCTTAACTAAAGTGTCGAGTGTAGCGGAAGAAGTAAAAAATCCAGAACGTAATATTCCCCTAGGGATGATGTTATCATTAGTTTCTACAACAATTTTTTATGTCCTAGGAGTTATGGTCATGGTGGCCTTAATTGATACAGCAGAGTTTTATCAAGACTTAACGCCCGTGGCGACTGCGGTAAGTAAATTTGATACTTTTATTCCGCAAAATATTTTAGTAGGATTTATTGTTATTGCGGCACTTTCTGCTTTTTTCTCGACGGGAAATGCGGGAGTGATGGCCGCATCTCGTTATCCTATGGCAATGGCAAGAGATAAACTATTGCCTGATGAATTGGCTAAGTTGGGGAAGTATAAAACTCCGACTTTGGCGGTGGTGTTGACTGGTGTGATCATGATCGGTTTTATTATATTTTTGGATGCAAAAGGTATCGCAAAGCTTGCGAGTGCTTTTCAGTTACTTATTTTCATGTTGGTTAATTTGGCAGTTATTGTGATGAGGGAAAGTCGCATTGAAAGTTATGATCCTGGTTATAAATCACCATTGTATCCTTGGATGCAAATTGCGGGGATGGGGATTTCAGTAGTTTTAATTATTTATATGGGTTGGATGGCGATTCTTTTTACAGTAGGAATGATAGCACTGTGTTTGGTTTGGTACTTTCGTTATGCTCGAAAAAGAGTGTCCCGTACGGGGGCAATTTGTCATTGGTTTCAGCGCTTGGGCAAGAATCAATACGATGAATTAGATCAAGAGTTTAGAGGGATACTTAAAGAAAAAGGATTACGGCAAGATGATCCTTTTAATGAAGTTGTAGCACGGGCTCAATTTTTAGAGATTGATAAAGCTGAAACTTTTGAGTTAGTGATTAAGGAAGCTTCAAAAATGTTGGCGGAGAGATTAAACGTAGATGCGGCAAAGCTGGAAGAGAGTTTTCTGGAAGGAACACGTACAGGTAGGACTCCGGTTACGAGAGGAGTGGCATTACCACATATGCATCTAATGGGTATTGATAGACCAGAAATGGTGATAGCGCGCTCTAAGTCGGGGATGCAAGTCGATATTTTTGATGTCATGGGCGATGAAATGGAACAAGAAACTTTCGCTATTTTTCTTTTAGTAAGTCCTGAAGGTAATCCAGGCTTACATTTGCGAATGCTTGCAGAACTTGCTAATCGTATTGATCAGGATGACTTTCTCTCTCGTTGGAATGAAGAGCCTAATTCAGCCCACCTCAAACAGCTATTGTTAAATGATGGTCACTACATGACTTTATCTTTGAAAAGCAATAATGGGTCACAAAAGTTTATAGGTAAAGCAATAAAAGAATTAGGTTTGCCAGAGGGTAGTTTAGTTGCTATGATTCAACGTGGTGGACAGAGGTTAGTGCCAAGTGGAAGTACTATTTTAAAAGAAACAGACCGACTTATTATAATAGGAGAACCCAAAATACTTACAAAGCTGCGAGCGCTAATCGAATCATAGAGTAGGACATAAAGTCTCGCTCCGCAAAAGAAATATCGTGATGCTAAGTATCTGGGAGGGGGGTCTGTCTCCATCAAGTTATATCTCTCAACTTTTATTGCTGTTATATTATTAAGTAAGAATTGTCATTAAATCTGGGTATTTTTTACTTGGAGGACTTCAGAAAAAACGTGCCTTAAATATTTAAGGCAGCTCAATATACTTGTGAAAATAGAGGATTATTCTTGTATAGTACCAGTGTAGAACTCTACGCCACGGTAACTGACAATATAGTTTAAATCAGTTCTATTGACATCAAAAGTGATGGCATCGCCATTTTCGAATTCGAGATGCAGTTTGGCTTCAGTTGAACTGATGCGTTCAATTTGCGCTTTGTCGATATTTTCAAAACCCATTTTTTTGACTTGTTCCATGGGGATATCAACTAAAGGGCTTCGTCCGTTAATGGGGTTCTCTCCAGTCCAAAACTCAACCGAGTTAAAAATAAGTAAGTCAAGGATGATGGAAACGGGATATATGAGCGTTAGCCATAAACCTAAGAACCAACCTTCGCGACCCCAGCGGTGTTCAGTAGCTTCTAAGTTGAAGCGTACAACATTCGAAGTCATGCCATTGTGACCCATGCAACCACATAGTGTTAAAGCAGCTAAAAATGTATAGGTGATTTTTTTGATCATTTGCGAACTCCTGCGTAGTGCGGTGGCTGCATATTTTGTCCGACTTGTCCTTCAAAGAACTGTTTTCCCATTAAGCTTACGGTGTAGTGATTACCATCGCGTATGACATCAAAGGTGACATGATCTCCGTTGGGGAAATTGATGTGAAGTTTAGCTAGAGTGGGGTTGATACGCTCAACTTGAGCCATGTCAACTTCCTTAAAACCCATCTTTTTAACTTTTTCCATGGGTATATCTACTAAGGGACTGTTGCCATTAATCGGATTTTCTCCTGACCAAAATTCAATCGAGTTAAAAATAAGTAGGTCGAGAACACCGCATATTCTATAGACCCAAAATATATTTAGGCCTAGGAACCAGCCTTCACGGCCCCAACGATTCTCTGTCGTTTCAAGATTGAATTTTTTTACTTTTCCCGTTAAGCCCATAGTGCCCATGCAACTGCTTAAGAATAGGGGTAAAGCAAGTAAACTAAGATATTTCTTCAAAACAAATACTCCTTATATGCCTACACGATAAAGCTAAGGACGTTCAAATCCTCATTTTTTTCGATTAAAAAGAAGTTAATTTTAGCTAAGGTATAGCTTTAGAAGGACTAAGTCTTTAGAAGTGAAAAGGAGAGATACGGTTACTTCACTTTTTGGATAAACACATAATTAAAGCATGTACCTTTAATTTTGACGCAGAGTTTCTAGGGAAGGCGCATTAAATATCTCTTTAGAGCTAAGGTAGCCAATACAGAGTGTAATTATCATGAGGCTGAGGTTAGCCAGTAATAGGATATTTATATTGAAGGGAGGGGTGTTATCAAAAACAAAATGGCCAATGAGGTGATTGCAGGCATAGGCGATGAAGCATCCGATGTTGGCGCTTAAAATGGCTAAAGAAAGGAATTCGGCAATTAAAATTTTACGTATTTGTCGCTGGCTCGCCCCCATGATTTTGAGTAAGACCGATTCTTTTTGACGTTGATTTTGACTGAGTTTTAAGGTTGAGATTAAGATGACAAAACCTGTTAAAATACTGAAGCCTGCCATGAAACGTATGGTGAGGCTGAGCTTATCCAGGAGGCTTGTAAGAGTTTGTATCACTAAGCTTAAATCTAAAAAAGAGATGTTAGGAAATTTTGTATTAATAGAAGATTGAAGCTTGTTCGTTAATATGGGGTCACTTGAACGAGAAACGATCACTTGCATTTGAGGTGCGTCGTTGAGTGGGCCTTCGGGAAAAACAAAAAAGAAGTTTGGGCGCATTTGCATCCATTCGACTTCGCGTACAGAGCTAATGGTACAGGGTAATTCGATGCCTGATAGTTCAAAGTCCACGGTGTCGCCAATTTTTAAATTAAGTCTTTCCATCATCCCTTCTTCAATGGAGACGGGGATGCGTTCGCTTTCAAAATCACCACTAAAATGGGGGACAAAGTTGCCTTGGATGAGTTTCTCTGTATCAAGGATTTTGTTTTGGTAGGTACAGCGATAGGTGCGTGTGAGGGTCCATAGAGGGCTCCGTTGATCTTTTGGTAGCTTATCGCGATTGGCAATGATTTCTTTGATTTTCAGACCATTAATTTTTCTTAAGCGTAAATCAATGATGGGAACATCTTGGATGATGGGAACGCCCGATTTTTCTAGGAGCTGTTTTAAATCCTTACTTTGGTCATGCTGGATATCAAATAATACGAAATTCGGTGCGGTTTCCTTGCTAGTTTTATTGACTTGGTAGAGCAAGTTTTCTCGGAGCAAGAAGAGTAGGGAGATGACAAAAACACCAGCACCTAAAGAGATAATTAGGATGTGACTTTGATTATTCGGACGGTAGAGATTTTTGAGACCTTGGCGAAGCGTGAATGGCAGGAAGTGAGGGAATAGTTTTTTTATTGAAAGTAGAAAGCCTTTTGCGCAAACAGAGAGACTAAGAATAATTACTAAGAGTACACAGGCGCTAAGAAAGCCGGTTTTTGGATTAGTGGATGAGATGATCGAAAGGCCCATAAGTGAGAGCGTGCAGAGTAGGTAGAAAATAATTTTAAACTTATTGTTTGTCTGGTAGGAGATAGTTTCCGGACGTAAGCCTTGAGAAGGGTTTAGTTCAATAAGTTTTTGTAGAGATGGCAATGCGGCGAGTGCGGTAATCAGAGTTCCAGAAACCAAGCCGAGCAGCATACTGAAGGGATTGATGCTTACCGCGATTTCAAAGGGTAAAAATTGGCCTATAACCTGAGGGAGTAGGAATTGAATGGCGATACCTAGGCATACACCTAAGGAGGAACCTAGGATTCCCAAGAGTAATACTTGTAGTAGATATACCGAGAAGACCTGACTACTT
Organism: Lentisphaera profundi; assembly: GCF_028728065.1. Classification (GTDB taxonomy): domain Bacteria; phylum Verrucomicrobiota; class Lentisphaeria; order Lentisphaerales; family Lentisphaeraceae; genus Lentisphaera; species Lentisphaera profundi. The sequence goes on along the minus strand of NZ_CP117811.1, from coordinate 2,559,142 downwards.
TGCGCTCCAAGGCACTTTAGGATAGCTGCATTTTTTAGTTGCTTGCTGACATAGACGTGAATGGCACTGCCCACGCCTATAGCCCCTAAGACAAGGGATAAAATTGCGCTGATATTTAAAAAAGAAAAAAGATTGGAACTAATTTTACGTATGCGTTCTTGTCGACTTACCGAGGTTTCGACCCGGACGGCATTGAGGTCTGCCTGTGCTTTGATGTCCGCAACTAACTTTTCATTGGGTCCTTCTTCTTTAAAGACAAAGTGTCGAAGGTATTGAACCCGACTACCAAATGCAATGAGTTGAGTGCTTTCTATGTCGCTGAAGGGAATAATTATTCTGGGTGCGAGCTCGGAAAGTGCGCCGCTCTCTCCTGGGAGTGAGTCGAGTTGGGCCGCGATTGTAAAAGTACTTTGGCCTAAACGTATTTCATCTCCAATTTTTGCTTGATACTGGAGTAGTAAAGAAGCTTCAACTAAACATTGCTTATCGTTCAGGAAATTGGCGCCTCCAGATGGAGTACTTTTCATTTCTCCGTAGAGTGGGTAGTTCTTGGGTAGGGCACGTACTTGAATGAGCCGAGGGGCTTGTGATGAGTTTAAAAACTTTGCCATTCCCGCAAAGCGCCATTCCTGCAAAGGAGTACTCATTTTTGAGTCGAGCTCATCTAACCATTGGGGGTCAAAAGGGAAACGGGATTTGAGTGTGAGGTCGGCTCCGAGTAGAGAACGTGATTGTTCATCAATAGAAGCTCGGACGGTTGTTGAAAATGAGTGGATAGAGACTAATGAAGCAATGCCGATAGAGATACATATTAGATAGAGCTTTAAATGTTTTTTTTCACTATGCCATTCTCGCTTGGCCATAGTCCAAGTCCAAGAACTAAAAAGATTTTTTAAAACAGATATAATCATGCAGTGATTTGCCCGGCATTCATTTTTAAGGTGCGCTGGGTTTTGGCTGCTAGTTCAAGATCATGAGTGACAATAACTAAGCTGGTAGAGTGTTGTTTATTGAGTTCAAAAAGTAAATCTTGGATAGTTTCAGCCGTATGGCTATCTAAGTTGCCAGTGGGTTCATCAGCAAAGAGTATCTTCGGTTGATTTATAAAAGCACGAGCAATGGCAACACGCTGTTGTTCCCCTCCAGAAAGTTGGTTAGGGAAGTGCTTGATGCGATCTTGTAATCCGACTTGCGTAAGCAATTCAATCGCTCGTGACTTATTACTTTTATTGACTTGCCCTTGGAGCTCAAGGGGGACCATTACATTTTCTAGAGCAGTTAAGGTAGGCATGAGATGGAATGACTGAAAGATAAACGAACTTTGCTGAAGTCGCAAAAAGGCACGTTGATCTTCGCTCATTTTAGCTAAGTCTTGCCCGCAGAGAATGATTTCACCTGAGTCAGGGCTATCTAAGCCTGCGCAAAGGCCCATGAGGGTAGACTTGCCACTGCCTGATGGACCAGTGATAGCGATGGACTCCCCTTCTTCGATAGAAAAACTCACACAGTCGAGAACCTTGAGTTCTTTTTTATTTAAAAAATAACTTTTACTGAGTTCTTTTACTCTAAGGATGGGTTGGCTCATTATCTCTACCTATATCTTTAATGGATGGCTTATTATATTCGAGCTATAACTGAAAACACTTTTGATTGAATGAAAAAGCAAAAATAGTAAGTGACAGAAAAAAAGCACTAGTGATTAGCTAGTGCTTTATAATATTAACCGCGGTGTTTTTTTGAACGACGCCAAGCTTTCTTACGGTCTTTAGCTAGTTTCTCTTTAATCTCACCAGGGAGACCGCCGTTTTCGCGAAATTTTTCTTGTAAGTGAGTTCTTTCGCGATATTCGATTTCTATGGGGATTCCGGAGAGGCCAAACGCATTACGGAGAGTTTTCTCAATGAAGCGTTTGTAGTGATCCTGGCAATAATCTTTCTTATTACAAAAAAGAATAAAATGAGCCGGAGGATTTTTCACCATTGTGGCGTAATAAACTTTAAAGAAGCCTTTGCCAGTAGAAGGTGGCGGAGTACGCAAAACCATATCGTGTAAGACTTGATTGAGTAGAGCAGTGGGGATATCAATCAAAGATTGCTCAAAAATACGTAGACTTGCAGGAAGTAATTCACGGAAGCCGTTGCCATCAACAGCGGAAGTAAAAATAATGGGGCAGTAACGCATGAAGGGTAGGTCGTGATCTAGATCATCTAAAAACTTCTGCTTAGGAGCTTCAGATTTAACTAAATCCCATTTGTTAGCAATGACAATGCAGGGTTTACCTTCTTCTTTTATGGTGTTGGCAATTTTTTTATCGCCATTGGTAACACCTTGAGAAACGTCAATCACAAAGAGAACAACGGTAGCGCGTTTAATGGCGTCCTCAGTTCTCATCATTGAAAATTTTTCGACAAGATTATCGATTTTTCTGAGTTTTTTGACTCCGGCAGTATCAACTAAAAGGCCATTTTTACTTTCGCCTTCGTCATCGAAAGAAAAAGGGATGTCGACTGCGTCGCGAGTTGTGCCTGCTATATCAGAAACGATGACGCGTTCTTCGCCAAGGAGGCGGTTCGCAATAGATGATTTGCCGACATTTGGTCGTCCGGCAAGTGTGATTCTAAGTTCAGGAAGCGCTTCATCATCTTCCTCGTTTGGAGGGAAGTAGGAACATATCTCTTCACGTAGGGTGTCGAGATTTGATTTATGGTTACATGAAATAGCATGAACGTGCTTAAAGCCTAAGGCAGAAAAGGCTTGAGCTTCTTCTTCGAGGTCTAAGTTATCGCATTTATTTACAGCAAGAACAATAGGTTTATCATGCTTGCGTAAAAAGTCACAGACTTCTCGGTCGAGTTCAGTGAGGCCAGCTTTAACATCCGTAAGCATTATCATAATATCTGAACTTTCTACGGCAACTTTGAGCTGCGTACGGATTTGGTCATCCATGAAGTCGACATTTTTTTCATCGCTGAGTACGCCTAGTCCACCAGTGTCGACTAGTTGATAGCGATAGCCATCCCAGCTTACGGGTTGGGCTACACGGTCGCGAGTTACGCCGCACTGTTCGTGGACAATAGCGATACGCTTTCTTAATAAAGTATTAAATAGCGAGGATTTACCTACATTTGGACGTCCCACGATAGTGACGGTAGGAAGTTTGCTAGTTTTGGTTTGCATTCTCATTTTGAATCTCCTTTAAGCGAGGCAGAATTTCTCTGCATTATGCTTTAAGCGTTTAACGCTTTCTTCTTTGCCAATGAGTGCGAGTGTATCCATCAGGTCAGCGCCGCCATTGGCAGATGTAACGCAGAAACGTACGGGCTGATTGAGTTTGCCTGGATTGAGGCCAGCATTTTCTGCTGCAGATTTCAGTGTGTTGCCAAGGGCGTCTGGATCATTAAAATCAGTTTCATTAAGGAGGTCGGCACAGGCTAATAGTGCTTGCTTCATGCCTTCTTTACCTAAGATTTTTTTGATGAGCTTTTCGTCATTTGGTTCGACTAGTTGGAAGTAGTACTCCCATGATTCTGATTGTGTAACTAGTTTTGTGCGACTTTTCATTAGTTTCGCAACGGTTTGGAGCAGTTCTTCATTGCCATTATACCATGAGTATGATTGTACGAAGGGAGTTACCAAGGTGATAAAATTTTCGTCACTGAGTACTTCAAGATACTGGCCGTTAAGATTATATAGCTTGTCCATGTCCATTTGGGCGGCTGTGCTTTTAACTTTTTCTAACTGAAAAAGTTTAATTGCATCTTCACGGCTACATTTTTCTTCGTCGCCAGGAGACCAGCCGAGGAGTAAGAGGTAATTGAATAGGCAATCGGAGGTGTAACCTTTGGTGCGAAAGTCGCCAACAAAAGCATCGCCATCACGTTTTGAGTAGGGCTTTCCTTGTTTATTAACGATCATCGGAAGGTGAGCGTATTGAGGAGTTTTTTCGCCTAGAGCTGCATAGATTAAAACATGGCGATATGTATTTTCTACATGATCATCTCCACGGATGATGTGGCTCATGTTTTGTGTGATGTCATCACAAATATTCGCCAAATGAAAGAGTGGTGAGCCATTGGACTTAACAATGACTAAATCTTTCATACTATCTAAAGGTTTGCTGAGTTCGCCTTTAATGAGGTCGGTAAAGAAAACACTATGTCGAGTCCACGTGATTTTTGCACCATTCGCAATTTTAACTGTAGTGTCGCCAGAGATGATGGACGCATAGTTAGAGTTAAGGTCAAAGATTTCCTTGCCATCAGCATCGAAAACTTTTAAATCTTTGTAGCCTGCATGACAAGCTTCCATGGGTACAGCTTTTTGTTTACGTGAAATCGTTGCAAAGCGTACTCCGCCAGCGTCAATTTCGAGCTCAACATCAGCATGCAGAGGAAGCTCTTGTTGGTCGATCTCACGGATGCAGTCATAGTTCTCTAGGTCCCAAGGCATACGGAAGAGTGTGACTTCATTTTCGCCTTTGATAAAACGGTAGGCATGGCCTTTGTCTTGTAGATTTTTGGCGACTTCTAGATGATGTTGCTCTTGTGTACTTTGGTAAAGAGGAGCTTCGTCGTAGTCTAAGTTGAGCCATTGCATGCAATCTAACAAGGCGTCAACAGCTTCTTGTGTACTTCTTTCTTTGTCAGTATCTTCTATGCGCAGGAGGAATTTACCACCGTTATTTCTTGCAAAGAGGTAATTGAAAATTGCGGCACGGATATTGCCTATGTGAACATTGCCCGTGGGAGAAGGGGCAAATCGAACTCTAACTTCACTCATTTTAGTTCTCGTCAATTAAGTTTTGAGTTGAAAATAGAAGGGCGTGAAGCCCTTAGCTAAATAATATTGTGCGCATACATATCACAAGAATGCTTTTTTACCATAGAAAGCACTTGTGAAAATATTTAGAAAATTAAAAGGCCTGACTTATAAGTGAGGCAATAAAAAAGCCGAGCTAAACTCGGCTTGTTATTCAGTCTGTAAACAATTTAGTCGCAGTGACTAAGTTCAGTAGCCTTTAAGCTTTCGCGTTCAACGAAGTTGCTAAGGCGCGTCCAGAATTTATGGCTATGATCTCTTCCGTGTTCATTAACGCGGACAGTCCAATCGCGGATTTTCTTGTCGACTTCGCTAGTTTCTTTTTCGATATAAAGAGGAGTTTTATTTTTTATAGCGCTATAATTATTGGAAGCATCCGTTTTTTCAGTTTCTATAAATTCATTAGTAGCACAGCAGCCAGAAAGAAAGACGACAGCAAAAAGTAAGATTAAATTTTTCATTATTGAATGACTCCTCAAAGTTAATTATCAGAATCTAGTGGCTAAGATCTTGTAATTCAACTAAAAACCTAGGCTTAAAGTTCAGACTAATAGCGGTTTTTATTAAAAAATCAGGTTTTGTAGTGCTACAAGTGGATCTTGGCTAGGCCTTAGGAATTATGTAGTACTTCATCATCAGAGTGAAAATGTACTTCTTCGGTCTCGATCTCTAGCCAAGATAAAAACCATTCAAAGCGCTTTTGTCCAGAGCTGGAGATATACCAGTTATCTCCACTATAGACCGGTGAGATAGTATAAGGAAAGATGCTTTGTTGGTATTGATCTGTACAGGAGATGTTACAGAAAAAATCATTTTGACTTTCTTCAGCAAAGCTTATTTGCTGAAGTGGGAATAAACTTTTTTGTTTGTTTGATCTTATGATGAAGTATTGGTCGCCTTCTTTTGTCAGCACAGCGAAGTCGTCAGGAATTAGCTTTAGATTATCGGAAGTGGCGTTGTCTTCGATAAATAATCCCATCCAGTTGCTGTCGCTTAAGTTTTTCAATTCCTCTTTGAAAATATTGCGCATGACGAAACTGCTTATGGCAGTTACGGGGAACCTTATTCCTAAAAAAAGAAGGCTTATGCCGAGAGCGTAGAACCAACTAAATCCTGCGAAGGTTAGTATGATTAAGCCACTGATAATGAGTAATAGGGGGGCACAAGAAACTATTAATAAAAAATGTTTTGGGTAAGTTTTAGAAAAAATCATATCTATCTCCTGTCTGTAAACTTCATTCTCCTTTGCCAGTGCTATTATACAATGAATATACATTCCGAGGCAAGGTTTATTTGAAAAAAAGTTAAACTTTTTTGATTTTTAATAGTGTTCATTATGAGGATTAATAGAGGCAAAATGAAAATTTATATTGATGCGGATGCCTGTCCACAATTAGTTAAAACACACATCTTTCGTGCAGTAGAAAGGCGTAAGATTTATTTGATACAAGTAGCAAATCAGTATATTCGACCTTCGAATTCCAAGTTAATTTCGTCTGTTTTAGTGGGACAAGGAGCTGATGTGGCGGACTTGAAAATTGTTGAATTGCTTGAAGAGGGTGATTTAGTTATAACCGCGGACATACCTTTGGCTGACTTATGCGTTAAGAAAAATGCCTTTGCGCTCAACCCACGAGGAGAGCTTTACACGGAAGCTAATATTCGCCAGCGCCTTTCAGTTCGAGATTTCATGACTGATTTACGTCAGCTTGGAGTGGAGACCGGTGGGCCTCCGCCTTTTTCACAGCGTGATGGTGAGTTGTTTGCTAATGCTCTCGACCGTTTTTTAACTAAAAATACTTAGTTTTATCTCGTGTACAAGAGGGAGTAGTAGCCTCAAGAAAAGGATGAAAACAATTAAAATAAATCAAAGGCCTTGAAATCGAGGCTTTTTTTGACTTATTTAGTAAGAAAAAGCTAGAGTTTAAGATGTATCGCCCATCGGGCAGTTTGTTAAAATGCTCATTTATGGCAAATTTCACCCCTACTACAAAGAAGTATTTAAAAAGGAAACAATTTTTCAGATGAAACAAGCACCAATTAAAGTATTTTTCATAGGTTCTGGCGCTATCGGCATTCCTGCTGTAATGGCATTGCAAGAGTCTGTTGAAATTGATCTGCTTGGTGTGGCTTCACAACCTGATCGACCTGCGGGACGAAAAAGACGGCTCACTCCCTCTCCATTAGCCACCTGGGCTGAATCTGAGGGCTTTTCCGTACACAAGCCGGAAAAGGTAAGTTCCCAAGAGTTTGTCGATTATGTTGGATCATTGAAGCCCGATATTGTTGTTGTCATTGCTTATGGTCAGTTACTCCGCGAAAATCTGCTTCATTTAGCCCCTTTTTCATGCCTTAATGTCCATGCTTCAATTTTACCTTTTTATCGAGGCGCTTCACCGATTTTCTCAGCTGTTTTAGGTGGCGAGAAAGAAAGTGGTGTGGCGATTATGAAAATGGCGAAAGGTATGGATACGGGAGCAGTGTATCGCACTCATAAAGTAGTCTTGGAAGATCAAGAAACTACGGGATCACTTGAGTTGAAGCTCGCAGATGTAGCTGGAAAACAGCTTGTAAAAGATATTCAGGACGTGGTCCATAATGGTTTAGAAGCCATAGAACAAAACCACGATCTCGCAACAAGTTGTTCAAAAATTGACAAAAGCTTCGGCCTTCTTGATTGGTCGAAATCAGCTAAGTCAAATCTCAGAAAAATCTTTGCCTGCCAGCCGTGGCCAGGGACTTGGACTTACTACCAAGTGGGAGACAAGCTAAAGCGCCTTGCAATCTGTAAGGCGAGTTTAGTGAACTCTTCATCCTCTAAACTAACTCCTGGTGAGATTGTTGTAGAAGATTCTTGTTTACAGGTGGCCTGTGGTTCCTTAGACTTTTTAGAAGTCCATCGGGTGAAACCGGAAGGAAAACGAGAAATGGATATAAAAGATTTTTTACTTGGAGCAGGGCTCACTAATGGAGATTGCCTTACTTCAGTAAACCATTAAAATTTTAGGATAAATTATGAAACAAATTTTTATAAACAAAGAACAACTCGAGACACGAGTTGCGATGGTTGAGAATAACATTCTCACAGAGTACGAAGTCGAACGCTATGACCAAGAACGTCTTGTCGGCTCAATTTTCAAGGGTCGTATCAAGAATTTAGAGAATTCTCTACAGGCGGCTTTTGTCGATATCGGCTTTCAGAAAAATGCTTTTTTACATTACTGGGATATGATCCCTGCGGCTTACAATGATGGTCTCTTTGAGCAAGATGCTATGTCCAAAGATACGGTAGCATCAATGGATGCGAATATAGGAGATTCTTTTTCAAGTACGCTTAAAAAGAAGCCTGGAAGATCTAAAGATGGTGATGATCAGGATAGAATGCGTAAAGAAATTGAGCGTATACCGGAGCTTTTTCCTGTTGGTTCAGAAGTTATTGTACAGGTAACAAAAGGCCCAATTGGCACTAAAGGACCACGCGTAACAACAAACTTGAGTATCCCCGGGCGTTATTTGGTTTTATTGCCCCATACGAGTCATATTGGTGTATCTAAAAGAATTCAAAATCATAAAGAAAGAGATCGTTTACGCAGTGTATTGCGTAAAATGAGCCTTCCAGAGAGAATGGGCTGTATCTGTCGTACTTTAGGCGATGGCAAACCAGAAGAGTATTTCCATAATGATATTGAGATGTTGCTAGATATATGGGATACAATGGAGCGCAATCGCCAGACTCAGAGAGCGCCTTATTGTCTTTATAGAGAGCCTGATCTTATGTCTCGTTCGACGCGCTATTTTTTGACTGATTCGGTTGATGACGTTTGGATTGATAATCATGAAGCTTACACCAAATTCAGAAAAACTATTGTTAAAATTTCTGATGTGAACATTAGCAAATTAAAGCATCATAATCAGCATAAGCCTCTCTTTCAGCACTTTGGTATTGCTAAGCAGATCGATTCGATCTTTGAGCGTCAAGTGAGCTTGCCCTCTGGTGGATATATCTGTATTGATGAAACAGAAGCATTGATTGCTATTGATATTAACTCAGGTAAAGCCCGTCAAGGTAAAGATCATCCAGAAACTATTCTTATGACTAATCTTGAAGCGGCTGAGTCGATAGCTCGCCAGTTACGTTTACGTGATATTGGTGGCTTAGTAGTGATTGACTTTATTGATATGCGTTCCAAGAAGGATCAGATGCAAGTCTACCGTGCCTTGAAAAAAGGTGTTCAGCACGATAAGGCCAAAACGAAAATCTCGCCAATTTCACAATTGGGACTTTTAGAGATGACTCGTCAGCGTGAGCATCAGTCTTTGAAAGATTCTTTGTACACGCCTTGTTCCAACTGTGAAGGTAAAGGTGTCGTAAAATCGATGGTTTCTGTATCAGTTGAGATTCAGAGAAAGCTTCAGGCTTTATTGAAAAGATCTAAAGATAAGATGGAAGTGCGTGTGATTTGCCACCCTGATATTTTACATCGTTTACGTGCGGAAGATGCACGTATTTTGCGCAACATGGAAAAATCATTAGGTGGGAATCTTTCTTTCCGAGCTGATGATAGTCTGCATGTTGAAGAATTTAAAGTGGTTAATCCTAATACTATGAAGGAGTACCGTTAACCATGTCCGAAGAAGGTCATATACTTGAAGTCAAAAAATTTGGTAATCCTGTGCTCAGGAAAATAGCTGAGCCCATTACCGAAATTAGCGATGAGATACGTGAGCTTGTAGAAGAAATGGTTGATACAATGTACGAAGAGAATGGTATTGGTTTGGCCGCACCTCAGGTAGGTCAAAGTATACGTCTCTTTGTAATAGATACTCATTTTGATGATGAAGAGTATGGGTCTGAGGGGGAGAAATTATTTTGCCCCAAGATGCCCATGGCTTTAATTAATCCAGAGATTGTTTCAAGTTCGGGTGAAAATATCCCCTTTGAAGAGGGGTGTTTATCTATTCCCTTAATTAACGCATCGGTGATTAGGCCTAGTAATATAGTTTTACGTGCTAAGACATTAGATGGAGAGTTGATAGAAGCGGATTTTGGAGGCTTAACAGCTAGATGTATGCAGCATGAGATCGATCATTTAGATGGTGTGCTCTTTACTGATCGAGCAGAAAAGGAAGATCTAAAGCTCGTGGCTAAGAAATTAGAGCAGTTGAGGATGAAGACCGAGAAAGCGTTGAAGAAACGCAAGCCCAAAAAGCGTAAGTGATTTTAAGAGCCTCCTTGTTTTTTCAATGAGGCTCTTGAGTATTCGCTTCTAAGAAAGGTTATTATCAGGGCTTATGGTAAAACGTTTTTTGACTAATAGTTCGCCGTCTAATTTGGTGGTTAAAGTCCAAGTCCCTATTTTGTCTTCTACGGGAGCCCATAAGGTGTCGCCTAGAAAAAAGTCCCAATCATTGGATCGAACAAATATTTCACCGCAAAAGGAGGGGGCGATTTCTCCAGTTTTCAGATCGATGAAATTGGGGTGCTCAATGGTGAATTCAAGTTTTTTTCCGCGTGCCTGTTTTATATTAAGTACGTAGCCGAATTCAATATCGAGTCGTGCGGGGATTTCCCAAGAGAATTTTTTTAATTTAGGTAGCTCTTTGCTACCTTTTTCCCAGTTAGTATGAATGCCATAGCTAAGCATTTTCCATGTAGGTTTTTTGCGTGCCATTGATTAATATCTAGGACTGTGATTTTTTAAAGCTTGTTACTAATCAAGTCTTCATCTTCAGATATATTATGACCTTTGATTTTACTCAGTATCAACATTATAGGTCCAGATAAAACATAAAGGTTTATAAGTGCCGCTGCGGTCATTTTTGGTCCACTACCATAACGAATCATTTCTGATCCCCCTACAAGTAATATGACAAGTAGTACAATAAGTTTACGTGAGCGGTTCACTGGTGAGACTAACCATTTTGCCATGTGTGGATATGGAATGGGGCTGATCATTAAGAGGCCTAGAAAAGCGGTGTAGAGGGGGAGGAAGAAGGTCATTAGCCATTCGGGGAGATTAGCTTCGGTTGTTCCCATTATGACGATTGAGCAGACGGCTGATGCGGCTCCGGGTGAGGGGATTCCTCTAAAGCCGTGTTCTTTTAATTTATTGTTTTTTGGATTGAACTTACTTTCCATTTCCATGGCGTTGTAGAGGGCTAAGCGCAATGCCGCGCAGCCCATGTACATCGCGCCGGCTAGCCAAAAAAGACGATCTTGCCTGATGAAGCCGAGATCCTTGACTTCAGCAAAACCAAGAAAAACGGTAACGTGAGCGTAGATGTAAACCAGTACGGCAGGGGCTACTCCAAAAGTCACCATGTCGGCCAGGGAGTCCATTTCGATTCCGTGTAATGACGTCGCATTTAATTTGCGAGCACTCCAACCATCGAGAGCGTCAAATATCATGGCGCCTATTATAAGCCAAGCACAGGCGGCAAAGACATAGGGCATAATAGTCGTGTCGGCATTTTGGGTAATGATCTCAAAATGGCCATTAGGATTTTTTGTGAGTATTTTTTCGTAAGCTTGCAGGGCTAAAAGTATAGCTGTAAAGCCACAGATCGAATTCCCTAGAGTCAGGAGAGTAGGAATCTTCTTGTAAAGCTGAGTATGCTTAATTGTGTGTTCAGTGCTCATATATATCTCACATAAAAAAAAGACAGGTTAAGTTACCTGTCTTTTTGAATAAAGTCTTTTGAATAAAGTCTTAGATGTTAACTTTAGTTTTAGGAAGACCTAGAACTGGATCACCTGGCTTAAGACGACCTTCTTCAATAAGTTGGTCAACGCGTTCGAAACGTTTGAGTACGTTCTTTTTACCGGCAGTATTGCCTTTAACTTTTAAACTTCTGTGAATAGACATTTGTGTGTCTCCATATTAAATTTTTCATTTACAGGTGTATCGAAAAGAGTATCCAAACCTGAGTGGAAATTAGATGAGTGTTGAAAGTATCGTAGCTTGAATTTTTGTCAAACTAAATTTTAAAATTTAACTGCTGTTCTTCAAGTTTTGCTGTAATAAGCTGGCCCGCTTTATACGAAGAACGGACCATCGGGCCACTCGCAACAGCGTTGAAACCTAGTTTTTCTGCGTATTCTTTCCATTCTTCAAATTGTTCAGGACGAACGTAGCGATCTAATTTCCAGTGTTTACGTGAAGGTGGCAAATATTGACCAATGGTTAAAATGTCAACATTAGCAGCAAAGAGATCGTTAATGCAGTCTATAACTTCTTCGTCTGTTTCGCCTAAACCTACCATGATCCCCGATTTTGTTAATACTTTTCCCTTGCTCCATGCTTTAGCATTCTTAAGTACTTCTAGGCTACGTTTATATTTGGCACGCCCACGGATGGGGGGAGATAAGCGCTCACATGTTTCAAGGTTGTGGTTAAATACGGTAGGCATGGCATCAAGAGTCATGCGAATCAGATCTTCTTTACCATTGAAATCAGGAGTCAAAACTTCGATGCCAGCATCGGGCAACTTTTCGCGAACAGCGCGAATTGTTTTTGCAAATTGGTCGGAACCTTCATCGTCAAGGTCATCTCGGGCTACAGAAGTGATCACAACGTACTGTAAATCCATTTTTGCGGCAGTCTCTGCTACATTAGCAGGTTCTTCGGGATCAGGAGGTAGAGGTTTATCGTAGCCAATAGCACAGAAACGACAAGCGCGCGTACAGTTGACCCCTAATAACATAAAAGTGGCTGTGCGTTCATGCCAGCACTCAGCCAAATTTGGACATTTAGCTTCTTCACAAACGGTGTTAAGCTTGCGGTCACGTAATTCGGTGCTCAGCTCGTTACGGTTTCCACCGCGGTTAACTTTGACCCGAATCCATTCCGGTAAGCGTTTTTGATTTTTATCTGCCATGATTGAAATCCTGAATTAATTTTTGGTACTATGAATCAGGTTTTTGATTTTTCACATTTTTTAACAGCTTTTTTATAAGTTGATTTATTTGTGCGTAGAAAAAGCCTTTCTTGAATAAATGAGAAGGTATTTCTCATTATATCTTAAATGAAGCTCGCGAGGATTCTTGCCAAGCTTTTTTTGCCACCGTATCTTATAAGCATATAATATAAAAGAGAGATACAAATGTTAGATTTATGGAAAAACATAAATCCCAGTAAAGCAGATCATGTCTTGGGAGTGGTAGGTGGTACGTTAGATGAAATAATGGCGACGAGTAAGCATCGCTTAGTTGTAACACCTATGCATGAAAAAATCATCAACGCGATTATTGAATATTGTAGAAGTAAGCATTTACGGCCATTGATTTTAGTTACTGATTCAGTCGCTAGTAGTTCATGGGAAAGAGTTTTTCGTAAACGGCTTAAAGATGATGTGGATGAAAGAAAAATATTTGGTGAGCCCAATGACTTAGGTTTCCCATTGATGCCGTTGATTCCCTATAATTATTTTGGACCTTGTTTTAAGATCACCTCTAGCCAGCAGGTGGAATCTCGCCGATTACATTTAAGGGAGGTTTCCTCAATTAGCGCCTATGAGGGAGATGAATTGAGTTCTGGTGATATTGATGCGTCATTAGAAATGGACAAAGTTTTACGTAATTTAGAGAAAGTGAATTTTGACGAATACATAACGGCACTGAGTCCTTTGATGGAAGGCAATGTACAAATAATTCACGAAGAGTTAGATCAGGCAATAGAAATTTTAGCCGAACAGAAATTTGATTTAGTCATTGCGGATGGCGCGGCTCGTTTAGGTGGTGCATGGATGACCCTTTTGAGAGAAATGGATAGCAAGATGCCTTGCCCATTCGTTGGTTTCAGTACCTTTCGCCCAGAAGAAGCTTTTGGGACTAAACTCGCGCAGCAACAAAGGCAAAACTTTTTTGGTACAAGATTTACGGAATTAAGTTTAACGAGCCTTTCTGTTGATGGAGCTTGTCGTCCTTGGCGTGAACTTATTAGTTTTGTTGAGCCCGATCGAAAATCAGCGAAAGCGATAGAAGAAGTCATTGATAATCTTCATGATTTGATTCAAGAGATCAACTATGGGCATCGCACCAAGTTGACTTTAAATCAGTATATAAAATCAGAGTTGGGTCATTTAGCAAAGGATATGTTAGCCAATTGGGCGCGTCGGCAAGAGTGGACGACTTCGGTCTTATATTATGGACGTGAGCACGACTTAATTGATGGTGCTGACTGGGAAGTTTATTTAAGAAAGGTGCCAGAAGAACAACCCCAGGGAAAATTACTCGTTTATCGCGAATACATTTTTAATGTTTTACTTGAATCTAAAGATGAGAATGACCACAAGTATGCGGAACAATTTATCTCAAGGCTAAAGAAAGTAGGTTTTTTACTCACACAATATGATATACGACCTTACTCGTCATTGAGTAATAATTTGTTGGGTCGTACAAGTGCCAAAGAAGATCGTCTGCTCAGTTTAATGGAAAAAGAATGGGAGGCGACTGGAGATAAATTTCGAGGCTTAGTTATTGCCGATTTTACTGATAGTTCACAAGATGCCTTAGATGCAGGTTTGCCTAATGCGGATTCATGTGGGCTGATGAGTGTATTTTGGAAGTGCCAGGAGAATTTAGTAACAGTACAAATGAACCCTGTAGTGGTGTGGGAAAATATGCTGTACTGTAATCCACGATTTGCCAGTAGAATGGAAAAGAGTATCAGTCACTATATAGATCTCTATGGTCAAGCACTCCACATGACGAGAAACGATGATGGTGTTTATTGTTATTTTAAAATTAAAGGCAAGGGTTTTACCCAAGCTTTTTGGACTTGGATGGTCAATAGTCTCTTAGCAGATGGGTCGACTTTGTGTATTCTCGCAAATCGTGAAGTCCTGCTAGATGAGTGGAATGGTTTAGGCGTTAATACCGTGTTTAATTTAACAGTCACAAATTCAGAAATATTGCGCGCGCGCTTAGGTCATAGATTAGGTGATACAGAGGATATGGGTGTTCCTGCTGCACATTTATGGGATATTATTTCTGTTATGCCCGAGGTCCAAGGGGGCTTGAGCCCTTATTATATTTATGAAAAACTAAGGGAGCAACGTTGGGCAATTTGCGATGATGGCAAATTTGAGTTGGGCTTAGGGGCGATCTCATCTGATTTAGGTGGGGATGAACAGAAGTCCATGGAGATCTTTGAAAGAGTTAACGCTCAGCAGGAATTACTCATTTCCAAACGTAAGTCTGTGGCGGCTAGCTGGCGCAAGATGGGTGATGGAGAAGATCGTTTTCTAGCTTTGGAAGTATATTTTGAAAATGACCTTCATCTAGCTAAAGATATTAGTCGTGAAGTACTCGTTAAGAAAAATGAGTACAAATATGAGATGGGTAATTTTCATAAAGTATTAGAGTCAATATATACGGCACTCGCTCATTCACTCTGTGAAATGAAAGGGAAAAAAAAGTTAACTAAAGAATTAGTAGATTTTGAGATTCTTCGACGTAATAATTTAGCCCATCGATTACTTGTGAACGGTGAACTAGCGGAGGATTTCATCGAAATGGTGGAACAGCTTTTTGCACCATTTAAGATGCAGTTTTACCTTTTAACTATGAGCTTATATTATGGGCACAAAGAGAAGAGTATGTTTAAAAAAGAGCATCTAGGTGATGTCAATGAATCTGCTTATGCGATTCCTGATATCTTTAAAACTAAAGCTGACTTATTGATTATTAATAAGTATTGGCAGGAATACGTAGGAAAGACAAAGGTCTATAGTATGCGAATTCCGCAAACAAAAGCAGTTATCCAAAAGCTCAAAGAGAGTAAATATAATATGAGACCTAGGTGCTTTAGAACGGAAGTCAGGATGGAAGCAAAACCGAGTTAATGACTCACTTTAAATGCAATCATGCCTAAGCCTAAGCTCTGAAAAATAATATTTGGTAACCAAACCAATATTTCGGGGTGTAGTGCAGTATGTTTATCAAAGGCTCCCGTCAATAAAATAGTGGCGTAATAAACCATCATAACGATAAGACTAATGAGTAAACCAATACTTGTTTCTGAGCGACTAGAGCGGAGGCCGAAAGGCAAGGCCATTAGTAAGAAAGCGAGAGGAGAAAAGGCTAGAGCGAGGTTTTTGTTTAAATTGTAAAGTAGGTCAGTGTGTTCTCGACGTACAGTTTTGCTTTGCTCTTTCTTTTCCAAAACGGCTAGTCTCGCAATCATTTCCCAAAGGTTAAGGTATTTGGCGCGTTTACGCAAATCACCACTATTAAGCTCTTCGTTAGTATAAAAAGTATAGGTAGTATTAGCATTCGGTAGGCGAGTTACTTTTACGCCATTGAGGATTTGCTTGTCATCATCTTTATTGTCAGTGAACTCCCAGTTATTATCGAGAATGATGACATCAATAAACTCGATGGTAAAAGAAGTTTCATTAGCATCAATAATGCGTCCCTTTTGAGCGAGGAGTTGATTAGCCACAATTCCTTTAGAATGATCGAGTTCAATTACTCTTAGGTCTTTTAGCGTACCATCAGCTTCTTTTTCTCCAATATTCACGGTGAGTTTGCCTAATTCAATAGTGGATCCACCTCGTAAAAAATTGGAAGGGTTCGAAAGTAATTCACCTTTCATCATTGATTTTCGGGTGGCTTCTAAGTGGGGCACTGCGAACATATTTAGGTAGAGTAGACAGCCTGAGGAGGCGAGAGCTAAAAGGATAGCTGGGTTGACAATTTGCCAGAGGCTGATGCCAGAGGCGCGCATTGCGGTAATTTCATTTTCTGCCGACATACGACTAAATACTAAAGTCACGCTGACTAAGCTGGCAATAGGTATCGCATAAGCGAGTACTTTTGGGAGTAACATGAGAAACATTTTTAAGATAAATAGCTGAGAAATAGAAGTATCTAATCGGCTTAAAATCTTAATCATTAATCCAAGGACAAGTATGAAGGTGAGGACGAGTAAGGACGCTACAAAGATGTAAAGTAGATTCTTTAGTATGTGTCTATTGAGTATGTTCATATTTTTTGGACTTAATAAAATGTTGAATGTTTGGAAAGGTAATCTCTAATTTAATTTTTACGAAACCGAATGACTTCCCAATTTTGATCTTCGGGCAGTAAGAATTGTGGTCTTCCTTCGTGAAGTTCTAAGTTCCAGTTATAAGTCTTAGCTAAGAGTGGCCAATCTGGTGTAAGGTGTAAAAGTCGTCCGTCATCTGCAAGTGTACTTTCGGAGCCTTTTGGATAATGAGCATAAAAAACCCCATTTTTGCAAAGTCCGCAAAAAACTTGATCTAAAAAGTTTATTCTATCCTGAGGTTCAATATGCATCAGGATGGCATTAGCAAAAATCCCGTCATAGTGATTTTTTTTAAGTTTTAGCTGACTGAAATTTTGTTGATATATTTGAGTATTGCTGGATTTTTCAGCATATTTACAGAGTTCTTTCGAACCATCTATGCCGTCGACAAAGTGCCCTTTCTTTTGGAAATAAAGTATATCACGGCCATTGCCACAACCGAGGTCGAGTATGTGTGCAGGTGTTTTTGGTAGGGCAGACAAAAAGTCGGAATAAGGCCAACTCATATCATCACCATCTGCAAGAACGCTCCAGTTTTCTGCATTCTTGTCATACCAGTCTATCGTATTGAATTCACTCATTGAGGCATAAAAAAAGCGGAGCCTAAGCTCCGCTTTTATAGCTTACTTACTGATTATTCAGCAAAGTATTCTTTAAGGCCAGCGTCATTTGGCTTCATAGCTTTATCGCCTTCAGTCCAGTTTGCTGGGCAAACTTCGCCGTTATTCTCAAAGAACTGAAGTGCGTCAACCATACGAAGAGCTTCATCAACATTACGACCTAGTGGAAGATTGTTAACAACTTGGTGTTGAACAACACCAGCTTTGTCGATGAGGAAAAGACCACGAAGAGCCATTCCGCCACCAAGAAGTACATCATAGTCAGCTGAGATTGTTTTATTGAAATCAGAAACGATTGGGTAACCAACGCCTTCGATACCGCCCTGGTTTTTAGGCGTGTTGAGCCATGCAAGGTGTGAGAACCATGAGTCAGTAGAAACGCCAACAACTTCAACGCCTTTAGCTTCAAACTCAGCGCGTTTTGCTTCGAAAGCGTGAAGCTCTGTAGGGCAAACGAAAGTGAAGTCTAATGGGTAGAAGAAAAGTACTACGTACTTACCTTTGAATTGTGAGAGTGAAAAGTTTTCGATGACTTCTTGACCTTTTACAGCTTTTTCGCTAAAGTCTGGAGCTTGTTTACCAACTAATACAGCCATGGTATATTCCTTTAAATTTCATAAATTTTAATGAGACGTGTCACAGTTTGGCACGATTGCAGGACAAAGGTAACACCAAACTGGAGGAAAAAAAATTTTTTCTCTTAAAAATTGATTTAAATTAAGTTTTTTTTCAACTTATTTGATTTTGAAGATTTTTGATTAGAGACTCGCAAGGGCCACCGAACGTTTTTCTCGTATTGAGATATCGGCAGCAAGACTTACTTTTAGACTTTCTACGGCATCATCATAAGGAGAAAGAATAGCCTCATGAGAGCCATTTTTAATGGCATCAAAGAAAGCCATATTCTCAGCTAAAACGGGATTGTCAATAGAGTTGAAAATCTCTTTATTGGCCTGAGAATGCTGAAGTTCTAGGTCCATGCAGTGATTATGGAAACGATAGGTCTTCTCTCTAGAGGCCAGCTCTAGGTAGATACCGAGTTCGCCTCCGCCGTGCTCTTTGCTAAAGCATGAAGTTTGTACTGTCCCAATGGCGCCACTTTCGAGTTGGAAGTTCATGACAATGGCATCATCTACGTTGAAATCTTTAACATCATCAATAAAACCACTGGTCGAAAAAGCTTGTACCTCTTTGAATTCACCACTGATATAGCGAATGGAATCAATCAAGTGAGTAGCTTGTTCAGTGAGTTGTCCACCAGACATTTCGCGTCTTCGCCACCAGTAAGGAGGGGGAAGTTCGCCACTCCAAGCCGCATTGAAAAGGATTGCGGGATTTTTGGAAAAGTGATTTTTTGCATTGATAATATTAGGGCGGTAGCGATTCATATAGCCGACACTTACAATGCTATTAGCTTTCTTGAAGGTTTGGCTAAGTTGATCAGCGAGTTCTAAGCTGAGTGCGATAGGCTTCTCTATGAAGAGTGCTTTTACGTGTTCTGCACAGGCAATATCTATTTCACCATGGAGGTGGGGAGGTAAGCAAATATAAACTGCATCGAGCTTTTCCTGCTGAAGCATTTGAAGATAGTTTTCAAAGGGATAATAATTGATATTTTGATCGCCAATAATTTGACGTGCGGTTTGTTCATTGCGGCTACAGATAGCGGCAATCTCAACTTCGGGGATATGTGCTAGGGCAGCAATGTGTTGTTGTGCAAAGCCCGAGCCAATGAAAGCAACTCTTGTCGTCATGTGTAGAATCCTAATGCTTAAAAAGTCATCTCAAGATGAGATGACTTTATGTTAATTTTTAATATACTAAATGAAGATGCTTAGTTCTCAACAGTGTACTCGCCCGGTTCATTAAATTCGTAGATCTGAGCACCAGAGTTTTCAAATTTATAAGCGCGAATCTTTAAGTATTCGGGAACCGTACTTTCAGGGGAACGCTCTTCTTCACTAAGTTTTACTAGCGTGAACCCTTCGTTGTTAAATGGACCTTTCACAGTGACTTTCGCACCATCACAAGCTTTGATGATAAGTGCAGTAGAGCCACTGAGCTCGAGTCCTTCTAAATGAATGTCTCTTCCATCTAGGATTAAGCTCGCTTGATCAGAGATGGAGCCACCAGAGACCTTATTGCGAACTTCGGCTAAAGTCATTGCAAAAGAAGGTCTAAGAATAACTTTTGGGCCGAGTTGAAAAGGTACGCCAAGAATTAATTCATTATCAGCGGCATTGACCGTCATCCCAGCTTCTTGAAGTTTGCTACGACCCGCCATGTAGAAATGATCTTCGGCCGTGGCGCTTGATTCAGGTGGGCTACCCGCTTGATATTTGGCCGCCGCATCAACAATATTGTTTTTATTCGCAGAGAAGCTCCATTCGCGTGCAAAAATTGTGACACCCACTTTCTCACCTGGACCAAAGAGCTTAGGTAGATCCTGCATCATGGTTTCAAGACGCGTTGGTTTTTTGAAGGTTGTTTTACTGGCATCCGCATATTTTGGATTAACGAATTCAGCAATGATTCCTTGTGATTCTTTAAGGATACGCACATAAGAAGTCAGTCTAATACAAAGGATGTTGATATTACCTGGGAACATCGAAAAGCCTTGTGCATTAGGGACATCACCTTCGGGGCTCACTGTGTCACGTAATAAAGGATCGAGTTGGTTATATTCTACATTTAAGGTTAATTCACCCTTTGGGCCGACTAACTTCGCAAGCGCACCAACGGCTTCGCCAGGGATGCGATTTACTGCAATCGAGTTAAAATCATACTCTTTTTCAAGAGATACGCCTAAAGCAGCAGGTAGTGCATTAATGACTTGTCCATTAGTATCTTGAATAAAAACAAAATGCTCAATGCCTTTATTGGCTAACTTTTCCGCAAGTCCACTAGTATACAAAAGCATGTGGATATCGCCATGACCGTGAGGCTTGAGGATTAATTCATAAGTTTTCTTCAGTGCAAGAGAGCCATTATTGTCGGAAATGGCGGGAACTAATTCTTGTTGAAGGATGAAAACTTGTTCTTTTTGTAGACCGAAATAATTATTGCTTTCTAGAGTCTTGAGTGTTTTTGGACCCGTATCTTGAGAAACCATAATGATGAAAGGTAGAAGACGTGGGTTCGTCATGCGTGCTTCCATCGCTTTGATACTTGATGCATAATGCTCGAGATAAGAAGTAGATTCGAGAGTTTCTACTGCAATATCGAGTTTGATTCCATTGTAGCCTAAGCGTTCGCCTAAGCCACCAGCCACGAGTACAATAGCGGTTTTTTCGAATTGCTGAAGACCTAGAGTTTCGTAATGGTCGTATTTATCTCCAAACTCAGAAAGGTTGACATTGTCGGGCTGTTCAGGACTAAGGCCTTCAAATGGGTTTTTGCTTTCTTTGGCTTGTGCGAGAAGAATTTGAGCATTGCTAATGTAGGCGCTTAAACCACCGGGATAGTTGGTGTTTATCTTTTCAAGCGACGTAAGGAAAGCATCTTTAGCCTCATCATTTACCCCAGGAGTATCCCAGTTTTCAAAAAGTTGAGTTTGTCCAGCTACAAGGAGCTGAGCAATAAGTTCTTGACGCGTTTCTGAGAATTGAGCTAAGTTATCTTTAAGTCCCTTTAAAGCAGGGTTTGAAGAAAGCATATTATCTATATTAGGCATTTTATTAATCCTGATTATCTGTAGCCGTTAGGATTTTGTGATTGCCATTTCCAAGCAGAAGAAATCATATCGTTTAGGTCGTGTTTGGCGAACCATCCGAGTTCATTGTTGGCAAGAGTTGCATCGGCAGTACATTCACCAATATCACCTTCACGTCGCGGACCTACAATGACTTTGATTTCTTGACCTGAAACACTACGAAAGGCTTCGACCATTTCTTTGACAGAATAACCACGACCCGTACCGATGTTATAAATGAGTGTTCCTTTATCTTGTGTGTCGAGTTTCTCAATTGATTTCACATGGGCTTTAGCTAAGTCAACGACGTGAATGTAATCGCGTACGCCAGTTCCATCGGGAGTATCGTAATCATCGCCAAAGATAGTGACGTGTTCACGAATGCCTGCAGCGACTTGGCTAACAAAAGGGAGTAGATTATTCGGGTATTCAGGATCTTCGCCAATTGTACCAGACTCATGCGCTCCCACAGGATTGAAATAACGCAGTAAAGCAACGCCCCAATCAGTGGCTTTGCCTGTGTCCATAAGGATTTGCTCCATCATTACCTTTGTGTGTCCATAAGGATTGGTCGCACCAATGCGCGCATCTTCTTTGATGGGTACAGATTCAGGGTCGCCATAAACCGTTGCAGAGGAACTGAAGACAATTTTATTGACATCGTTAGCTTTCATGACTTCAAAAAGATTGAGTGAGCCAGTGATGTTATTGGAGTAGTAATAAAGAGGTTTTTCGACTGATTCTCCGACGGCTTTTTTTGCTGCGAAATGAATCACAGCATGAACGTTGCCTTCTTTAACAAATACGTCATTCAAAGCTTGCTTGTCTAAAAGGTCTACTTTGTGGAAGGATATTTTTTTACCATTAGCCAGTTTCTCAACCCGAGACATTGATTCTGTAACCGAGTTTGAAAGGTCATCTACAATGACGACTTCATAGTTAGCATTAAGGAGTTCAAGGCAAGTGTGTGAGCCAATATAACCTGCACCACCTGTTACGAGTATTTTTTTCATTTTCACTTCCTAGATGTTTTGACTGACCGCGCCTTGAGCAGCTTGGCAGATGATTGTTTGAGTTTCTTTACCAGTTTTCTGTTTATATGCAAGTGCCGCTTCTTTAGCATATTGTTCAGCATCAGTGTGCTTCACTAAATGGATAGAGATGCCGCCAAAGCCACCGCCACTGAGACGAGCACCTAGGCATAAGGGTGAGTCTTTGGCGATTTCTATCATTTGATCAAGTTCAGGACATGAATTTTCGAAGTTATCCATGGAGCTCTGGTGTGACTCGAAAAGCAATTGTCCAAAAGCAGTGTAATCGGCATGCTTTAGAAATTCTTGCGCCTGGTGAACACGTTGGTTCTCGCCCACAACATGAAGGGCGCGTTTATAATCATTTTCTTCAAGATCATTTTTGTGACTTATGAGTTGATCTAAATTCACATCACGTAGCGCGCTTATCTTGGGCTTGAATTTTTGAAGTGTAGCGACAGCATTTTCACATTGCTGACGTCGTTCATTATATTCTAAACTTAAGTCGTGAGCGACATGGGAATTGAGTACGACTAAAGCAAGTTCAGTGGGCAAAGGGGTGTGATTAACTGTTACATTGCGATATTCGCTAATAACTAATTGACCTTCGAGTCCAGAGAGGGAAGTGAGTTGATCCATGAGGCCGGTATTCGCACCGATATAGTTGTTTTCACAGGCCTGGCCAATCAGTGCTTTAGATTTGTTATCCAATCCAAAAGCAAATAATTCATCAAGTCCAGTAACTAGAGCCATTTCCAGAGATGCCGAGCTACTCATGCCTGCTGACAAGGGGACATCAGATGTTATTAATGCTTGAAAAGCAGTGACGCAATGACCATTCTTTTTAAGTGCCACAATGACGCCACGGATATAGTTGGTCCAATCTTTCCCAGCTGCAGCTTGGTCAATTTCATTGAGATTAAATTCGCGAATGCCATCCTTCATGAATGGACTAGTGACTTGGCAACTGTCGCCTTCGATTTTTCGGAAGCTGATCTGTGTCGTGCAGTTAACGGCAGTCGAGAGCACAAAGCCCTCGTTATAGTCGGTGTGGTTACCTAAAACTTCTAAGCGACCAGGTGCTTGAGCTAAGAGCTCGGGCTCGATTCCGAACGTGTCGGTGAAATATTTGGGATTATTTTGGCTCATAATTATATTTGGAAAGCCTCATTATAGAATGAGGCTTTCATTTTGTTTAGATTATTATTTTGTAGGGGCCTCTACTGTAGGAGTTGATGGTGCATCGGTGTCTTTAGGTACCGTTATATCCATAGATTGCTCAGTAGTAGATTCAATTGTGGAAGATTTTCCTTCGGCAGCTTTTTTTCTAATCTTCGCGGCTTCTTGAGCAGCCTCGTATTTGGCTCGTCCTTCAGGGTTATTGTGATCTTTGCTTAGCGCTGAGAAATCGGCGAAGATACCGTAAATAATAGCAACTAAGACTACTAAAATTCCACCAGTAAGTTTGGCGTGTTTCCATTCCGTCATATCAACTGCTTTTACGTCTTCTTGAATGAAAGCGGTTTTGCGTGGAGCGATGGCGCCAATGATGAGCATTGCAACGATAATGATTGCGAAGGAAATACCAAGGAAGTGGAAACCATTAATGATGTCACCAGAAAGGTAGATACTGATTTTCTCTCCAGCATCATTAAGTTTTGATCCCATGGGGACAAAATAACCAATTGGAATAATTGTGAAACCAATAGCTAAGCCAACTTTAGCTGCAATTGACGGGACTTTTTTACTTAACATACCAACAACAATCACGGCAAATAAAGGAATGAAGTAGATGCCATTCATTTTTTGTAGGTAGATGCACTCCGACATTCTATGCGGCGACCTCAATCTCTATTTGACATAATAACTGGCAGATCCTTTCCAAGTTGAATCCTATGGCGCTTATGAGAGTTTCTTGACGAACCCTCTTTAAGCCACAAACGGTAAATCGCTCAAGGTTGTGATAGTTCTTCAGCTTTGAAATACCTGCTTCGGAAATTGATCGGATATTTCTCGCAAGTTGGTAGTTTTCACTCTCATAAATATCTTCTCCTAAGAGCTTCTTTCCCTTTGAGCCACTAACACTGACTAATGTCGCCCCTTTTTCGATGGCATCATCTAAATTGGCGGCAGAGCTATATCCGTCATCCACACTGATCATCATTGCGGTCTCGCCCGTCATCTTTTTATTTTCATCAAGGCAATTACTGAAGGCCTTGCTGTCACTAGTATTTCCAGATTCTAGGGTGAATGATGTCAGAAAACCATTGGCACTAAAGGCGAAATTTGGTCGGTAGCCAAATACGGTTTCTCGACCACCCTTTTTAATAAATGCTGCATCATTATCACTCATGCTGTAAATTTTCCGTGCCGTCTTCGTATCGTAGTCCTTAGGAGCCATGTTGAAGCGATGTTCAACCATCAAAACTTTATCTATGAAGCGAGATAGACATTCGTCAATCATCAGAACTTTGGCACTTTCACAGTGTTGTTTAATTTGAGGAAGAGTCTTCTCCAGGCGAATAATAAATTTTCGGCACCTCGGTAAAAGTTCTTGCGTATAAAACTTTTGCCTCATTTTTCTTGCTCCTTTTTTTCCTTTAAGCATAGAGATCTCGAAATCCAGTTTACTCATATAATCACAGTAATTTTGCAGGCGTTTGAGAGGGATCTTTCTGCGCTCAACACAGGGAAGCTGATCATGAACGTCACTGATATTTTTCATCATTTTACAACTAAGGTTCTTTAGTAATTGACTATCGACAGGCCACGCTGAATCGGCCTTAATGGCTGTAGAATCAATAATCACTGCTGAAAAATCATCCAGGCCACACTCCTTAACGCAGTTCAAAATAGCTTGATGAAAAAGATTAAGGGTCTTCTCAGAAAGAGCAGAGACTTGTTCATGAATCGTATTGCGTGAAGGGAAGCTTCCTATGCCCAAGCGCCCAATAAACTGCTGCAAGGAACTATTCTCACATAGCATACTATAGCCTCGTTCACCGTAACAATTATCATAAAAGTGACGGGCTATGAACAACGCCACCACCAATTCAGCTGGGGGGTGTTTTTGGGTAGAGCTGTTTTTAAACTCGCGGTTTCTAGTGGCGGCTCTATCTTTACTCAACTGAAGTTGATCATCTTCAATTGCCTTTTTGATCTCTTGAAATTCAGGACGAAGTATGATTTGCCCCGCAATCTTCAATGGTCCGCATAAAATTCCTATAGTTTGCCGTAATTCCTCGATGAAATATTCGGGAAAAAGAGTATCGTACATTGAAAGTCCCACTTGCTGTTATTGTCGGTGTAAGCTACTACAATATAGGCGATTAAGTGGGATTTTTTATTGGAAATTATAACTTTAAGCTATTTTTTAATAGCACTTGAGAATGATCTGTCGGAGTGCATCTAGGTAGCCAAATATACTATCTTGCCCTGCGAGCATGGGCGCAATAATCATTGAAGTAATGGCGATAATTAAGCCAAATATTTTTCCTGATTTCACTACTTGTTTTTCGTCGGCGTCTTTGTTTAAAACATTTTTATAGAAACCAAGTGAGAAAAGAGTACAGGTTGAATTCAATGCAGAGTTAAAAGAGGAAAGAATGGCACCTACCATTACAGCGGCAAAAAAGCCTGTTAATGGAGCGGGTAAGACATTTTTGACAAGAGTGCCGTACGCATCATCGTTACCAATACCAAGATGACCATATAATTGGAAGGCAATCATACCAGGAATGACTAAATAGATGGGGCCTAAGAGTTTGAGTGCGCCAGTTAAAAGAACACCTTTTTGCCCTTCTGCTAAGCTCGATGCACCAAAAGTACGTTGAATGATTTGTTGATTAGTACACCAGTAGAAAAGGTTAAGGAGAACAACGCCACTGAAAATAGTGGAAAATGGAACATCATCTTTTTTGCCGCCAATAGAATTGAAGCGTGCAGGAGCATTTTCGATTAAACTATTCCAGCCTGCGATAGCGCCATTGCCATCTCCAACTGCTTTTAAACCAAAATAAGCGATGAGGAAACCACCAATAAGGAGACCCGCACCATTGAGTGTATCTGAAACAGCGACAGTACGAAGACCGCCAAAAAGGGCATAGATAGAACCTAAGATACCGATTACAATGACCATGAACCAGAGGACGCCGGTTTCACTGTTAATGCCCGTGAGAGCCTGGACGTCGAGCATGTTTGACAAGCCCTTTGCACCAGAGTAAAGCACTATGGGAAGAAGAATTACGGCATAAGCAGTCAAGAAAATCATGTCTACGATCATGCGAGTTTTGTGGTCGAAGCGGACTTCTAAATATTGTGGTACTGTGGCAATACCTGAGCGTAGGAATTTTGGCAAGAAGAAAAGTGCCATAAGTACGAGTGCGACGACTGCAAAAACTTCCCAAACCATAACGTGAAAACCGTGTTGGAATGCGGCGCCATTTAGACCAACGAGTTGTTCGGTGGATAGGTTGGTTAAGAGTAATGAGCCTGCAATTAAAGGGAAAGTAAGACTTCGACCACCGAGGAAATAGCCGTCGCTACTTGCATGGTCGTCCTTTCTTGTTATTAGCCAAGTGGCTAATCCCACTAGTCCAGTAAAGACTAAAAATGAGATGATCGTGGTGTTGTTGTTCATGTGTTCTCCTTGTGTTGTATTTTCTGATTAAAGTTGTGAACTGATGAGCGTTTGATTAACTCAGGTTCAAAAATGTGGTTTTTTGTATGAGGAACATAGTTTTCATCACACAGCCATCCCATAAAAATAACTAAGCTATGAAAAATCTAGCTTCAGATGTTTCTTTTAATAACGACAAAAAAAGGAGTCCATCATGAAGCCAGACAAAAGTAATGTATGTAGTCTCAAACAAATCTGCCAATTAATTCCAGGACATTTAGTTCAAAAACTTGCAGATAAGCACGGAATCAAAACTCGTAAGTTTAGTCCTTGGAGCCATGTTCTAACCTTACTTTATGCTCAGTTATCTCATTCTCTGAGCTTAAATGATATTTGCGATAGCCTTCAAAATCATAGTGGAAGCCTTGAGCCTATACGAGGCGCGACAGTCCCGAAACGAAATACCTTATCTAACGCAAATAGAACTCGTAATGCCGACATGGCAGAAGAACTTTTCTGGAGTGTTCTTAATCACTTACAGAATAAGTATGCGGGCTTTGGTATTCAGCAAAAATATACTGGTTTTCCTAGACGTTTCAAAAAAGCAATTCACGCGGTGGATTCTACAACTATCCAGCTTGTTGCTAATTGTATGCCATGGGCAAAACATCGTCGTCGTAAAGCTGCGGCTAAATGTCACATGAAGCTTAACTTACAAAATTTCTTACCTTCTTTCGCTATTGTAAAAGCTGCGAACACTCATGATTCAACGGAAGCAAAGGAATTATGTGCAGGAATGTTACCTGGAGAAATAGTGGTTTTTGATAAGGCTTACGTGGATTATAAACATCTCTTTCACCTCAATGAACGTAAAGTATTTTGGGTTACTCGGGCAAAAGATAATATGAGCTACGAGATTATTGAAAATATCTCTGAAGCCAAAGGTTCTATCATCCGTGATCAGCGTATTCGTCTCAAAGGTACGAAAACTCAACTGCATTACCCGACAGAATTACGACTTGTCGAAGCTGAAGTAGAAATTGACGGAAAACTTAAGAAAATGGTTTTCATTACTAACAACTTTAAATGGGCTCCCAGTTCAGTCGCACAAATCTATAAATCACGTTGGGGAATCGAAGTGTTTTTCAAACAGATCAAACAAACATTGCAAATATCTGATTTCCTTGGCCATAACGAAAATGCCATTCGGTGGCAAGTTTGGACAGCATTATTGACTTACGTGCTTTTGCGATTTTTAGCATTTCAAAGTAAGTGGAAATATTCTTTCTCAAGAATATTCACCGTTATCCGTGGCGTACTATGGTCAAGGCTTGAATTGTACTCAGTCCTCAAATCCTGTGGGACAGCCAGTGACCCACCAAGGCTATACTCAACTCCTCCTCAGCAGTATTTGCCGGGATTTACATAAATCTATGGGACAGCCAATGACTGAGCCTTAATCAAAACCAAAACATCCATCTAATAAATAGAAGGTATTTACACAGGGAAATGTATTAAAGAGTCAGTTTTTCCTGCTCTATGGGATGACTGTATTTTCATCATTTAAAAATTTAAGCATGTTGTCAGCCGCATCTGCAGCCACTTTATCAATATGTATACTCACACTTGTGAGTGAAGGTGATAGTAGCTTCGTAAGGTTGATGTTATCAAAGCCAATTATTGATAGATCTGTTGGGATATTAAGCTTTAATTCTTGAGCCGCTCGATAAACACCAATCGCGATATAATCATTGAAACAGAATAAAGCCGACGGGCGAGAAGTTTGGCTAAGAAGTGATAAAGCAGCCGAGTAGCCTTCTTCAGCAGATGATCCGCAGGGATAGATAGTATCCGTTGACATTGTGATTTTGTTATTATTCATACATTCAACAAAACCAGCAGAGCGTTCTTGATAGGATAAAGAACTTTCAGGTCCCGCAAGGTAGGTGATTTTGCGATGCCCGCAATCAATAAGGTATTGAGTGGCATCTTTGGCACCACTGCGGTTATTAAAGCCAATAGACATAGAGCCAATGTCTCGACTAAGATTATCGAGCATGATTACGGGTTTACTATGAGAGTTAATCAATGAATCGATTCTGTCGCTGTTTTTTTCTTTCGCGAATGGCGCAATAAATAAGCCATCAACATTATAAGAATACAAAGTTTGTATTGCCTTGCGTTCACGTTCAGCATCGGCCATTGAGTTGAGGACAATTAGGCTATAGCCCTCTTTGTGCAAGTGGTCATCAATAATTTTAATCATTTGAGTGTAGAAGGGGTTGCTGAGATCGCGAATGAGCATGCCTATTAACTGAGAGGGTAAGCCTTTGAGAGCATGAGCCATTTTATTTGGCGTATAGTTATGTTCTTTAGCCAAGCCTAGTATTTTTTCACGAGCCTTTTCCGAGATGCCACCTTTGCCATTTAAGGCAGCAGAAACACTGACACGTGAGTAACCACATATATCAGCTAATTCTTGCATTGAGATCATACTTTACACCTGTTAAGTTAAGGGCTCTAAAAAAGCCCTGGGATAACAGGGCTATCTTTACACGAGTAAAGTATAAGAGCCTTACTCGTGTAAGTCAAGTGCTTATTGAAAGCTTTTCGAGAAAGACAATATTTAAGTTCTAAGTGAAGTCATTGAGTTCACACGATCGAGTGAACCGAAATGAGAACGAAAAATCAACGTTTTTTCGTTTTTTTCTTCTTTTTTGGTTTTTCCAGACGCTCGAGTTCTTGTGAGCTACGCTCAAAGGCAAATTTGAAGGCTTTGTTTTCGGCAGGAGTATGAGCTTTATTCATTATTTTGATTAATGCCGAAACTTTTTCCGGGAATTGTTTGGATAAGTCTTTATTTTCAGAAATATCTGTCTCTAGATCAAAGAGCTCAATTTTTGGGTTGAGGTCAGTATTAGTTTTATAGAGAATGAGTTTCCATTTTCCCATACGAATGGCGCGCTTGCCACCTTGTTCAAAAAATTCCCAGTAGAGGTAGTCGTGTTGTTTTTGTTCTGCATTGTTAAAAAGAGTAGGGACCATGGAGATGCCATCGGTGTCAGCTTGGACTTCAGCACCAGCAAGTTCACGAAGAGTGGGAGATATATCCCAAAAAGCTGAAATATGATCAGTAGTACGACCTGCGGTTATCTTTCCTGGCCAGTAGGCAATCATGGGAGTGCGAACACCTCCTTCATACATATCGCGCTTGCCGCCGCGAAGAATACCGTTGGAATCAAAGCTGTCACGTTTATGTCCACCTTCTTGCATGGCTCCATTATCACTAGCAAACATGATGAGAGTGTTTTCTGCAATGCCTAGATCTTCAAGTTTTTTAATGAGTAAACCGACGTTGTAATCCATGTAAGAAATCATGGCGGCAAATGTTGTTTTCGGTTCTCTGTCGTATGAGTAATGAGGGTGCTTTTTTTCGGGCAAGAGTTTTTCCTTTAAAATGGGGCGGTACTTGGCTTTCCATTCTTCTTTAGCGCGAAGGCTAGCATGGGGTATTTGAAAAGCTAAATGAAGAAAAAAGGGACTATCCTTGTGTTCTTCCACATAGTTGAGAGCTTCGTTCATGACTACTTCTGAGCTATAGTTATCGCCCTCGTGTAAGGTGTTGTTTGGGTATTCAACTTTAGTGACTTCGCCGTCATTGCGCCATAAATAAGTAGGAAAATACCAATGGGCTTGTGTATGAGAAGTGAAGCCAAAAAAGTAATCAAATCCTTTTTGTAAGTGAGGCTCGCGTCATCGGTATTACAGCCCATTCCCGATTTACCGATCATAGCGGTGTGATAGCCAGCTTTTTGGAGAGCTTTTGGAAAAATAAGGTCGTTGGGGTCGGGACGCATTTGCAGGTGACCATTACCACGAACGTAAGTATTACCGGAATGTTTTCCTTCTAATAAACAGCTACGAGAAGGGCCACATACAGTGCTTCCTGAATAATGTTGCGTAAAGCGCAAGCCATTGGCGGCCATTTTGTCTAAGTGGGGTGTTTGGATGACTTTTTGTCCATAGCAACCCAAGTCACCATAGCCTAAATCATCAGCAAGGATATAGATTATATTTGGCTTCTCAGTTGCATTGAGTACAAGTGCAAAAAATATCAGTGAAAGAATTTTTTTCATGTGTGTGGTTCCTTAAGTATAATTGATAGCTTCAGGTTTATTCTCAATAAAAGGAGAAACCTTTCATGCGTATTTCAGATAAACTACAAAATAGAGCTCGATCTTAACAGAGGAACGCTACTTTTGTTTAAAGTTTACGGTTAAGAGCTTCTGATATTTTAATTTTATCGTGATCAAAGAGCTCTGGATTGATTTCGCGGCGGTACGCAAAGGCTTTTGAGAGTTCTTTACTTAACCTTAAGGGATGATTTAGAGCAAAACCTGAGGCTTCGATAATACTGCTTAGATTTCGTTTGCTAAGTTTGATTAAGCTTATAATGAACGTAGGAATCAGGATGATGAGTAAAGCATTGAAGAGTCCATTTAAGACATCAGAAATATTAAAAGATGAAAGCTTGGCAATAATATAAGTGAAAGATGAGCCCAGTGCGGCAAAAGTAAAAATCAGATCACGAGAAGAGTTAGCATTCGTGCTACTATTTTTTGTAGGGCTTGAATTAAGCTCTTTTTGTAGGTTTGAAGTGCTCGAATTGACTTGTTTTTCTAGGTTTTTTTCAGAGCTGGAACTAATCTTCTCAATGGAGCTGACAATGAGGTTTGAAATTTTTCTGAATGGATTGACCATGGAGTCAATAAGGCTTACGGGAGTATCGATAATTTTGACGATTTGAGCATCGCGATGTTCGCCATTGACAGTGATTAAAATACCTCGTTTGCCAACGGTGTTTATTTTATTGCGAAGAGCGCAGACAGGTGCGCATATATACTGTGGTTCATGCTCATTTTTTTTGTTTATTTTTAAATAAATACAAAACATACCTGAGCTCTTAGCGACTTTACTGTGTTCATCAACTTTGTCTACGGGGATGGTGAGGTCAAAGACCCGACCATCTAAGATCAGCGTGCCTGCTTCAAAAGCGGCGCGTTTCTTCGGGATATAAAAGTATTTATAATTGACGAAATTATTGCAGAAATCAACAAAGTATTGTTGTAAGATGATTAATTCTTTGAGTTGATTCCGGAGGCGAAGTTTTTCGCCTAAGACCAGGTCTTCTTGGATTATCTGGCTAAGAGTCTCAAAATGATCCTTATCTAGATAATCTCTTAGTAAAACTTCATTTAAATGACTAATGTCACCTTCAGGTCGTTTGCTCATCCATTTCGAGTAAGTGTCTAAAGCCTTTTTAGTTTCATCCCAAGTTTCTTCATTGAGTTCAGTTACTGGTCGTCCTAAAATTTTATGTAAATAATCATTAAAGAATTTTTGGAACAAGCTTTCATAAAGTGGATTTAAGGGATTGCCGGGTCGAAGTGATTTTTGTTTTTTTATGGGACTCAGAGGAAGGCTCTGTAGTTCTTTGGTAACTTTGCTACGATTTTCAAAATTATCACTACTGATGGTGGAGTGAGTCAGTTCGTGGTCCATCGAGGCGCAAAACTCTAAGGCTTTACGAGCTTGGAAGAAGTGATCGATTTGGTCGTGAAGTTGAGTGTAGAGATCCCATATTTCATCAATATGATCTTTGAAACTTAGTTCGTGTTGTTCGCCTTCATCAATCCAGTTGAGATAATCGATGACTTGTTGATGAAAAGTATCTAAGGCTTTTTGATCAAAGCCATTACGTCCAGATAAATCTAGTGAATTCTCACAAGTTTTGACGATGAGTAGTGCTGTTTCGCGTAGTGTCTTATCATCTAAATCTTCCGGGGGAATGACCCCGTCGCCATTACGTATGCCTCTAGACAGTAGCAGTTTGTCGTTTTCGAGATCTTTAAGTTTGATGAGTTGGGGATTACTTAAATTGAGATTTTTACATACTTCTTCTGCACATTCGACCAAGTTTTTTTTGTCGTCTTTGAGATGTGCAAAATCGAGTTGATCACTTTTTTGATCAAAGGCTTCGAGAGAGTTATAGTGACTGAGGATATGTTTTGAAAAATGAATTATATCTTCAGAAAAAATGCGTCCTGATTTATTACGATCTAGGAGGTCTTTAATACTACTAGGAAAATTTAAGTGCTGACTAGGGGCGCTTGTGCACATCCAAAAAGCTTCGTGTAATTCTTGAAGTAAGGCAATATCTTCGGCACACTCGATGACAAATTGTCGACTCCCACCGAAATTTTTAAGTTTAGCTTTGTCCATGATGTGAAAAAACTCCCTAAGTATGTAGTTTGAAAAACAAGAGACAATATAAACTGGCAAAAGAGAATAAAAAAGGTCAAAAAGATGAATATTGAAATGTGTGAATTTACGAAAAGGCAGTACAAATCAGACTTTTACGGGACGCGAGTAAATGAAAGTATGGTAGGAAAAATGATTTTTTTAGCTAAAAATCCTTATGAAATCATTCCAGGTTATGCTGATTTTTGTTGCATAGCGGTTTTAAAAAATCGCGATGAATCAGGGAACTATATTTTTCCAGACTTGGAAAGTTTAACTATTGAGAGAGCATTAGCCGAAGAAATAGGGGCCAAACTTCATTGTGCCTATGAGACTCGTAATGACAAGGAAGTCGCTGTACTCGTTGATTGGGTAAGTGGCATTCCTGCAGGTAAAGCTGAGTGGATTCATTTGATTTTGTACTCCAAAGAACAGATGGAAAAAGAAGGTGATAAAGTTGATGCGGATTGGGCAATAGTATCGATCAATGGGGCCGCGACTAAAGAAGTAGAACCCATGAGACCTATAACAGCAATGCGCAATGCTTTAGGCGTAGAAGAAGGGGGGTCGGGAGTGACTATTGATCGTAGAGCTTATCAAGAAAGCGTAGATTTCTGGTCGAAATATATCATGATTCGCCGAGAAGAAGCATAAGATGAAAGTGGCGGTAGTTGATATAGGTTCAAATGCAATAAGAAGTACTTTCTACGGCATAGACCAGATTCATGGAGATGAAATCCTGATGAAAAAGCTTTCTTATTTACGTTTGCCGATTCGTTTGGGAGAAGACGTATTTAAAGATGGTAAGATTTCATTATCCAAAGTGAGTAAGGTCTTGAGCATGGCCCATGCTTTCAAGCACTTGTGTATGATTCATGAAGTTACGGATTATCGCCTAGTAGCGACTTCTGCAATGCGTGAAGCAGAAAATGGTCAAGAGTTAATTGACTTAGTGAAATCACAAATAGAAGTTGAGATTGAGCTCATCTCAGGCGATGAAGAAGCCGAGATGATTTTTGAGAGTATTTTCTTGTGTGATCAAGTTGATTCAAAGGGCTCGTACATGACTATTGATGTCGGAGGAGGAAGTACAGAAATAACTTTTCTAAATAAAGGCGAGCGCTGCGAAGCTAAGTCTTTTCGTTTAGGCTCAGTGCGCTGTAAGAATGATGTAAATCAAAAAGAATGGAAAAAATTTCAGGTGTGGGTTAATCAAAATGCTCTGAAATATAAGCCTCAGAAGGCAATTGGTACGGGTGGGAATATTAATAAAATGCACCGCCTTTGCGGCTATCGCAGTAAGCCTTTACCACTCAAAGAATTTCAAGAAAAAGTGGCCTACTTAAAACAGTTTACTTATCAAGAACTTATTGAAGAAGAGAAATTAAAAACAGACCGAGCCGATGTGATTATTCCGGCTTCTAAAATATATCTTGAAGCGATGATTCAGGCGGGTGTAGAGAGTATTATCGTTCCGAAAGTTGGCTTGGCAGAAGGGGTGGCAAGAAAACTATTTCGAACCCATTTAGAAAAACAGGACTTATTTTAATTGTGTGTAAGTGAAATCACGATATTCCGCAGACGTATAAAAACTGGCTAAACCCAGCGGGATGGAGGGATAGACTTCCGGGCGGATACTGAGTTTTTTTCCTTTGGTATTAAGCTTGATGATGGTTTTGTCATCGACTTTAACAGTGACAAATTGCTCATAAACGCGTAATTTGATTTTATACCAGCGCTGATTTTCTATATCTAAATTTAGGGTCGTTTCATTTTCTGAAGCATCTAAATTATTAATGCTAGAAAGTCCCGTAACAGTACTTCCCCAGCCATCAATGATGAGCGAGCAGTAATCTGTATTCACGGGAAAAGTTAAGGCGCAAAAAAAGTCATTGCCTATGAGTCGTTTAGCTTCAAATTTAATTTCATAAGAAGTTTTAGAGGGCAGTTCTTGGGTCCAAGTAACACCATTAATGGGATCTCCCATGTCTAGGATTAAAGAGTTCGTTGCAAAGTTAATATCTGCCGAACTACCGTAATTTGATCGGCTCCAAGAGTGATCTTTTGCAAGCAAGTCAATGGATTGATAGGAACTCTGACAAGAACAGAGAAGTAAAATAAGAATGAGAGAGCTTTTCATATGGTCATAACTTTTGTTGTAATATATAGCAAGACTTCGGTGTATTATACATTCAGATATGACCTGAGTAATAAATTCTACATAAATTTAGCTAAAACTCCTAAATAAATTTCCTTTCTATTACTTGAGGTGTTTTTTTATATGATGAACTTATAAAAACCAAAGGAGACGCTTATGTCAATGTATATGTTAAATTGTCCAACCTGCCTCGTGGAAAAACCTGAAAGTTGTAAACATGTTCGCAAAATAGAAGTTGATTCAGGATCGGCAGAAAAGTTTTTCACTTGCCAACAGTGCCATAAAGACTATGCGGTTTTAGATGACGATCCTAAACATTTTGTTGTAGGACCTGAGTTAGAGCGCGTCTAGGTTAAGCTCAACAGTTTTTTGACTTTTAGCTTCTTTAGGAGCTAAAAGAAAGAGACGTGAAGCGGGGATTTTTAATTCCTCGATAAGATATTGCTTCACGACTTTCGCTCTGTTAATAGCGAGATCCTCCAGCTCATGATCCTCCAATTTAAAATTCTCTAATAAGAAATCGAATGCAATTTGTTCGATTTCTTTTTTTTGCGCCAGCTTCTCAATATCGTTTAATTCATTTTTTTGTACGACGTCAGAAGAACTTTCACGTACATCAACTTGTGTACTTGAAGGGCGACGTGCTCGTCTACTCTGGAATTTACCCGTACGACTTCTAAAACTCCTACGAGGTGTCGTTTTTTCTGGTTCTTGGTAAACGATCTTCTCATTAGAGGCGGAACCTAGAACTCTAGTCTGTAAGGCTTTCCATGTTTCTCCACTTTGGGCCTCATACATTTTGGCAAGAACTAAGAGTTCTGCATTTTCGATACTAGAGTTTTCTTCACGGAGCAAAGTAGATTCAGCTACGATTTTTTCATTTAAGTGCTGTTTCTTTAGTTGATCACGATCGATATTATGATCGAAATAGCCAGTTATGTTTAAAGCTAAAGTAGGGCGTTTGGCTAAAGCCTCACTCAAAGTTTTAAGCTTATCTTGTTCACTTTGAATTAAGAGCTTTTCTCCAGCATCAAATTGAAGTGAATTCAGGTCCTTTTGACCGCTCTTGGCGAGGTTCGCAAGGAGACTGAATGGAGAAGTTGCGGCTTTGACAATGATATTGGTGAAAACTTTCCAGATTAAGTTTAGTACGCTAAAACTAGGGTCGTTAATGTTACCATGGATATTTAAGTCAAGATCAATGTTTTTGTTGTAGTCACGGATTAAAGCAACGCCTAGCTTAATAGGTAAATTAACGGCTTTATCGCTATCCACAGATTGGCCTAGTTCAAATCTTGACATAAGGACTTGGTTTTTTCCATCGAGTTCGTTGTTTTCCAAGGTGTAGTTCATCTTTAAGGATAATTGGCCTTCTTGTAGTTTGTAGCCTATGAAAGTGCCCGAGTAGGGACTGAATGATGTAAGTCCAAGATTATTTAAATCTAGCGCCATATTTAAGGCAAAAGGACTAGCTAAAAAGCGACTGTTACCTTTTATGTTTAAGGGTGCATGATTATTAACAAGGCCTTGGAAGGTCCAATCGGACTGTTGATCGGGAGCATTAGTGATTTTGTTAACCGAGCCAGAAAATTTATCTAAAGATATAGAAAATTTAGGACTGATACTAGCGTCGTTAAATTTAGCATGAGCGTTATCTAGGGTGAATTTTTTGATTTCTATTTGAGGCTTTAAAGTGGAGGATGGAGCTATTTCATCGTTGCCTTTCTCTTTTTTATCGGGCGTCGTCGTTTTCTTTAATATTTTACTTAGGTTAACTTGCGCATTACTATCAATTGCGAGATACATCTTAGGACTCTCCAACTGAACTTCATCAACTTTGATAATAAGTTTCTGAGGGTCGATATTAAATTCTTTGATTGCGAAAGATTCAAAGGAGGCTACGGGTGAGTTATTGAGGTCATTAAGTTGAAATTTGGAGCTAAGGAAATTTCCTGATAGAGATGCCTGGCCATCTATATAGGTGAGTTTAGATTCAGTTGAAATAAGGCACTCTGCAAGCTTTGCATTTACAAATTGAGATAGATAATTCTGTAAGCTTGTGAGCGACAGTGAGTCAAGCATGATTGTTGATTCAAGTTTGATAGGAGTTAAAGACGTTTTTGATGTCACCTTAAGTTGAGCGTCTTGGTTGATCGTTGCTTTGAATGAACTCTTAAAAGAATGATCTTTTTTATTATTTAATTCGGTTACTTCTAAGTGCATATCATTGAGATTTTGACTTGAACCTTGACCTAAAGCATCGTCAGTAAACTGTAGGTTCATTTGGCTAAGATCTACCTTTTGAATCTGGTAATTCCAAGCCAGAGGAGCGTGAGCCTCCTGAGGACTGCTTGGACTTAGAGGCTTTTCTTCAGCCGAGGCTTGTTCATATTTTTCTAAAGCTTTCATCAATTTGGTGAAATCACTCGCACGGATAAGATTTAGTTCTTTGCCCTTATTCAAATGAGCATTGATTTGCAAGCCTTTGAGCTCCACATTTGCAATATTGAGCTCTTTTGTATTTAAGTTTGCACTTACTTTATCGATTAAAAAATGCTCTAAGTTAATGAGTTCTTTAGAATTTAATTCTTGGATTACTAATGAGCTCAAATTGAGCGCGCCATCACTCGTACTTAGTTTTAGTTCATCACCAAATTGAATCTGTGCACGGCTCATGAATTCTAATTCACCAGAAATCACTTTAAAAGGCAACTCGGTAGCAAAGTGTTCTGCGGCATTGGCTAAGTTGATTGATCTAATATGAAACTCGCCCGAGCCTTTGCGCGTCATGAGGTCAAGCTCGCCCAAGATGTGTATGCGTGAATGGGCATCGACGGATTCATAGGCTTTTAATAATTTAGTGTCACTAAATAGTTCTTTGTTAGTGAGTGTATCTTTTAGAGAGAAATCAATGAGTTCGATTTCAGTTTTTAGCTCACCTTTAATTAATTGATAATCATTGTTGAGTGCGATGTCAAAGTCGGCTTGTTGAAGTAGTGAGCCTTGCTGAATTGTGATAGGTAGCTCAAATTTATTTAGATAAGGATTAGAGAAATCTAATTGGAAATTATTTAATTGAATATTGCCAGTACTTTTTACGGGGAAGAGGGCCCCTTGTGACTTGAGCTCAAATTTGGCAGTATCATTAAGTTGGAATTGACTCGCGAAAGTGAAATTTTCGGAATGTAAGTTGCTAAGGTTCTTGAACTCAAAAGTAAGTTGTTCGATTTTAGCATGAGGTTTTGCCGTCGTGCTTTCATCGGTGAAATAAACATTGAGTTGATTGCCACGAAATTCTTTCACGA
The DNA here is from genome assembly GCF_028728065.1 of Lentisphaera profundi. GTDB lineage: Bacteria > Verrucomicrobiota > Lentisphaeria > Lentisphaerales > Lentisphaeraceae > Lentisphaera > Lentisphaera profundi. The sequence goes on along the minus strand of NZ_CP117811.1, from coordinate 2,520,551 downwards.
GGAAGTTAATAGGCGAGATTGACTGGTCTTTAGGATTTGTAGCGGGAGTACTTGATTTAACTTGTTGATCACCGATAAGAGCTTGGGAAAAAGCATCTAAATCCGTTAATTTAAGAGATTTAGGTAGACCCGTTTCAAGTAAAGTAGAGTAAGCTTTGCTATCTTTGATTTCGATCAGTGGCACAATTAGTTGGTTACTTACTAAATCATATGAAAAGTTAGATATGTTGAAACTAGAGAGTTCGATCAGTGGCGATTGATCTTTGTATTGTACCTGAAGTTGATCTAAAGATGCATTGCCTTTACTTAAGTGAAAGGAAATTTCATCTTTGATGGATGTTTGGTAATTAAAATTTAACCCGATGTCACCAGAGAGAATGGTAAAGGGGAGTTCATCGTTAAAAACATCACTGATATTTTTAATTTTTGCTCCTGTTATATTTACACTACCGTTAGACTCGAAAGGATCTAAATTAACTTGTCCTTTCCAGTGTAACCCTGCATCATGTTCGGTTAAAATTCGGAAGTCATAACGATTATTATTATCTTTATATATTTTAGTATGAAAGTTACTAACGCTAAGATTAATTAATGGTACTTCGAGAGATTTTTCTTTTGAGCGAGATTTATCCTTAATTTTCACTTGGCCATTACTAATGGTGAATGAACGAATGAAGAGTGGAGGTAGTCCACTGGATTCTTCGACTTCTTCTGCTTTCGGCAAATTATTTAAAGTTTCAATGATATCACTAAAATTGAAAAGACTGGCGCTGAGTCGAGAAATCTGTACTTGTGGCTTTCGAATAGCAATTTCATCGAAGTTCCATGAAAATGTAAAAATAGAACTCAGTTCAAAGTTGATATAAACTTCATCCCATCGTAAAAAGCTTGTTTGGTTTTTTTCGAGGATCGCAAAGTTTTTGATACTTATACTATTACAGAAAGGGTTGATAGAAATTTTTTCTATTTCTACAGGGCGTTTAATTAATTCAGATAAGTGTTTCTTTGCCTGTGAGCGAATGATAAGAGGAGCGATGAGCCCTAGAAAAATGAAATAAAATAGGGTGCAGGAAAGGAGTGTGATGCGAATGCGCCGTGACTTTTTGGTTTGGCCTAATACCGCAGAGAGATTTTTTAACATAGTGAATTGAGTGAGTTTATTGTTTGGTTATATTTTACTAAAAGTATACCGCACTCTGAAAAATGAAGCATCATTTAGTCATTTTTAATAAAAAACTGTGACTTTAGGGATCGTATTTACTAGCGTTTTTTTTGAAAAAGTGGCTAATGCTTATGGGATAACTTATATTAAAGAATAAGCATTTTTTGGAGTTATCAATGAAGCAACTACAGAGATATTTGATTTTTATATGCCTGGCATACCTGTGTTCTTGTGCATCAAAAGATGAAGGTAGTTCTGAAGTAGTGAAAATTGAGGATAAAGTTAAGATGGCTGAAAAGGCCGATAAATCTGTTTTGGGTAGTGTCTTAGAAAACCCCGATATTTATTTGAATAAAACACTCTCACTCAAAGGGATGCTTGATGCAGTTGAATTTAAAAAAATAGGCAAACATATCCATTTAGTGAATTTTAAGTTCATACCAGAAGAGCGTATTGATGAATGGGCTCAAATTCGTTATGATGCAGAAAAATATACCTTTATAACACGCTTAAAGGAAGCGGATAAAAGCTTCACGAGTCATAAGGATGTTGACTTATATATTCGTCCAGAAGCAGCTAAGAAAATGGCGGCAATGGCGCATGATTTTAAGGCCGCTTGCCAAGAAGTGAAAGCCATGGGTTATGTTTTGAGTGGCTTAGGAAAAGACTCTCTTTCTTCTGGTGTGGATGAGATTGCTGAAGCTTTCGAACAATTGGGGGATGGATTTTTTGCACTGGAAGCGGCGGCAAATAAAGGCAAGGAAGCAGCCATAGAAGATAAAGAGCTGAAAGAGAAGTGCGAAGCTTTTGAGGAATCTTTGTTAAGCGGAGGCCGGATTCTCTTACGGCTATCGAAACAATTACAGACCTCGCAAATACTTTTGACGAAAGGTTTACATTCATTTGACTATGAGAACCGGCTCAGTCTAAAGAATTCTTATGCGATACTAACTCAGTCGAGTATGATCCGTGCTCACGCATGGTACAGGAGGCAAGAAGGTAAAGTTCAGCAAGCTGAAATGAGTTTAGCTTTAGCAAAAGCCTTAACTTTTGTTGGAGAAGGGAATAAAACGCTGCACTTAGGGTTTAAAGAATTAGCAGTAGAATTGGACAAAACGGCGGTGAATTATGCACTCAAGGCAGGTCCTGCTCTTCGGTGCGCATATATTGGTTATAATCGCAGTCATTTGGATCGCTGTTCTCAAAAGTTAAAACAGGTGCCAGGCAATATTCCCGTTACAATTACGGGAACCTTATTAAAAAGTAATTTAAGAGAGCAAGTAGGAGTTTTGTGGTTAAAATTGAATTCTTTTGAAGTCGATGGTTTTAGTATGTTATTTCCCTTTAACGACAAAAGTTCTTCGGAAATTAAAGCCTCTGATTTGTATGAATGGATGGATGGAGTTGATGAAAAATGAAATGGCTCTTAGTACTAGTCTTGCTATATGCATCCATAAGCTGTTCAAGTACACATACAGTGGATCGTATTGATGCCGAGGCAATTCAGGTTGAAATTAAAGAACTCGTGGAAAATCCTGATAAATATAAGAATAAACTCGTAAAATTCAGTGGCTATTTGATAGGTTCTGAATACTCACAGTATGATGATGCTGAGATGTTTATTTTGTGTCTAGCCGATGAACCTATGAATGGAGAGCTAACTCAGCGGATTATTTTTCCAGAAGTGAAGTTCAAACTCCGAGTTGCTGAAGATGGTTACAACGATGCGGTCCTTAAACAATGTTATACCTTGAGTCAAAAAGCGGGAAAGCTGGGCCTGCCTGTAGGAGTGGTGGGGGTTTATGCGCCTGGTCATCCCTACTTTTATTACCAAAAAGGAGTGGATGTCTATTTACAAGAACTTCATATAGACGCGAGAATGCTTAATACTGATTACGATGATCAATCGAAATTCTCTCATGATGCACCTGGTACATTTAAAAAAGTTTATAAAGGTGGTAAAAAAGTCTTTGAAGTCATAAAAGGTCTTATTCCGTAAAGTATTACGAATATTATCAAAGCATAAAAGCACTTGAAAGGAAGAAAGTTTTTTTCGTTTCTGAACTCAAATAAGTTTAAACTTGACTTAATTTTTACAAAAAGTGTAGAGTTGGTATGTATTTATCGTGAAGCTGCCTTATTTTCCATCAAAATTTAAAGAGAAATAAGCAAGGATATAGATATGTCTAGAGTATTAGAGTTTGAACTTTCTGATGAAGTACAAGAAGAGCTCATAGAGTTCAAAGGAAAAAAAGAGAACTACGAAAGTGGTGAGATGGGCGTTGATGCTTGGCAAAAACGTCGACTCTGGCAGGGTATTTATGGTCAGCGTCAGCCAGAAGTACAGATGATTCGTGTTAAGGTGCCTTACGGGATCACAAATTCCAAGCAAGTTCGTCAACTAGCTAGCATGGCCGAGACACACAGTAATTCAGTTTTACACATTACCACACGTTCAGCAATTCAGATGCATTATGTGCCATTTGCTAACACACCAGAATTCATTAAAGATTTAACTGCAGTGGGTTTAACTTCACGTGAAGGTTGTGGTAACACAATTCGTAACGTAACTGCGGATCCGTTCGCATCTACTGGTGCCGGGCAACTTTTTGATGTCGTTCCAGTTGCTAAGCGCGTAGTTGAGCATTCACTACGTAACCCTTATGCACAGAATTTTCCTCGCAAATTCAAAATGACTTTTTCAGGTAATGAAGCAGAAGATAATGGTCATTCATACATGCATGACGTCGGCTTTATCGCTTCAAAAGTTGAAAATGGTTCTTACAAATTTAATGTCTATGCAGGTGGTGGTTTAGGCGGTCGTCCTATTGGTGCTGACTTAGTGGACGAAGATCTACCAGTAGAAGACGCATTGATTTGTGCAACAGCTTTCATGCGTATTTTCAATGAGCATGGTAATCGTGAAAACCGTAATAAAGCTCGTATGAAGTTCATTAAGCATGAATGGGGACTCGAGAAATTTATCGAAGCTTACAAAGTTGAATTTAACCGTATTAAAGATTCTGAATATGGTCAATCATTAGTCCTATCTTTCGAAGAGGGTGAACTTGAGCTACCACAAGGTTCTGCTGATGTTAGTAAAATTAACAGTTTAGTTGATGATGCGGAATGGGTGAAAAACTGTGTTCGCCCACAAAACGTCGCGGATCTATATACAATTCAAGTACGTGTTGATTTGGGTGATTTCACATCTGAACAAGCACGTACGCTTTCAGATATCGCCGATAAGTATGGTTCAGGTGAAATTCGTACACTTCCAAGTCAAAATATTGTGTTGACTGATGTGAAATTAGAAAATGTTGCAGCAATTTATGCTGAATTGAAAGCTGCGGGTTACGCAAACTCTCAATTTCACCATATTACTAACGTACTGGCTTGCCCAGGACGCTCAACGTGTAACTTATCAGTAACATCCTCTAAAGGACTTGCAGAAGCTCTTAGTGAATCATTCAAGGATGAAGCTGATATTGCGGAAGTAGGTGATAAAGTTCGCATTAACATCTCTGGTTGTCACAATGGTTGTGGTCGTCACTCAGTCGCCTCTATTGGATTCAATGGTTCTAGTCGTGTTGTAGGCGATAAAGCTGTGCCATGTGCAATGATGCAGATCGGTGGCGGCGTTGGTTTTGGTCGCCGCGAAATGGCTCGTCGTGTAGGTCGTGTTGCAACGAAAAAAGCTCCTGAAGCTGTACGTGCAGTGATCGATTATTATAAATCTCAAAACTCAGCACTCACACTCGAAGATTGGTTAGCACAAGTTAATGTAAAAGAACTCAAACCAGTTATCAAGCCTTTTGATGCAGTGGAATCATTTGATGAAAATCCAGATGTCTACGCAGATTATCAGCAAGCAGAAGGAGATGAATACTCTCCAGCTGTTGGTGCAGGTGAATGTGCAGGTGGCGTGCTGAATTTAGTAGGCGAATCACTTGATGATGCTCACAATTACATCACAATGGCGCGTAAAGTTTTCGACCAAGAGTTTTTTGCAGACGTTATTTTCAACTCGCAAGAAGCTATGCGTCATGCTTTTGATGCAGCCCTTATGCAGGCAGGTGAAAAAGCAACTGATTATAAAGATGCATTCGACAAATATGTTGAGTTCTTCACTTCTAATACAGTGACTCCTGATGCTAAAGCTATTTTAAGAGAAGATGCTCCAGCAGATATTGCATTTGCCTATGCAGCAGAATTTCTTCAAGCAGCAGAGTTATTTGTGAATAACTTTGTAGAAGCCTACAAAGAAAATGCAGATGCTTGTGCTCCTTTCCTTAATACTGAAGAAGAAAAAGAAGGTCGCCCTTTCTTAGACTTGCGCGGTATTGAATGTCCTATGAACTATGTGAAAGCTAAATTAGTTCTCAATGGTTTGAAAGATGGTCAGGAACTAGCGATGATTATTGATACAGGTGATTCTTTCCGTCAAGTGCCTAGTTCACTTAAGAAAGATGGTCATACAGTAGTAGAGCTTGATCCAATCAATGATAATCAAAATTATTCTTTGATTGTTTTAAAGAACGGCGAAAATAATAAGTAAGCCTTCTTAAAAGCATATAAAAAACCCAGCAAGTTATCTTTCGGGGTTTTTTTGGCTCGTCCAAGAAAGCTAGAGACCTGACTTATCACACAAGTTATTTTTAATGATTAAGTGTTTTATGTCTTCATCTAAAAAGAGCGCGGCGTTCTTCTTTAGAGTAAACCTGAAGGCACAATTCAACGTATCGTTGTAGCCCTCGGCGCGCCTAAGATAATTATAGTAAGACACAAAAAAGCCATCGCGGATGAAGCGATGGCTTTTTTGAGGATGTGATTAAAGCTTAGATAGATTTAACCATGAACTTAGTAATCAAAGAAGTAAAGCGAGCAGGATCTTTGATGGCAGAACCTTCGTTGAGGAGGGCTTGATCATAAAGAAGTGCTGAGTAATCTTTTAATTCATCTGAAGCGGCATCTTTTTCAGCGACTTTGAGCATGTGCTGAACAACGGCGTGATCCTTGTTGAGTTCAAGAGTACGCTTCTGGTGAGGTACATCTTGATTCATCGCCTTATAGATGTTTTCCATATTTACGCCCATGCCATTTTCATCGGCAACTAAGCAGCAAGGAGAATCAGTAAGACGGCTAGAGAAACGAACTTCTTTAATTTCGTCATCGAGAACTTTCTGGATAGACTCGAGAGGAGTTTTGAAGTTTTCGTTTTCTTTTTCGAGTTCTTCTTTCTCTTTTTCGTCGAGTTCAAGGTCACCTTTAGCAACAGATTTCACTGCTTTAGTATCAAACTCAGTGAGTGATTGCGTTACCCATTCATCAATTGGATCAATAAAGAAAAGAACTTCGAAACCTTTTTTCTTGAAGGCTTCTAATTGAGGAGAGTTCTCTACTGCACCACGGCTTAAACCAGAGATGTAATAAATCTCTTTTTGATCTTCAGGCATACGTTTTACGTAGTCATCAAGACTAGTGAATTTACCTGCTTCAGTAGAAGATGATTCGAAAATTAGGAGCTCAGTAAGCTTATCTTTGTTTTCCCAATCGTTGCTTACGCCTTCTTTGAGTACTTTACCAAACTCTTGCCAGAATTTACTGTACTTATCGAAGTCATTGTTCTTCATTTTCTTGAGAGTCGAAATAACTTTTTTAACGATGTTTTTGCGAATGGTGCGAATAACGCGATCTTCTTGGAGGATTTCGCGAGAAACATTAAGAGGGAGGTCAGCTGAATCAACCACACCTTTAACAAAACGGAGGTAGTCAGGGATGAGATCTTTGCAATCATCCATGATGAAAACGCGTTTCACATAAAGGCTGATGCCTTTATTCTCTTGCTGCATGAACATGTCCATTGGGGCACGGTCAGGAACGAAAAGCAGTGAATCGAATTCGAGATTACCTTCTGCACGGTAATGGATGATTTCTGCAGGATCTTGGTGATCTTGAGAAATGTGGCGGTAAAATTCTTTGTATTCAACATCTGTCACGTCAGCTTTAGCTTTAGTCCAGATTGCTTTCATTGAGTTGAGAGTTTCTTCCTCAATCGTAGTTTCTGGCTCAGCATCTTCATCAGCTTTAGGAAGAGATTTTTCTACGTCCATAGTGATCGGGTAAGAAAGGAAATCTGAGTAAGTCTTGACGATTTTGCGAATTTTCCAGTCTTCTAAGTATTCTTCAGCATCTTCTTTGAGGTGAAGAACGATCTTAGTTCCATGCTCAGCAAGTTCAGTTTTATCAATTGTATAAGATCCAGTACCTTCTGAATGCCAGTGTACGCCGTCAGCTTTATCAGCCGAAGCACTACGAGTATAAACATCTACTTTATCTGCAACCATAAAAGCAGAGTAGAAACCTACACCGAATTGACCGATAAGGTCTGGCGTGTTTTCGTCTTTATTACTTTGGAGTTTTTCAACAAAAGACTTAGTGCCTGAGTGTGCGATTGTACCGATGTTTTCTTCAACTTCAGTTTCAGTCATGCCTACACCGTTATCAATAACAGTGAAAGTCTTTTTATCTTTATCAGCAATGATCTTAATTTTAAGGTCACCATTGGCGATATCTAAAGACTTGTCTGAGAGTGAATTGAAACGAACTTTATCAATGGCATCAGAGGAATTAGAAACGAGTTCGCGAAGAAAAATGTCGCGATTTGAGTAGAGTGAATTAATGACGAGCTTAAGGAGCTCGCTTACTTCAGTTTGGAATTGTTTTTCCATGTGGGGATATTCTCCTGTTTATTATTTAAAAACAGTATGAATATAGGTTGAAGGTCTCTGGCCTCAAGGAGTTTTCGACGACTACTTGAGACAAACTTTGCGCCAATTTGTCACCACAAATTGGCACATTAGTCACAGATTAATTAAGCGTTGATATTGTGCAGAGTCTGTGTTGGGAAGGCAAAGTCTAGTTTTTTCTCATTAAAACGCTTAAGGATCTCCAAGTTCATGTCAGTTTGAGTGTTAGCAATATCTTCATCTTTAGTGATATAATAAATGAACATGATATTTAAAGCGAAATCCCCGAAGCCGTTAAAAGAAGTGATGACATCTTCTTCGGTAGATTTATTTTCAGCTACAATTTCTTTAAGAACTGCAATCGCTTCCTCGATTTGCTCAGGCTTAGTATCATAAGTTAAGCCTAAGTTGAGTACGATTTTTCGGCTGGGCTCAATAGATATGTTTTCTACAGGAGAGTCTGAGAATGTATTGTTGGGCATCGTAACAATCCGGCCTGCTAAGGTTTTTATACGAGTGCTACGAATACCAATTTCGACGACCGTGCCATCAACACCACCAATCTCGATACGATCACCCATTTTGAAGGGTTTGTCTGTGAAAATAGTGAAGCCACCGAAAACATTTGCGACAGTGTCTTTTGCGGCCATCGCAAGGGCGAAGCCCCCGATACCCAAACCTGCAATCATAGCACCTACATCGTAGCCGGCATTATTGAGGCCGATAATAAGAGCTACAATCCAAATAATTGAGCGTATACCCTTGCGGATAACAGGGAGTAGTTGATCATCGAGATCATTGTCAGTTTTATCGGCCCATGGTTGAAGGATGTTTTGATAGAAGGCTTCGAAAAAACGTGTAATTAGCCAAGCAACTAAAAGAGTAACGACCATGGTGTATGATTTGGCAATAATTCTTTCTAGCATAGGAGGTAGAGTTAGTAAGCTAAGAGAAAAGTAGATGCCTGAAGCAATAAATGCAGCGACAATAGGTTCTTCTACGAGATCGACGACGAGGTCATCTAATGTATTTTTTGTTTTATTGGTGAGAGCTTTTACGAGTTTGGAAAAAAGCCAATAAATAGCTTTGCCAATAATCACGCTACCTAGGACAAAGCCCAGGCTAGTTAACCATAGTGATATGGTATTGTTGTAATAAGTTTTTTGCCAAAAGCTAGTGGCAAGTTCAGTTTGTGCGATAATGAGGTTTAAGTTCATCGTATCTCTCCAATTTAATTGAGAGTAAAGTACTACTGATCATCAATTTGTAATTTTAAACTGTAAAGAAAAATTAGAAATCTTTTTTAGATCAGATACAAGCGTATATAAAACAGGGGCAAATGCCCTGCTTTATATAGAAAGGCTTATTTTTTATAAAGTTGTGCTGGATCAATAATGGGATCAGAATTGATGCTGAAATTATCATTTTCATATTTGTAAAAAAAGCAGGATTTACGGCCTGTATGACAGGCAATTCCACCGACTTGCTCAATTTTATAGATAATCGAATCGCCATCACAGTCTACAAGGATCTCTTTAATCTCTTGCCAATTCCCAGATTCTTCGCCTTTTTTCCAGAGCTTAGAACGTGAGCGTGACCAATAGCAAGCACGCTTGGAACGGAGCGTTTCTTCCCAAGCAGCCTTGTTGACATAAGCGAGCATAAGAATCTCTCCCGTTATAGCGTCTTGCGCTACAGCGGGGATAAGCCCGTCTTCAGATTTACTGAAGTCGGGCATAGTGTCTGGAACTTTAGCCATTACTTAGTAGCGGATTCCAAAAGTTCTTTTAACTCACCACTTTCGTGGAGTTCCATAATGATGTCACAGCCACCAACGAGTTCGCCTTTCACAACGAGTTGTGGGAAAGTAGGCCATTCAAAATAGTCTTTTAAGCCTTGACGGAAGTCAGGGTTTTCGAGGATATTCATTGCTGAGTATTCGACGTCATAGAAACTGAGAATTTGGATCACAGTTTGAGAAAAACCGCATTGAGGGGCAGAAGGAATACCCTTCATGAAAAGTTTAACTGGGTGAGCGTCGAGCTCAGTTTTAATAATAGTATTTATGTCAGACATAATAGTTCCTTAGTTAATATAATTAGATTTTTGAGCTTCCCACTTTTCGGGAGTGAAAGTTTTGAGTTGCAAAGCATGTACTGTATCAGTCGCAAATTTTTCTTTAAGGGCATTCATGACTAGCTTATGCTGCTTTAATAAAGGCATGCCAATAAAACTAGCACTAATAACAAGACCCTGAAAATGGGCGCCATCAGGATCAATAATATGGACCTGAGCATCAGGTAATACTGCTAGGATGGCCTGTTCGATTTGTTCTTTCATTTGACGAGGTTTCCATTTATCCAAGTAATGATATCATTTGATTCATGCATTGGAGTTCCATTAATCATGAGACAGGGGACTTGAGTTTTCCCAGTGAGTTTTTTGAAAGTTGACATAGTTTCGCTACTCGAATAGGGGTCTTCGATATTGATTTGTACACCCTTAGAAGACATAAAGCTTGTGACTCTACGACAGAAAGGGCAGCCATTAGATGAATAGAGTGTGAGCTCTGGCATGTTATTTCCTTTTACTTATAATTAAATTTTCTACAAAGGCGACTACTTTATCCTCAAGTTTCAAATCGTAAAGGCGGTTCATTTCTTGTAGGCACGTCGGAGAAGTGACATTGACCTCAGTTAGTTTGTCTCCAAGGAAGTCGATTCCCGTGAAATAAAGTCCTTTTTCTTGTAGCCATGGTTTAAGAGCATCACAAATTTCTTGTTCTCGTTCAGTGATTTCACAAGCGATGGCGGATCCGCCAGCATAGAAATTATTGCGATGGTCATCAGCTCCATGAACACGTAAGACAGCACCAAGGATTTCACCGTTGAGCAAAAGGATTCTTTTATCGCCTAAGCTTGCTTCTTTGACGTAAGCCTGAACAATTACTTCTTCTTGGCCTCGATTAGAAAGGGTTTCAAAAGCGACGCGTACATTGGCTTTACCTTCTTCTATACGGAAAATCCCAAGTCCGCCAAAACCGTCACAAGGTTTAACGATGACTTGTTTTTCTTCGGTAAGGAATTTGAGGTATAGATCCATATTGGATGTAATGAGTGTACGTGGGGTGAATTCTGTAAATTTTGCACACCAGATTTTTTCATTGACATCACGTATCGCTTGGGGGGAATTAATGATTGCCGTGGTATCAGGAAGATGATCAAGCATCCAGGTGTTCATTAAGTAGCCAGAATCGAAAGGAGGATCTGTGCGAATAAAGACAGCGTCAATTTCACAATCAATGAGAGTGCGAGATTCTAGTACTTCAAATGGGCCTTGTGGATTTTCTGTTCCGTCTAAATCATAGAGACCTTGAGGTTCGATGACTTTTAGTCGTTCTGCAGACATGTGAACTTTGCCATCGAGTATAGAAATATTGCGAGTGGCGCAAAACCAGACTTCGTGTTGGGCTCGTTGAGCACCGAGCATAAAAATGAATGAGGTGTCAGTTCTGGCCTTAACTGACTCAATGGGATCCATAAGGAAAACAAAACGCATGTGTGAACTCCGGAGATTCTTTAATAAAACTATATATACTTTTGAAGCTATTGCCCTATATTGCAAAATCAAAAATTTAGTGAGATAATATGGGTAAAAAGCAAAAGATAAACTGGGCAGTCTACGGACGCCTGCTCTCCTACGTCAAACCTTATAAGGGCCGGCTCATGCTGGGGATCTTTTTTGGCTTCGTAACGGGAGGCTCTATTTTTGGTCTTTTGACACAGACTGCTTCCGTTATGGGAAATGTTGTGGGGAATGAGAAGTCGGTTCAATCTGTTAGTAGATATACGGTCAATTCTCCTAATCAAGTCGACTTAGAAATATTGGTTGAAAACAAAAAAAATGAAGCAGGGGATTTTACTGAAAAAATCCACATAGGTGATAGCTTAAGTGTTGTGGCACAAGAAACTATAGATAAAACTAAACGTAAAGAATGGGATAAGAAAGTTGCAACTATTCCTGTGTTTTTAAGAGATTTTTTAGAGCAGGAATGTGGTTTGGAATTACAGGATCCCATTAGTGGAGAACCTACAGGCGCGATCTTAGTTATAGGTGGTTTTTTCTTGATGATCGCCTTGATGTTAAAAAGTATTGGAACCTTTTTTAATCGATATTTCATGCGTTGGGTGGGCTTGCGTGTCGTCGCAGATTTAAGAGAAAAACTCTTTGGAAAATTGATGAATCAATCTATGGAATTTCACAATTCGGAAGAAGTAGGCGAGATGATGAGTCGTTGCCAGAATGATACGGGTACAATTCAGTCAGCCATTTCTGAAAATATTGGGCAACTTACTCGTAGTCCGATAGAGATTTTTTCCGTACTTGGATTTATAACTTGGTTTTCCATTCAAAATGATCTTACGGGGATTCTTTTATTTCTCTTATTAGGGATGCCGATTTTTCTCTTACCGATTTTTCTACTTGGTAGCCGTTTAAAAAAATATGCTAAGAAAACGATGCAACAAATTAGTAATGTGATGGTGCGAATGCAGGAAACACTTTCTTGTGTACGCTTGGTGAAAGCCTATAATATGGAAAAATATGAGAACGATCGATTCAGTAAATCTAATAATCGCTTTTTTAAATTAACAATGAAATCAAAGCGTTATGAACTTTTATTAGCGCCGATGACTGAAGCTGCAGCAGTACTATTTCTTTTAGTATTTCTCACGTATAGCGTGATCCACGAAGTGAGTTTTGATAAAATCATTGCTCTAGGCTTGGCGGCGAACCTTGCTTACAAGCCGTTTAAATCATTAACAAAAATCCAGGCAAATATTATTAAAACCGTTGTCGCGGCAGAAAGAATTTTTGAATATTTAGATATGGATTATGAGATAGCGGAAAAAGAGGATGCAAAAAGTCTCCCGAGCTTTGAAAAAGAAATCACTTTTAGAGATGTGTGTTTTTCTTATGCAGGTCAGCAAACATTAAAAAATGTAAATATTACCATTGCCAAGGGTGATTTTGTTGCTTTTGTTGGGGAAGCAGGATCAGGAAAAACTACTTTGGTAAATATGTTTGCGCGTTTTTATGATATACATGAAGGCTCAATATCCATTGATGGAGTTGATATTCGAGATTTAAAAAATAAATCTTTAAGAGGCTTGATTGGTTTTGTCGATCAAGTAACCACTCTATTTAATGATTCAGTTAAGTACAATATTGCCTACGGAGTAGAAGGGGCGACTGAGGATCAGATTAGTAAGGCTTCCAAGCAAGCGGACGTCACTGGCTTTATTGAAGAAAAAAATGAAGGGTTTGACTTTAATGTGGGCACAGCAGGCAATAAACTTTCAGGAGGGCAGCGTCAACGTGTTGCGATTGCTCGAGCTATTTTAAAGAATCCGCCAATTTTAGTGTTAGATGAAGCCACAAGTGCTTTAGATAATGTGACAGAACAATTAGTTCAAAAAGCGATTAATCAGCTTATGGGTGATCGTACGGTAATAGCTATTGCCCATCGATTGAGCACAGTTAAAGATGCGAATTGTATATACGTAATGGATAAGGGCTGCGTTGCGGAATACGGTTCCCATGAAGATCTCTTAGTACAAAATGGGCTGTATGCACGTTTATGGAATACACAATTTAAGGAAGTCGTATAATGATGCGATTTATTATATTAGCCTCTGCATTTCTAAGTTTAAACTTATTTGCAGACAAGGCGAATGAATGGAATAACTTACGCCTTGAGTATCATCGTATCAGTATCGAGAAAATGAATACAGATATTAAACTCAAGAGTTTAAATAGACGTGTACGAAGTCTTTATGTTAAATTAGGCGAGCTTTTTAAGCGCAATGCCGAAATGAAAAAACTGATAGCGTCACTCCAAGGTAAATTAGGTGAGGAACGGAGTGAAATTATTAATAAGATTAACTCATTACAAGATCAGTTATTATCAAAGGACTCTCTCTTAGCGGAAGAGCAAAAAGAGATTATTGATAAGGTAAATAAACTTAATGAAGATATTCATTCCGAACTGATGAAAGATGCCAGATTACTAGAACTCACTAAAAAGTTAAAAGCTTTAGAGAACTAAGATAAGATGAAATCGGCCATGGCTCGTCATATACTTGTTAAGCAAAAGCTAGAAGCGGAAGATTTATTGAAAAAGCTTCGAGCTGGCGCGGACTTTGCTAAATTCGCAAGAAAATTTTCTAAATGTAATTCAGCAAAGCGCGGTGGAGATCTCGGGGAATTAAAGCCTGGGCAACTGGTGCCGACGATTAATAAAATCGTGTTCAACAGTGAACTTAATGTGATTCATGGTCCCGTAAAAACAAAATTTGGTTATCACTTAGTAGAGGTCTATTACCGCGATTGATGAGCTCATTTATTAAACTCATTGAAGTACTTTGTAGCTGATAGGTGGGTACATAGAATACACTCCAATAAGCTTTATTAGAGTGTATTACGTTTTTTAAGCTTCTCGTAGCTGTAGCGCATTTTCTAGAAACCAGGAATAGGTTTGTTGTAAACCTTCTTCGAGTGAGATTTGGGAAGACCAACCTAAGTCCTTTAAGCGGTCCACGTTCATTAACTTTCTGGGTGCACCATCAGGTTTTGAAATATCGAAAACTAAATCACCCTTGAAGCCCACAACTTTAGCAATGGTTTCGGCTAGTTCACGAATAGTGCAATCTATACCAGAGCCAACATTTATGTGTGAACAACGAGGATCTACTAATGCTTCATATTTGTCGTGAGCTAATTGAGCAACAAAAATAGAAGCAGCGGCCATGTCATCGACATGAAGGAACTCGCGCATAGGCTTGCCTGTGCCCCAGACGACGACTTCACTTGCATTGCTTTCGGTTGCTTCATGAAACCTGCGTAACATGGCAGGAATCACATGACTATTTTGAGGATGGAAGTTGTCGTTAGTTCCATAGAGATTAGTGGGCATGACAGAGCGGTAATCAACACCATATTGACGGTTATAAGATTCGCAGGTTTTAATGCCGGCAATTTTAGCAATAGCATAGGGCTCATTCGTGGGTTCTAGGCTACCTTGAAGGAGTTCAGTTTCCACCATTGGTTGGGGGGCCATTTTTGGGTAGATGCATGAAGAACCAAGGAAGATGAGCTTTTTACAGCCATTTAAATAAGCATTGTGAATAATGTGATTTTGGATCGTAAGATTTTCATAAATGAATTGCGCTGGGTAAGTATTGTTACCTACGATACCACCCACTTTTGCGGCCGCTAAATAAACTTGAGCAGGTTTTTCTTGGATAAAAAATTCAGCTACAGCAGCTTGATTTAAAAGGTCGAGTTCTTGGCGACTTCGAGTGATAATATTATTAAAGCCTAAGGCTTCGAGTTGGCGTTGGATGGCTGAGCCCACCATGCCTTTATGGCCGGCGATATAAATCTTTGAATCTGGAGACATGGATAATCCTTTAATCTAGCTGAGAGGGGAAAGTGTCGGCTTCGGGGCGATTACTAGCCTTTAGCTGTTCGACGATTTGTTTAATTTCTTGTGAAGCATTTTTATCGGCGACTAAGATAGCATCTTCGGTGTCGATAATGACTAAATTGGAAAGCCCTGCAGTTGCAATGAGGCGTTTCTCTGATTTTACATAGGTGTCTTGAGTATTGATAAGGATGGCATCGCCAATGATGTTGTTACCATTGAGGTCACTTTTACTACTTTTTGCCAGTTCTGACCATGAGCCCACGTCTGACCATTGAGCATCAAGGGGAGTGACACAAACGAGTGCAGATTTTTCCATGACGGCATAATCAATTGAATCTTTCGGGCATTTTTCAAAACTCGCCTTGTGTGGGCGGATGAAATCAGGATCGCGTTGAGCTTGGGTGATAGAAGCTTTACAAGCTTGAAAAATGTCGGGACGGAATTTATTGAGTTCCTCTAAATAAATATCAGTCCTAATCAGGAACATGCCGGAATTCCATAGGAATTCACCACTAGCTAAATATTCACTCGCGCGATCCGCATTGGGTTTTTCTACAAATTCATCAACTTTAAAAATTTGAGGAGCATTTTCTTCGCCTTTTTGGATATAACCATATCCCGTTGCGGGGTAATCAGGAACAATGCCATAGGTCACGATTGAGCCATTTTCGGCTTGAAGACGTGAGAGTTCTACTGTATTGCGAAAGGCATCTTCATCACGAATGATATGATCAGCAGAGAGAACTAACATCAGGCTTTGAGGATCAAGTGTCTCTAATTCAAAGGCAGCTAAAGCTACTGCGGGAGCTGTATTGCGAGCACAGGGTTCAAGTATTATGGATAGATTATCTAAGTGCTTTAATTGTTCGGCAACTAAAAAGCGATGATCTTCGTTAGCTACGACTAAAGTGGAGCCTAGTTCTTTTAAGCCATCAAGTCGTGCCGCAGTTTGTTGTACCATGGTATCATTACCCGAGAGTACATGAAATTGTTTGGGGTAGTGTGATCTGGATAAAGGCCAAAGGCGAGTGCCGGCGCCACCGGACATAATAACAGTATGGAGTTTTTTCATTTTTTTATCCATTTATTCAAAAGGCATTTTAAGAGCGTCAGTTTGTCTTCGAGTAATTGTGGGTCGGCACGAGTCTCTATGTTAAGTCTCACTAGAGCTTCGGTATTGGAGCAACGCAAATTGAAGCGCCAATTTTTAAATTCTACATTTAAGCCATCAAAGTATTCGATATTTATGGCTTTTTCATCTTGATCACGGAAAAAGTTCTCGACCTCAGCAATAGCCTTTTCTTTTTCTTCGATAATGAAATTTATTTCTCCGGGATTAGGGAACAGAGCAATTCTACCCTTTAATAAGTTATGTAAATTCTGCTGCTTGGTGGAGAGCAATTCAATAACTAATAACCAAGGAACCATGCCACTATCGCAATAAAAGAAATCTCTGAAATAATGATGAGCAGACATTTCACCGCCATAAACGGCATCTCGTTGACGCATGTCGTTTTTGATAAAGGCATGGCCAGTTTTACTTGGAAAGGCCTTGCCGCCGGCTTCTTTGACGAGGTCAATGGTATTCCAAGTCAATCGTGGGTCATGGAGAATCGTTTGCTTGGGATCGTGACTCAAGAAGGCTTCAGCCAAGAGGCCTACAATAAAGTAACCCTCAATAAAGAGTCCTTTTGAGTCAAAGAAAAAGCATCGATCAAAATCACCATCCCAAGCAATACCTAAATCACATTGATGGTCAATGACGGCATGACTAGTTTCTTCACGGCAATCGTGTAGGAGAGGGTTGGGCACGCCTTTTGGGAAGTTGCCATCGGGATGATTATTGATTTTGATTAAGTCAATAGGGATATCATGATTTTGAAAATGTTGCTCAATGGCATCGATGACATGACCTGCGGCACCATTGCCGGCATTCATCAGTAGTCGCATGGGACGTAATTTTGTGAGATCAATAAAAGTAAAAAGATGCTTTATGTAATGCTCAAGACAGCTGTGCTTCTCAATCGGACCTAAGTTTTGATTAGTTAGTGATGTTTGATAGTTATTGAGGATATTTTCAGCCAACACGCGAATTTCTTCTAGACCGTTTTCTCTACCAATGGGTGTTGCATTTTTTGCGACGAACTTCATACCATTATAATTTTTTGGGTTGTGGCTAGCAGTGACTTGAATGCCACCATCTAACTTGTAATGAACTGTGGCAAAGTACATTTCTTCAGTGCCAGTCAAGCCGAGGTCGATGACGCGGCAACCCGCTTGGCTTAGGCCTATAGCCAGGGCATTTTTTAATGATTCTGAGCTGAGGCGAATATCTCCGCCAACGCAAACGCTTTTAGCCTTGGTGACTTTTGCATAGGCGTAGCCAATAGCTTGAGCAACCTCTTCGTTAAGTTGTTCGCCAAGTTTAGCCCTTAAGTCGTAAGGGGTGAAACTGCTTAAGTTTATGCTCATATTATATGATGATTTCCAAGAGGTATAAAATTATTGTGCATGATAGCTCAAATTGACTTATCTTCTAGTGAGTTCTTATGAGTTTTTCTTTAAACTTGCCTTGCCTTAAAGCTTCTAAAGATAAGATTAGGCAAAATTTAAAAGGATATGAAAGATGAAAATAATTGTTACTGGTGGTGCGGGCTTCATTGGCTCGGCAGTGATTCGCCATTTAATTGAAGATAGTGAGCATCAAGTACTCAACTTAGATAAGTTGACTTATGCAGGAAATTTAGAATCCTTACGCGACGTAGAGAGTCATGAACGCTATAGTTTTGCTCAGGTGGATATATGTGATCGTGATGGCGTAGAAAAAGTATTTGCCGATTTTAAGCCAGATGTGATGATGCACTTAGCAGCTGAATCACACGTCGACCGTTCGATAGATGCTCCAGGTGAATTCATGGAAACAAATATCATTGGAACTTATACACTCTTAGAAGTCGCTCGTAAGTACAGTTCGGAACATGCCGATTTTCGTTTTCATCATATTTCTACCGATGAAGTTTATGGTGACTTGGAAGGTGGTGATTATTTTTACGAGACCACGGCATATGCACCTAGTTCACCTTACTCGGCTTCGAAAGCCTCCTCGGATCACTTAGTGCGTGCCTGGAATCGTACTTATGGTTTACCTGTGGTAATCACTAATTGTTCAAATAATTATGGACCGTATCACTTCCCCGAAAAATTAATCCCCCTGATGATTCTCAATGCTTTGGCAGGGAAAAGTCTGCCGGTGTATGGTGATGGTCAGCAGGTTCGTGATTGGCTTTACGTAGAAGACCATGCCCGTGCCTTGGTTAAAGTCGCACTCGAAGGTGTGATTGGTGAGACCTATAATATTGGTGGCCACAATGAGAAAAAAAATCTTGAAGTGGTGCATACTATTTGCGATTTACTCGAAGAACTCCATCCAAATAAAGCTCAAGGGTTGAATCAGTATAGAGATTTAATCACTTATGTAAAAGATCGTCCTGGTCATGACGTGCGCTATGCCATTGATGCCACGAAAATTGACAGAGAATTAGGCTGGAAACCGCAGGAGACTTTTGAGTCAGGAATGCGTAAAACCGTAGAGTGGTATTTGGCGACTCGTGAGACCTGGTGCAAAAATGTTCTCGATGGTTCTTACCAAGGAGAGCGTCTAGGCGCGCTTTAATAAAAGCGGGGATCATACTAAAAATTGATCGAAAATAACAAGAGAAGTCCGTTTTATTGAGCTATTGTCAAGAGTCGTATAACTTCGTTAGGTCACTCACATGGAAAAAATTCGGTCAATTACTAGTCAAAAAATCACGCAAGAAGGCATTGAGCCTACACGTGATTGTCTTTTAGTGGAAACTCCTTTGCAAATCATTGTCAATGGTGAGGATTTATCGCTGACAATGCAAACGCCTGGCGACGAGCGTTATTTGGTTCGTGGGCTATTGCATAGCGAAGGAATCAGCTCGCTAGAGTTTGAATCATTTCACTTAGAAGAGTGGCAAAAGGGTTTGATTGCACGAGTACAACTGCAAGAAAAAGTGACTCCGGAGGGACGGCGTTTTGGTTCTAGCCCATCATGTGGAATTTGCGGTAAGCGCAATGTTGAAGGCTTATTCTCCAGTCTCAAGCCCTTGGAGAGTCAGACGATTTTCAATCAAAATTTTGTCATCCAATCCTTTAAAGCGAGTGCCAAAAAACAGCTGCTATTTTCTCTCACGGGAGGAAGTCACGGGGTTTCAGCAATTGATCAAAATGGTAAAGTTCTGTGTCATTTCGAGGATGTGGGTCGTCACAACGCAGTGGATAAAGTTATTGGTTATTTACTGGAGCATGACTGTTTAGAGCAAGCGAAAATGCTGACTTTAAGTGGCAGAGTGTCCTTTGAAATTATACAAAAATGTTGTCGTGCAGGGATAGAAGTTCTTGCTGCGATTTCAGCGCCTTCTTCTTTAGCAGTTGAATGGGCTGAAAAATTAAATATTACCCTTATGGCCTTTTGTCGTGATGAACGTTTTACGGTATATTCATGTCCCGATCGTCTGGAGAGTTATCAATTAAATATGCAGGAGAGCTGAGATGTCGAAAGAATATGCAGGTGGTTGGGGAGCCTTAAAATCTTCAATGAAATTCATGAAAAGAGAGGCCTTTGCCAAAAGCGCAAAAACACTTTTCAAAATGAATCAACCCAAAGGTTTTGATTGTCCAGGTTGTGCATGGCCCGACCCAAAGCATACCTCGGCGATTGCGGAATATTGTGAAAATGGTGTCAAAGCACTGACTTATGAGACGACAAAAAAACGAGCTTCAAGTGCGACCTTCATGAAGTACAAAGTCAAAGAAATGGCTGAGTGGTCGGACTTTAAGTTAGAAGATCAGGGACGTCTGACAGAACCCTTTGTGTACAATCCAGAAACTGATCATTATGAGCCTATTGAATGGTCTGCGGCTTTTGCGCTCATCGCAAATGAACTCAAGAACTTAGCTAGCCCAGATGAAGCTTTGTTTTATACATCGGGAAGGACTTCAAATGAGGCGGCTTTTTTGTATCAGCTCATGGGGCGCATGTATGGCACAAATAATTTTCCTGATTGTTCCAACCTTTGCCATGAATCCACGGGAGTGGGCATGGGAGAGAGTGTTGGCATTGGCAAGGGTACGGTATTGTTGGATGACTTCGAAAAAGCTGATGCGATTTATGTTTTTGGACAAAATCCTGGGACCAATCATCCTCGTATGCTTGGAGAATTACAAAATGCAGCCAAGCGTGGATGTAAAATTTTAAGTTTTAATCCTCTTGTGGAGGCAGGTCTCAAAGGATTTATTCATCCTCAAGATCCAGTTGGCATGAGTCTCAATAAAGTAAGCCCCATTTCGAGTCATTATTATCAACCATTGATTGGTGGGGATCTAGCCGCAATTCGAGGTATGATTAAGTACATATTTGAATCTGGCGCAAGTTTAGATAAAGGCTTTATTGATCAACATTGTTCTGGCTTTGATGAGTACAAAGCCATGGTGGAAAACACTTCTTGGGAGGATATTCTAAGCGAGTCGGGTTTGCAGAAAGAGCAGATTATTGAGGCGGCCGAAGTCTATTGCAAGGCAGATAAAGTGATTGCTTGTTGGGCAATGGGTTTAACTCAACACCGTCATGGAGTGGCAAATATTCAGGAAGTGATCAATTTATTGTTATTGAAGGGCAATATGGGAAGAGAGGGGGCGGGAGCCTGCCCTGTACGTGGCCACAGTAATGTGCAGGGAGATCGCACCGTGGGAATCACGGAATTCCCCAAAGAAGATTTTTTACTCAGTTTAGAAAAAGAATTCGAGTTTACAGCTCCTCGCAAACATGGCATGAGCGCGGTTCACGCAATTGAAGCCATGGATAAAGGTGAAGCCAAAGTCTTTGTAGCAATGGGAGGTAACTTTGCAGCTGCGAGCCCCGATACGGCAAAAACTTTTACGGGCTTACAGTCCTGTGAATTAACTGTTCACGTTTCGACTCACCTTAATCGTAGTCATGTGATTCACGGAAAGAAGGCATTGATTCTTCCTTGTATCGGGCGATCAGAAAAAGATCTTCAAGCATCTGGGATACAAAGTGTAACAGTGGAAGATTCAATGTCTATGGTTCACGCATCTACGGGTTCAAATGAGCCTGCATCAACAAGTTTGAAGTCAGAGCCTGCGATAGTTGCGGGCATCGCAAAAGCTTTATTAGGTTCGGAACGAGTGGATTGGGATGAACTTATTGCGGATTACGCAAATATTCGTGAGAAAATTGAAGCAGTGATTCCAGGTTTTGAAAATTATAACAAAAAAATCCAAGAGCCCGGTGGTTTTCATCTCAGGAATTCTGCGCGTTTAAGGGAATGGAAAACAGCCACTCAAAAGGCGCGTTTCATCACTAATGACTTGCCTATACATGAATTAAAAGCCGGGCGACTAAGATTGATGACCATGCGTTCCCATGACCAATATAACACCACGATTTACGGTATGGATGATCGTTATCGAGGTATTAAGAATGAACGTAGAGTTATTTTCCTTAATGAAAAAGATATGGCAGATTTAGGTCTGAAAGAAACTGATTCAGTAAAAATCACGAGTCACGCAAGCGATGGTGAACTACGCTCAGTCGAGAGCTTTCGTCCAGTGAAGTACAATATTCCACAAGGTTGTGCAGGGGCTTATTTTCCTGAAACGAATCCATTGGTAGGTTTGAGTGATCACGCCAAAAAAAGTTTCACGCCAATGTCAAAATTCATCATCATTGATTTAAAGAAAATGGAGTAAGAAACATCCGTAAGTTCACAAAGTTCTTAGCAAATGAAAGTTTAGCTAAGTTCTTTGCTCTTTAGTCTTAAGCGAGAGAGAAATACTGATGATATTTCGTTCATCTGCATCAAGTATTTTTGCCGTGAAGAAATCGCATTCGAGTTCTGTTCCTTTACTCGGAATATCGCCAGTGATGTTATAAATAAAAGCACCGATAGTATCGTATTCC
Organism: Lentisphaera profundi; assembly: GCF_028728065.1. Taxonomy (GTDB): domain Bacteria; phylum Verrucomicrobiota; class Lentisphaeria; order Lentisphaerales; family Lentisphaeraceae; genus Lentisphaera; species Lentisphaera profundi. The sequence goes on along the minus strand of NZ_CP117811.1, from coordinate 2,498,148 downwards.
TCATCGGATATTTCAGCATTAAGTATTTCGTTGATGTTGTCTATGGTAGCACGAGGATCTAAAGTGGCAGAGCCATCATCTTCAATTTTGATATAACTTTCTTCTTCGGTGTCGAATTCATCCTGAATTTCACCGACAATTTCTTCGAGGATATCTTCCATGGTCACGAGACCAGCAGTACCGCCAAATTCGTCTTGCACAATTGCAAGATGAATTTTTTTCTTGCGAAAATTAGGTAGTGTGAGGTCAAGCGTTTGTGTTTCAGGAACAAATTCTACAGGGCGAAGAAGGTCGTTGAGCTTGGAGCGGCCAACCCGACTGTAATCAAGGAAATCTTTTGCGTAGACAAGGCCTATGATAGTGTCTGGCTTCTCGTCATAAACAGGAAGACGACTGAAGCCACTGCTGATGAAAAGTTTTTTTATTTCTTCTAGGGACTGTTTTTTCTCTACGCCTGTAATAGAAGGTCTCGGGATCATGACTTCGCGAATGGTGGTGTCATCAAGATTAAAAACACCTTTGATCATGCGAGCTTCTTCATCTTCAATAGAATCTATGTCATCATTATCTTCGTCGTCTTCAACTAGAGAGAGGATTTCATCTTCGGCAGATGCTTTTGTTGTATTGTTATTACTTTCTTCTAAGCGAGCTTCATGAAGCTGATGGAGGTACATTACGATAGCCACATAAGGTAAATACAATAGACTCAAAGCTTTAATGGCAGGCAATGAATTACTGAGGATCTTAATGCCATAATTACGCGACCAAATGGAACCAATGACTTCACGTGTTAATAAATAAAGTAACATAATCAAAGAGAAGTAAGCAATATCTTCGATACGACTATTTTTTGCGCCTTCAAGGATGAAAAAATTATAAGCAATAAGTGTGTATGAAGTAGTGAAAGTAAAACTAGCCGCGCGCAGAGTGAAGCCGAATCGAGGGCGATTATCATCGATGAACTGACATTTAGTTTGAGTTTTATCTTCTAAAGTTCGGAGCAGTCCGCCAGTAAGTTTACGCAAAGATGAGCGGCATGAGCTAGTCCAAGAAGCAAGGGCTAAAAGGATAAGTAGAATAAATATTTCCATTAGGCGAGAATCCTAGCTTGGTCAAAATGATCTTTAATAATCATCATGGATTCAGCCTCTGCTGCGCGCATGGCTTTTATATCTTCTTCTTCATGGTCATCAAAGCCACAAAGGTGAAGTATGCCGTGGGCTAGGTAAAGAAGTGCTTCATCATTAAATGATGATTTATAGCTCTTGGCTTGGCTTTCAGCCGTTTCTAGAGAGATAAGCAGTTCGCCTAAAACAAAGGGGTCATCGGGGGCGGAAAATTCTTCGTCGTAGTCTTCGATATAATCGAAACTAATGACATCAGTAGGACCTTCATGATTGAGGAACTGAACATTTACGGGTTCAATTCCTGCATCATCAGTGAAATTAATATTGAGCTCGCAATTTTCTTTACTGAGGCCCCAGTGATTACATAAATATAGGGCAATAGCTTCTATGTGAGCTGTCTCAGTTAAAGTGTATTTATCTGTATCAGATTGTATAGAGATGTTCATGATTTGGCCGAATAAAATCGGCCGGACTCCTTACTGATCAATCGGTGCGAAGCTTGGTGGCTGCCAATCTGGATAAGACGCTTGGATAGCATTAGCCCAAGACCGTTCTAAAGCGGGGAGCTCATGGCTAGCAATTTGTGGATTACTTGCACAAGAGAAGCAGATTGCTGCTAAAAAGATCGTTACAATAAGAGCTTTTATTTTCATTTGAACTTCCTTACTAAACCAGTTGCGTTGTGACCACCAAAGCCGAGGTTGATATTAAGCGCAAC